>CAYHNK010000015.1:26036-28842 GCA_964357695.1 uncultured Bdellovibrionales bacterium | reverse complement strand
CTCGCCGTGGCGGACCCTCCCGCGGCGGGCGCGCGAGCGGGCGATCCGCCAGGCGGCGTGGGAGCTCTTCTTTAGTCGCGATGCGGTCTGCACAGCCCCTCCGTATGTCATCAATCCGGGGCTCGATCTTAAGAAGGTGTTGGGCGGGCGTCCCATCCTGCTACTGGTTCGGCAGGATGGTCCCGGCGGAGACCGCAGCAAGCCCCCGTCAAGAGCCGCAGGCAGTAACGCCGCCGAAATCATCAAGTCAATCCGCACGGCGACCAATCAGTCCTGGTCGAATCTCCGCAAAGCGACCCTTGCGCTCCAGGGTCGCCCTCACGCTCCCTTTGGGAGCGCCAATGTTGCGGCAAACAGCAAAAGCGTTGTTAGAAGGATCGTTCGCGAGACGGGAATTGGCCTCGATGAGCTTCCACGATTCCTGGCCGACCGTTCAGTGCGATGAGGGAAATGACAGTGGACCTATCCATAGTACGCCTGGCCACCGAGATCACCGTCGTTGACGGGTGGAACGGAATGTCTGAAGCCGCTCCAATTGTGCTCCGCGCGAATTTGAATCGGCAGCGCGACGGGACGTTTGCCGGTTCCGCGTCCCTCCGCGTTGGATACGGTGAAAGGGAAACCGTGCAGAATCTGGAAGTGTCGGTGCCGAAGCGAACGATGGTGGCCGTCTTGTCGCGGCTGGCCAAGACCACGGTCGCGTCGGGCAGGTACACGCCGATGTTGGAGCACACCGACGACTACCCGAGCATCACCATCAAGATCGAGACACCACACGGGTCCATGGAGCTCGAAACAGCATCGCAAGGTCCAAATTATGTCCCGTGGGGTCTGCGGCACGATGGAAAGGAATACACCGTCGCGGCGGCAGAGCCGGGCAGAGCGCTAGAGCTGCTGCGCCCGCATATCGGGTGCAAGCGTCTGGAAGAGATGGTGGATGCGGTGTGCAACCGCGGGTTCCCGTCGTCAGAGCCTGATGCGGTGCGCGCAGAGCCGGTCGATTCAGACCCCGAAGTCGTGAGGTCGCGGTTTGTTGACGATAGCCTCGAGTACGTGTCCGTGACGCCGCCGGAGTCGAAATCGACACTTGTCGCAAGACCGAAGGCACGCAAGGATGCTACGCGGTAGCATATCAACTCGGGGAAGCGCTCGCTCTGGATCTCGCCGACTCACCGCCTCGCGCGCGCCATCCAGCGCGCGCATGGCCTCGAGCCGCTGCGGCACCTCCAGCTCCGACACCTCGGGCCCCGCTACAAACGCCGGCTCGCCGACGGGGCGTGGTAGCCCGTCGACGCCATACGCGATCTTCATCACCGGCGTGCCGACGCTGCGAAAATACCCCTGCATCGGCGTCAACGTCTGTAGCTCGGAAGCGAGCACCACCGCCTCCTGCGCCACCTGGCGATTGACGTTGACGCCCTCACGCTGACTCGAAGCGCCCATCTGCTGCGACTCCGTCGAGCGCTCGATCTCCGCGCGCCCAAGCTCCGCCTCGGCCCATTTCGCCGTGGCGGCGCCAGCGAGGCTCATAAGCAGAATCAGAGGCTTTCGACGAGCACTTCATCAGGCGACGAGCGGTGTAGGTGGGCCCATCTCGGTCGCGATCGCGTTGTTTCGACCACGATTCGTTGTTCACCAGCCCGCGGCCGACGGGCGGGCGAGGCCGCACGAGTCGCGATGGCGTCGACTGCGCACACCGGTGCCGTCGCAAAGACCTTGCGCAACGGCCACAACATTGCACGGGGACACCTCGCGCGCGACAACTACGGCGGCTCCTCCTTGCGCGCCATCGACGCCAGCAGCGCGCGCCGCACGCTGGCGTTGTGAATGACCGCGATCTGCTGCATCCCTCGCTGACGACACCGCGGGCAAACGGCGATGTCGATCTCGAACATCTTCGTCAGAGCTTGCGCCCATGTCAGCCGATAGCGATGCGAGTGATGTCGGTCGGCACCCTCGCTGCTCTGCACCTGCGGTGTCTCGGGGGGAGTCGGCACGACGAGTCGACGCAGCGCCGAGCGTGGTGCCCAGACGCCGAAATGCCGAGTCGTATGAACCCTCGGCGGCGGCACGAGCAGCGCGAGACGACCCACGAGCTCCTCGCCGCTGACGACGATCGCCGTGGTACCGTCGTCCCACACGCGCTTGAGCGCGATGCGGTACCTCCCGTCGTCGGTGCGCGTCAGGCGGTCGTTCGACAGCGGCGGACGCACCAGATACCGACACAGGCGCTCGCGAGCTTTCTGGTCCTTGGCGGATGCCCGGGCGCCGGCGTGCAAGTCGAACCCATACGCGTTTCTCGGTGCCTTCTGCTCGCGCTCCTGGGCACTGAGAGCCGGCCCCGCCGTGCCTCACTCGCAGCTGCTTCTCGCGGACCGCGCCGCGCAGAGCCAGCCCATCGCCAGCGAGAAGGAGGGGCGCTGATGTACCTCTCTCACTTCGGCCTGACGCGCTTCCTGTTCGAGAAGCACCTTGCGCCCGAGGGCTCGTGCGACGCATTGTGAAGCCCCTCGGCCTCAGGCGCGTGACCTTGGACCACGATGGCGTCGACGCGAGCGCACTTTGGCCTCCTGCGTCAACGATCGCTACTTGTCGCGCGTGCGCGCGAGCAGCTTGTACAGATACATGCGATCGATATCGGCGCGCCGCGCCGCCGCGGCGATGTTGCCGTCCGTCGCCCGTAGCAGCGCCTCGACGTAGGCCGTCTCGAAACGCGCGATGAGCTCCTGCTTTTGCTCCTTGAACGGCCGATCGATGTCCGGCGCCGACGCGGTGCTCGCTACGGTCGTCGTGGCCGCTCGTGACG
>CAYHNK010000015.1:0-26026 GCA_964357695.1 uncultured Bdellovibrionales bacterium | reverse complement strand
GCGCGTCTGCGGGGCGAGGCGGCTCACTCATCAGCACCGCGCGCGCGAGCACGTTGCGCAGCTCGCGCACGTTGCCGGGCCAGGGATGCTTCTGCAACTGCGCCATCATCTCGGGAGAAACGCTGTCGGGCGGCGCGCCGTGCTCGGCAAGAAAGTACTCGGTCAGCTGCACGACGTCGTCCGGACGCTCGCGCAGCGCCGGCAGACGCAGCTCCACGACGGCCAGGCGATAGTAGAGATCGGCGCGAAAGGCCCCACGACTCACTTCGCCGGCGAGATCGCGATTCGTCGCGGCGATGACACGCACGTCCACTGAGATGGGCGCACTGCCGCCGAGGCGGCGCGTCTCGCGGCGCTCGAGCACACCGAGCAGCGCTGGCTGAAGCGCGAGGGGCAGCTCGCCAATCTCGTCGAGAAAGAGCGTGCCGCCGTGGGCGCGCTCGAAGGCGCCCGCTTGACGTCGCTCGGCACCAGTGAACGAGCCACGCTCGTGACCCAAGAGCTCACTCTCGATGAGCCCCGCCGGCATGGCACCACAGTCGACGACCACGAACGGCGCGGCGCGACGCGGACCCTGCTCATACAGAGCCGCCGCGGCCAGCTCCTTGCCGGTACCCGTTTCGCCGCTGATGAGCACCGTCGTGTCCGTCGCCACGAGGCGGCGCAGCTGCGCGAAGACGGCGCGCATCGGCACCGAGCAGCCGAGCAAGTCGCCAAAGCGATCTTCGTCGGCCAGCTCGCGCTCGCTGCTCTCGTCGAGCAGCTGCAGGCGCAGCTCCGTCTCGCCGAGCCGCACCGTGGCCTTGCTGGCCACATACACGGCCTCGATGCGATGGCCGTCGACGAACGTACCGTTGGTCGAGCCTCGGTCGCGCACGAGCAAGCCATGATCCGTGCGCTGCATCTCCGCGTGCACGCCGCTCACGGTGGGATCGGCGAGCTGAAGATCACAGCCGACGGCGCTGCCCACGAGCACCGGATCGGCGCGCAGCTCGATGCGCCGCCCGCGCTCGGGACCGCGTCGCACTTCGATGAGCAAATGGCGAATGCGACGCTGCGGCTCGTCGCGCGTAACGACCTGCGTGCCGGGGACGAGCTCGACCATGGGGGTATCTTAGCGCAGCATGGCGGCACCCACGAGAAGCGCGAGTGCCGCCGGCTATTATTGTGCTACCGGAGGCAGGCGCCAGCGCTACAACCGGTGCCGCAGGGGAAGGCCGCTTGTCCTGCGACCCACATACCGCTGCCGAGCGGTGATTCGTAGCACCAGAACTCGGTCAACGTGTGGCCATCGTCGCTGCACAGGTCGCTGTACTCGTACGGTACGCCGGAGCCGTCGCTGCCGCTCACCGTACCAGCGACGAAGGGATCGAGGCCGTCGCTGTCAAAGCAGCCGCCGCTGCCGACCATGCAGACCCCGTAGCACACAGCGACACAGCCCGTCGTACCACCGACGGCGCAGTCCGGAGGTACCTGGCAGTCGCCGAGCTGCGTACTACAGAACGACCCGGCAGTGCAGTCCAAATCGGACGTGCAAAACAGCGTCACCGGGTCGTCGGGAAGGCAGGCGCCGCAGCAGTAGGGGTAGGTGAGCACGAGATGCGAGCCCGGCTCGCAGGTGGGCGGCGGGGCAAAGCACGCGGTCTGGGCGCACTGATCGGCGCAGAGGCCATCGAAGCTGATGCTGCCGTCGACGCACACGCACACGGGTGGTAGCGGGCATCCGAGCGCATCGAAGCCCCCCGGGATCCACTGCCCCGCGCACAAATCGGCGGGCGGCATGTACTCAGGGACACCGCTACTACCGGCCGCATCCGCGGCGGCGGGGCAGATGTAGTCTTGCGGCTGGCAGACGCCCCAGCACTCATTTGTGCACGGCATTTCCATGTTGGGATCGCACATGGGAGACGGCAAGCATGCGCCGAGCGTCGTCGTGCACAGGAACCCGTCGCCGCAATCCACGTCCACACGACAGAACCGTGCGGTGATGTCATCGGGCACGCACGTGCCGCAGCAATGGGGCGGACCGTAGTCAGGGTGCATGCCGTCGGGGCACAGCAGCGCAATCATCGGACACATCATCATGTCGCATACATTCGGCGCACAGTAGAAGCCGCAGCAGTCGGTGGGATCACGCTGCAACACGCTCCCGAGCGGGCACTCGGGCACGGTGAAGTCGTTGCTGCACAGCACGTCGGTGCACACCGGCGGCGGCAGACACTGTGGGCAGCATTCCCCCGGGGGAACGACCATCACAAAGCCCTCCGCGCACATCACCGCCGGACAGGCGATGTTGCCGCACTCAGGGCCACAGCTGTCGTAAACGGGACCGCCGTTGGCGTCGTAGCAGATTTCGCAGTTGCGGCCATCCGGGCTCGGCATGGCGGTGCAGACGGTCGGCGCGGCGGCGATGCAGCTCGAATAGATGACCGGCCCATCGACGTGCGCACACACGAGGCAGTCCGGCTCCGGCGCCGTGACGAGTGTACACGCGACGTGGGTTTCTTGACAGCGATCGAAGACGAGGTTGCCATCCGCATCGACACAGCGCTCACACACCGCACCGGTGCCGTTGTCGATGGTGAGCTCAAGCACCTCGCATTGCTCGGGATTGGAGACGGTGACGCAGCGCTCGGCGGCGTCGCAGTAGGCAAGATCACCGGCATTGTCCTGCGACAGCGTCAGGTGAGTCTCGCCAGTTGGGTCGTTGGTGGTGGGCTGAGGGTCGGTACAGGCGAGCAGGCCGCTTGCGCCGAACAGTACGGCCAGTCGCATGCTGGTCTTGGCCATTCGTTGCAGATCCATCATGTCAGTTCCTCCTCAAGGTGTAAGCGATGTCCCAGATAGACATCTGCGGGTACTAGCTGTGCACACGGCGTGCCAGGCGCCTGTCACGTGATCTCGCGGGCTTGCGCGCCTCACTGCGGCCAATATCTGCCGAGTGATGTCGACAGTCGACATCACTCGGACGCGTGGCGAGCCTTACGGGATGGTGTTGACGAGGCCCCGGGACGGCGTGGCACTGCGCCACGCGGCAGAGCCGGATCCGGAGGCGGCGTCGAAGGTCAGCGACTGCTCACTCGTCGGCGGGGCAGCCGCCGCGCTGGGGTCTTCCCACAGCAGAGCGGCAACAGCGCGCGTGATCCACATCGTTGGCGCCGAGTCGCCGTAACGCACGTAGGAAAGCAAGCCGGTCGCTGCGAGCGCTGCGGCAACGCCTGGCAGGGCGAGGGTCACTTCGGCGGCATCGCCACCGAGGTCCACCTCGATGACCACGTAGCCCCCAGCTGGGATCATCGCTGCGCGCGTGAGCACGGTGCAATGCGGCGCCACACACAGCCGGGCGCCGTAGAGCGAGAGCGGCACTGCCTGCTCGTTGTAGAGCTCGATCCAGCCGGGTGCGCCTGGGAAGAGCTCGTTGACGCGCACGGTCGCTGGTGCGACGTCACACAAAGTGTCATCGAGGATGGCGGTCGTATTCGGCGACGGCGCTGCGCAGCCCTGCACGCCCGCCTCGCCCGCCACAGCCACGCCCGGCGGCATGGGCCACGCCACCGGCACGAAGTCGCCCGGCTCGGTGACGCCGCTCAACACCGCCGCGCCCTGCCACGAGCCCGTGAGCGTCGATGGATCGGCACCCCAGGCGAGGTAGCTGTGCACGACGCCCGTCGCCTGGTCAGCAAGCGCCACTTCACCCACCGAGGCGACGAGCGCGAACGTGTCATCACCCGTGGTCATAGCGTCGTAGACCGGCACCGTAATGGCACGACGACTGCCGGGCTCGCCCGCGGCTGGGAGCGGCGCTTCGCCGGCGAGCGATTGGCACCCGTGCGCATCGCAAAGCGACAGGTTGGCGAGTGCCTGTTCGGTCGTACTGTCGTTGGCGATCTCGACGAAGGAGACGTCCGGACCGGTGGCCGCGCGGTAGACTTCGCGCACGGTGAGCGGCAGCAAGTGCGGCAGCGGCAGATAGCTCGCCGGGGGCTGGCCAATGCCGTCACCGAGCGGCGTGCTGCCGCAGCCGAGGGCGGCAAAAAGTGCGAGCAATAAGAGGCGTCGATGCATGGCGATGGGCCTTAGCACGACCCGCCCGGCGTGTCAGTACTCCCGCTCGCGCTTGAGCTCGCGGCGCGAGAGGCCCAGCAGCGCCTCACGAGCCTCGAGGTCGCCGTAGATGACGTTGTAGATGGCCGAGGTGATGGGTGCATCGACCCCGAGCTTTTGCGCCAACGCGTAGGCCGACTTGGTGGTGCGCACGCCCTCGGCCACCTCTTTGACCTCGGCGATGGCGTCAGTGAGCGACTTGCCCTCGCCGAGGAGCTGACCGATGCGCCGATTGCGCGAGAGCGCGCCCGTGCAGGTGAGCACGAGGTCGCCGACGCCGGCCAGACCCGCGAGGGTCATCGGGTGCGCGCCTTTGGCTACCGCGAGGCGGGTGATCTCCGCCAGGCCGCGCGTGATCAGGGCCGCACGCGTGTTGTCGCCCAGCTTGAGGCCGGTGATCGCGCCCGCGGCGATGGCCATGACGTTCTTGAGCGCCCCACCCATCTCGACGCCGATGATGTCGGTGGAGCTGTAGGGGCGAAAGGCGTCGGTGAACATGAGGCGGCACGCCCAGTCGGCCAGCTGCGCGTCCTGCGAGGCAATCACCACGGCGGTCTGGTAGCCGAGCATCACCTCGCGCGCAAAGCTCGGGCCCGACAGCGCCAGCAGGCGATGCGCCCAACTGGGTCCGAGCACGTCGAGGGCCACCTCGTGCATGGTCATGAGGGTGTCGTTCTCGATGCCCTTCGTGGCGAGCATCAGCGGTATCGGCGCGAGCAGGGGTCGCACCGCTTCGAGCACCGAGCGCACCGCGGGACTCGGGATCGCCATGAGCACCCAGTCGACACCAGCGAGCGCGTGCGTGAGGTCCGCTGTGGGCTCGATGCCGGCGTGCACCTCGAGCTCCGAGAGGTGCTCGGGATTGCGACGCGTGCGGCGCATCTCTTCGGCGCGCGATGCGTCGCGCAGCCACTGGTGCACGGTGAGGCCTTGGCGCGCGAGCAGGTCGGCGAGCGCCGTGCCGAAGCTGCCACCTCCGAGTACGCAGACCGTGCCCATTTCGTTCTCCCGGTGCGATTTAGGCGCAACAGCTTCGGATCACGAGACGATACCGTAGATGGCTAGAGTCAGAAGTCGTAACCCCCAAACGTACTGCTGGTTGTTGATGACGGCACGCTAAGGCGATGCCGACAATAGCGGGGTTGTGTGTCTTGCGCCAGGTCCCCCGACGCTGGTGCACCGGAGGAATGAGAATGTCACGAGCGCCCGTCGCCTTTACCAGCCGCTCTCCGCGCGGCAAGCTCGATGCCAAAATCTTGCGCGAGGCCGGGATCTTGCGCGATCCCAGTCAACCCGCACAAGCGCTTGAGCGGGCCCGCACCCTCGCACGACACGGACGCGTGCGTGAGGCCCGCAGTCTCATCCATCCCCACATGCGACGCGCCTGTGGTCTCGACCGGGCGCGCATGGCCGAGCTGCTTGCTCGCTGCGCCATGGCCGGCGCTGGTGGCAATTGGCGCGAGCTCCTCGAAGAGGCGCTGCGTGGCTACGAAGAGTCCGGCTACTTGCGGGGTCTATCGCGCACCCAGCGCAAGCTCGGTGAGATGCTGCTGTCGGCAGGACAGCTCGGCGATGCGGAGCAGCGCCTGCTCAAGGCCAAGCAGGCCTACGAGCAGCTCGACAACGCCGAAGGTGCGGCGCTCACGCGCGTGTTGCAGGCGCGGGTCTATCGCCGCTCGGGTCGCCTCACCGAGGCGCTCGCACAGGCGGATCGCGCGGTCACGGTGCTCGACGAGCTTGGACGCACCGGCAGTGCTTCGCTCGCGCGGCTCGAGCGCGCGCGGCTGCGGGCGATGCGCGGCGATCACCTCGGCGCGGCGCACGATCTTGTCGATGCCGATCATCAGCTCTCGGCCCAGGGAGATGCCACCGCACGCATGCGCGCACGCCTGATGCGCGCCGAGATCCTCTTGCGTCAAGGCGGGGTCGATCGCGTCGCTACGGCCATGCGGCGGCTCGTCGAAGACCTCGGTGAGATCGAGGACGCCCACGTGCGTGCGTGGGCGCACAGTCTGCTGGGCGAATCGCTCACGCTGCTCGATCCGCAACGCGCGCGCCGCGAGCTGGCCCGCGCACGGCACCTCTACGAGGACCTCGGCCATACCTACAACGTCGTCTCCTGCGACATCCATCTCGTGCGCGTCGAGCACGCTCTCAGACTCGACCCGCGTCCGCGTCTCGATGCGCTGGCGCGCCAGTCGCTCGAGGCCTGGCCGCTCCTTGCCGCCGAGCTGCTGGTCGTGCGCGCGAGCCTCGATCTGGAGCCGAATGGCACGAAGCTACGCGAGGAGCTGCTCGCGGCACGCCGCTTCGCGCTCGCGAGCGGCAATCGGTTTCTGGCCAAAGAAGTCACCCGTGCTCTCGATGCCACCGACGCTCTTGGCGAAGACAGCGACGCGCTCACGCCCGTACAGCTACCGCCCGAGGAGTCGACGACCCACGCGGCACTTTACCGCGCGCTGAGCACCGGCATCGACGGTCAGCCCACGCGGCCCGAGCGCCTCGAGCGCATTGCCCGCACCGATGACGTTGGGCCACGAGCACGTCCGGTGTTCGCCGCGCTGCTCGCCTCGAGCGTTGCGCGCTCGCCCATACGCGCAAGTCTTCGTCGCCCGATGGCCCGCAGCCTGTCGGTCGCCAGCACCGACTCGCGCGTCGCCTAGCATTTGACACGCAGCGGCATTTGGGGCTCTTTGGTGCATCCCAAGGAGACACACCTATGCCGCAATCGACCCCCTACGATCTCAAGACCATCAGCACCGCGGGCGAAGCGATGCGCGACTTCATCGTCAACACGACGATCGAGGTCTGTCGCGCGCGCACCGTCAACTACAACCCGGCCGACCACACTGGCGCCGGACCCGACGAGATGGACATGCCCGGCCACGAGGAGCGGGTCGTCACCATCCTCGAACGGATCTTCTCCGAATGGCAGATCCCACATTACCGCGAGGCGCGCGATCCGAAGCGCCCGTCGCTTTTTGCCACCCTCGGCAAGCCGGGTGGCCGCCGCCTGATGTACCTCTTGCACACGGACACCGTGCCCGCGGGGAGTCTCGAGCTGTGGAAGTTCCCGCCCTTTGATACCTTCGAGAAGGACGGCAAGCTCTACGGCCGCGGCGTGCTCGACAACAAGGGCCCGATGATCTCGACGCTGGCGGCGATGAAGATCTTAAAGCAGCACGAGGCGCACCTACCGGGCGAGGTGGTCTTTGCCGCTATCGCCGATGAAGAAGTACAGCTCGGCTACGGTCTCGGCTGGCTGCTCGAACAGGGCAAGATCAAGTGCGACGAGGCCATCGTGCCCGACATCGCCGGTGAGATGAAGGAGATCAACATCGCCGAGAAGGGTCGCGCGGTGTTGCGCATCACCGCGCACGGCAAGGCCGCGCACGCCATGTGGCCCGAGCGCGGCACGAGCGCCTTATTCGGTCTCGCGGCGGCGCTCACCAAGCTCGAAAAACTCAAGATGGTGCACAAAAAACACCCGCTGCTCGGCAGCCCGACGCACAATCTCGGTCTCGCGCGTGGCGGCAGTGCCCCCAACGCGGTCGCCGATCGCGCCGATGCGGTCATCGACATCCGCTACGTGCCGGGACAAAAAGAGAGCGCCATCAAAAAACAGATCAAAGAGATCTGCGACGCGGAGGCCAAGCGCCGTCCCGGCTTGCGTTTTGTCGTCGAGCTCGAGCGCGGCGCGCCGCCCATCGAGGTCAAGCCCCATGCACCCATCGTCAAGGCGATCTTGCGCCACGCGCCCAAGGCGAAGCTCACGGGCACGGGCGGTGGTACGTTCGCACACGGGCTGGTCGAGCACGGCATCGACGCGGTCGGCTGGTCGCCCGGCGCTGAGAAGACCTACCATCAACCCAACGAAGAGATTGCGGTCAGTCAGCTGACGACTTTTGCCGGCAAGCTCGCCGCGGCCACGCTCGATCGCATGAACGAGCGATAAGCGGCAGACACCCCCATGCAAGTGCACGCCTTCGCAGCGTTGTCGCGTGGCGCGGACCTGACGCCGTTGACCTACGACTTGCCTGATCCTCGCGATGAGGACTGCATCGTCGCCGTGTCGAGCTGCGGCATTTGTCACTCCGACATCCACATGATCGACAACGACTGGCGCATGACGCGCTACCCTCTCGTTCCCGGACACGAGGTCGTCGGCACGATCGTCACCACGGGGCGCAGCGTCACGCATTTGAAGAAGGGCGATCGCGTCGGCATCGGCTGGCAGCGCGGCGCGTGCCTGCATTGCCCCGATTGCCTCGGGGGCAACGAGAACCTGTGCGATCACAGCGACGGGCTCATCGTTGGGCATCACGGTGGCTTTGCCGACCACGTCATGGTCGATGCACGCTTTGCCTTCCCCCTACCGGCGGGCTTGGCGACTGACAGCGCCGGGCCGCTGCTGTGCGGTGGAGCGACGGTTTACTCAGCGCTGCGGCACGCGGGCATGGGCTCGGGGGCGAACATCGGCGTGCTGGGCATCGGCGGGCTCGGGCACCTCGCCGTGCAGTTTGCCAGTCGCCTCGGCAATCGCGTAACGGTGTTTACGACCTCACCCGACAAGGCGAAGCTCGCCATGAATCTTGGCGCCTACGATGCGGTCGTCGTACCCACGGGCGGCGCCCCACCGCGCGGCGCGTATCGGCTCGACATTCTCGTGAGCACGGTGCCGCACGTGAGCGACTGGCGTGGTTACATCGATACGCTGGCGAGCGACGGCACCCTGGTGTTTGTCGCCGTGCCACCCAAGACGATCGAGCTCAACGTCGGCTGGCTGCTCGAGAAGCGCCGGCGCATCATGGCCTCACCCATCGGCGGGCGCGCCATCATCACGGAGATGCTGGCGACAGCAGAGCGTTTCGGTATCGAGCCGGTGATCGAGACCTTTCCGATGGCGAGCGTCAACGAGGCGCTCGCGCGCGTGCGCAAAAACGAAGTGCGTTATCGCGCCGTGCTCATGCGCTGAGCGCGTCATCATCCAACACGTCGCGAACCTTGCGCGTCAGCTGCGAGGTCGTGAACGGCTTGCTCACAAAATGGGTCCCCGGATCGAGCACGCCGTGGTGGACAATTGCGTTGTCGGTGTAGCCTGACATGTAGATCACCTTGATGCCCGGCCGCGCCGCGGTGAGCTCTTTCGCGAGCACGCGGCCACTCATCTGCGGCATGACCACGTCCGTGAGCAGGACATGGATCTTGCCGGAGTGCTCCGCACTCACCCGGAGCGCCTCCTCGCCAGCCGCCGCGGTCAACACAGAGTAGCCCGCCGCTTCCAGGATCCGCTTCGCGACACGAAGTAGCGCCGCCTCGTCGTCCACCACGAGCACGGTCTCGGAGCTCTGGGTCGTCGCGGCCACGGGCGCGGGCTGCGACGCGGGATCGGTGGCCGTCGCGCTGGCGCACGGCAAGTAGATTTTGAAGGTCGTTCCCTGCCCAGGCTCGCTATACACCCAGATGTTGCCACGGCTTTGCTTGACGATGCCGTACACCGTCGACAGCCCCAGCCCCGTCCCCTTGCCGGTGGTCTTGGTGGTGAAAAAGGGCTCAAAGAGCCGTGCCCGGATCTGCTCGTCCATGCCGCAGCCGGTGTCGGTGACCGCGAGCAGAACGTACGACCCGGGGACGACGCCGACGTGGGCGGCCGCGTACTGGTCGTCGAGCTGCACATTGGAGGTTTCGATGGTGAGCTTGCCGCCCTCGGGCATCGCGTCGCGAGCGTTGACGACCAGATTCATCAGCACCTGCTCGATCTGACCGGGGTCGGCGTGGATGACACCCAGGTCGGGCGTGAGCACTTGCACAAGATCGATGTCCTCGCCGAGGATGCGCCGGAGCATCTTGTCGATTTCAACGACGACCTGGTTCAGGCTCAACGTGACGGGTTGCAGCACTTGCTTGCGACTAAAAGCAAGCAGCTGACGCACGAGCCCCACGGCGCGCTCGGCGGCTTTGTGCACCTCCAAGAGATCCTCGCGCAGCGGGTCGCCCGCGCTCGTCTGCTGCACGGCAAAGCTCGTGTAGCTCAGGATCACCGAGAGCAAGTTGTTGAAATCGTGCGCCACCCCGCCCGCCAGGCTGCCAATGGCCTCCATCTTCTGCGACATGCGCAACTGATCTTCGAGCTTGTGACGCTCATCTTCCGCCCGCCTGCGCTCGGTGATGTCGCGCACGATGCTGACGAGGCCCATCTCCTCGCCTGCCGCGTCCCGCAGCAGCGCTACCGAGTGCTCGGTGGGGAACACCTCGCCGTCGCGCCGCTTGGCTTCGAATTCAAAATGGGCTGATTCGCCGCGATCGAACGCTTCGCGGATGCGCGTGCCGAATGCCGCGTAGCGTTCGTCACTCACGTGCAGGATGGCAGTCGATTGCCCGGTGAGCTCGCCACGCGCGTAGCCGAACATCCTCTCCGCTGCGGCGTTGACGGTCTTGAACGTTCGCTCGGGTGTCACGACGAGGACGGCGACGTCAAGCGCGTCAAAGACGCCGTTCATCCACTGCCCAGGCGTCCCGAGCTGTGGCTCCCGCTCAGGCGGCGCGTCAAGCTCGTTGTCTGTCATCACCTCGCCCTCCGCCCCGAACCGATCGTTGTGCGAGCCACTTGTACGCTTCTCGCAGTACCTTCGCCAGTGGGTCGAAGGGCTATTTGCGTGCGTGTCCATCGGGACACGCTTTGCCTCGGTCACTGTGGCCATACAGACACACCGCGGTTGGCGTGCGTCTGGAAAAGTGGCGTGATTTCAGTCCTGCGCGCGTTGGTACGCGTCCTGCTTCTGTTTGAAGCTGCGCCCACCGCATGGAGGCAGACGATGAGCAACCTGGCACCAATCGAGTCCGCACCGTCATCCACCGACCTGGAGCAGCTCGTCGGTGAGCTCGAGCAGCCATTTGCCGCGCCCCACACGCACCTCCAAGCGGCACACGGGGGTTTTGAGCGGGGGGGGCTCGCGCTTCGCTTGGGGACGACGCTGCTGCGCGGCATGATCGACGAGCTGGTCCGAAGTCAGCCCGATGATGCCGCCGTCGAGCTGCAGCGTGAGATGTCGTCGCTCGTAGCGCCGCGCATGGAGGAGAGCACGTACCGACTCGCGATGTTGCACGAGCGGCGCCAGGCCGCGATGTCGCGCGGCCTGACCTTGGAAACGCTCGCCGAGACCCTCAACGATTTTGACAGCGCCTTGCACATGGTGACCGCACGGCTCGACTGCGCCGCGCAGGAGTTGCAGGACCAGGGGCATGACGCCGCGGGCGCAACACAGGATGCCACGAGCGCTGGGGCGGACCTGCGCCGCGCCTATCGCGTGAAGGTCAACGCCGCGGTCACGATGGAGTCCGACAGCAACGTCTTCACGGGCTTCTCGGTGGATTTGAGCGACGCCGGAGTCTTTGTCGCGACCGCCGAGATCCTCGCGCCGGGCGAGCGGGTGCAGATTGCTGTCAACCTCCCGAGCGGGCAGCGCATCGAGGCCCTTGGCGAAGTGCGCTGGGTGCGCGAGTACAACGACGCAACGCCGCTCGTCTTCCCCGGCATGGGGATCCAGTTCGTCAACTTGAACAGTCAACACAAGGCCGCGCTGCGCGCATTTCTCGCCCATCGCGAGCCCATGTTTTACGCCGATTGAGGCACCGGGGAGGACATCGTGACGAAACCGCTCGCAACAGCCATCTCGGACGGAGGCACGAGCATGGACTTGCCCACGCGCGTGCTTTTCGTCGATGACGATGAGAACGTCTGCCGGTCGTTTGCTCGCGCGGTCGGCGCGTCCGGACTGGAGGTCACCGTCGCCACCACCCATAGCGAGGCGCGCGCGGCGGCCAAGAGTGGCTCGTTCGGCGTCGTCGTCGTCGATCTGTACATGCCCGAAGGCTCAGGCTTTGATCTGTGCGAAGAGCTTCGTGCCCTCCTGCCCGCGGCAACCATCGCCATTACGAGCGGCGAGCTGTCCTTGGATCTGGCGTGCGACGCGGTCAACGACCACGGCATCTCCTACATGATCCGCAAGCCCTGGCAGGTCGACGAGCTGGTCTCGCTCTTGAATCGCGGGGTGGAGGAGGCTTGGGAGCGCCATGCGTCCCGTCGCATCTTTGACAAGCTGCGCGCACAGCCGGGTGCCACCGGCGCCGGTGCGAATGGTGTCGTCGCCGCAACGGATCCACGGTACGCGAGCGCCAAGGCATTGCTGCACGCGCTCGCGGCACGCGATCCCGCCAAGAAGGCGAGCGGCTATCGCATTGCCGCGTACGCGCGACGGCTCGCGGAGGAGATGGGGGTCGAGGAGACCCGCGTCGTCGAGATCGAAGTGGCGGCGCTGGTGCACGACGTCGGCATGCTCGCCATTCCGGAGCAGGTGCTCAACAAGCAAGGAGCGCTCACCGCGGACGAGTGGCGCGTCGTCAAGAGTCACCCAGATCTGGGCGCCCGTCTCCTGGACGACCTCGGCGAAATGACGGCCGTACGCAACATCGTGCTGCAACACCACGAGCGCTGGCAGGGGGATGGCTACCCCTCGCACCTGCGTGGCACGGAGATCTGCTTGGGCGCTCGCATTGTGGCGGTGGTCGATACGTTCGACGCCTTGACCGCCGGCCGTCCTCATCGCGACGGCGTCGGCCACGACATGGCCCGGGCGGAAATTTTTCGCTGCCAGGGCACGCACTTTGACAGCGAGGTGGTAGCGGCGTTCCTCGCGATTCCAGCGAGCGCACTGCGCGGCGCCGCGGAGCGAGCGCTCGCGACCCTACCGGCCGACGAGCGGGCCGCCTAGCTACGACGTCTCGCTGGATGTCGCAACGCGAGCGAGCGGCATCCCGAGGGCGCGACACTTCTTGTAAAGATGGGAGCGCTCGAGCTGCAGCAGGCGCGCTGCTTGCGCCACGTTGCCGTCGCAGCGTGCGAGCGCCGCGGCGAGAATGCGACGCTCCGCATCTTCCACCTGTTCACGAAAGCGCTGATTGACGTTGCCCGGGGGATCACTCGGGCTTTCGACGTCACGTGTCACCGGCAACGCTCGCTGCACCGCGGCTGCACCAATCGTCGGACCGTCGGCCAGGATGACCATGCGCTCGATGAGGTTTTGCAGCTCGCGCACATTGCCCGGATAGTGATAGCCCATGAGAGCTTGCTCGGCATCCGGCAGCAGCTCGACCGCGCTGCGATAGTTCTTCTTCGTCGCGGCGAGAACAAAGCTACGGCCGAGGAGCGGCACGTCATCGAGGCGCTTTCGGAGCGGCGGCACGTCAATGGCCATGACGGCCAGGCGATAATACAAGTCCTCGCGAAAAGCTCCCGCCGCTACCGCACGCGACAAGTCGCGGTTGCTGGCGGCGACGACGCGCACATCGACAGGGACGGGCTCGCCACTGCCGACGCGCTCGAAGTTACCTTCCTGCAACACCCGCAAGAGCTTGGCCTGCATATCGACAGGCATCTCCCCCACCTCGTCGAGAAACAACGTGCCACCGTCGGCGAGCTCGAAACGCCCACGCCGTGTGTTCGTCGCGCCCGTAAACGCGCCACGCACGTGCCCGAACAGCTCGCTTTCAATGAGCTCGCGCGGCACCGCCGCACAGTTGAGGGTGACAAACGGGGCCGCGACGCGCCGCGACTGGTGATGCAGCAAACGGGCGACGACTTCCTTGCCCGTGCCGTGCTCGCCGGAGATGAGCACGCGCGCTTCGCTCTGCGCCGCACGCAAGACCATGGCCCGCAGATCTTTCATCACCTCACTGTCCCCGAGCAGAGTCGGTGGTGTGAGTGTCGCTTCGGCGAGCTGCGCATGCTCCTGCGCGAGGCGCTGGTAGCGCAGGGCGTTTTGGACGCTGACGACGATGCGCTCGGGGATCACGGGCTTCTGCAAAAAATCGAGCGCGCCCCGTTGGATGGCTTGCACGGCGCTGTCGATGTCACCGGCGCCTGAAACCATCAGCACAGGTGGCGCAGGCGCGAGCTCGGCGACGCGCGCGAGCACCACGAGACCGCTCATGTCAGGAAGCTGGAGGTCGAGCAACACCAGGTCCACCGGGCGCTCATGGAGGACCGCGAGCGCTTGCGCGCCCGTGCCTGCGGTCACGACCTCGTAGCCGACCCGCTCGAGCGTGCGACGCAGGGCCGCCTGCACCGACACCTCGTCGTCGACCACCAAAATTGTTGTGCGTCCACCCATGCGCCTCCCGCCCTCCGGTCGCAGCAGAAACGCAAAACAAGTGTTAGCCCGTATTCGTGTCGATTCCCAGTTTTTCGCCTTTCGCACGTGCGCGGGCACTGCGATGCCATGACGTTGCTGGTAACGGTGACGGCGCTAAGGAGCTTGGCAGCTGCCGCTGCCGGTAAGCGGCGTAGACGACGTGTCGCCGGGACAAGTCAGATCACAGGTCGAGCTACTACAGCTGACGGAGCACTCGCCCGTACACGTCACGTGACAGGTGGCGCCGCCGCTACACGAGACGCTGCCGCTGGTGCCGACGCTGACCGAGCACACCGAGGCTTCGCAGCTGACGCTACCGCTGTCGGCCGTGGTGATGGCACAGGAGCTGTCACCGGCACAGCTGATGCTGCCGCTCACGCCGGTGGTGAGACTACAGGAGCTGCCACCCGCGCAGATGGCGCTGCACGAGCCATCGCAGCTGCCGGTGCAGTCGTTGCCCGATAGGCACGCAAACGAGCAGCTGCCGCCCGAGGCGTCACAGCCGGTGCTCGTGTCCCCAGCCCACGTGCACGCAGCGTCCGCCACGCACTCGCAGGTGGAGCCCGTGCATGGGCAATCGATCCCTGGGCAGGTGGAGCCGCCGGCGGCTTTCTCATCGCCGCAAGCGGTCAGGGTGAGAGCCAACAACGAGGCCCCAATCAGCAAGGTAGAACGCATGATGTCTCCTAAGGTCGCAGTGCGACATGTCCGGGGTGGAAGAACCCCGTGGACTTCTACCACTGTGTCGGTGCGTTTGGCGAAGAAAGCTTGGGGGTGCCACTCTCGTGCTACGCGAAGTAGGCCTTGAGTCCGTCTTTGGTCGGCTTCATGGACTTGTCGCCCTCGTTCCAGTTGGCGGGGCAAACCTCGCCGTGCTCTTCGGTGAACTACAACGCCTTGAGGGTGCGCAACGTGTCGTCGATGTTGCGGCCGATATCCAGATTGTTCACCAGCTGGCTCTGCACCACGCCGTGCTTGTCAATGATGAACGTGGCACGAAGCGCCGCGCCCTTTTCGGTGAGCACGTCGTAGTCGCGCGCGAGGGTCTTGTTGAAGTCGGCGAGGATCGGGTACTTGACGCCCTCGATGCCGCCCTGCTTGCGTGAGGTCGCCAGCCACGCCATGTGCGAGTGGTGGCTGTCGGTCGAGCAGGCGATCACTTCGCTACCGATCTTGTGGAACTCTTCGAGCTTGTTCTGGAACTCGTGTAGCTCCGTCGGGCAGACGAAGGTGAAGTCGAACGGATAGAAGAACAACACCACGTACTTCTTGTCCTGGAATTGCGAGAGGGTAAAGTTTTCTAGCACCTCGCCCGCCTTGACGGCTTTCGTGTTGAATTCCGGGGCCTTCTTGCCAACCAATACACTCATGTTTCACCTCGAATTGTGTTGAGATTGATTCTGATTACCAGAATGCATGTATACTGCTACACTGTCAGAGAAAGTGCAAGGACAAATGAAAGGTGGGCGCACAGTCTTGCTGTGTCAACTCCTCTCGTTCATCGGACCGCGTGCGTTGACGCTCTGCGCGATCGATGGTAAGCAGCCGCAGTCTCAACAAAGCTACGGGAGTTGCGAAGCATGTGTAGGAGCAGAGTCGAATGAGTGCCAGACGCGGCGGTCCGCCGATGCAAAACCGCGCCCCAGCCAAAGGTCCCGCGCCGACGCGTGAGCTGACCTCGTCCGAGGACGCCATTGAGGTCGAAGGTACCGTCGTCGAGCAGCTGCGCAACGCCACCTTTCGCGTGGCCATCAGTCCCGAGCATCAAGTCCTCGCACACACCGCCGGCAAGATGCGCAAGTTCCGTATCCGCATCATGCCAGGTGACCGCGTGGTCGTGGCGCTCACGCCCTACGATTTGTCTCGCGGCCGTATCGTCTACCGCTACAAGTAGTAAAGGCCTCGCGCCGCTATTGGACAAGCGCCACGCGCAGCGCTCGCACGTTGGCGCGCCCACTGTCATCGACGACGCGCACGACTCGCTGCCCGGGTCGCATGGGCCATAGCAGCGGCTCGTCGCGCGTGCTCTTGCCGACATACTCACCATCGACAAACCAGTGCAGCACGTGCACGTCGCTATCGGCCGTGGCAGACAGCGGCAGCACCGCGGTGCCGAGAGCATCGGCGCGCACCGAGTAGACGAGCTCCGCCTGCGGGGAGCGGATCTCGGGCGCATGGCCGCTTGCGGCGCGCTCATCGAGCGTGCACTCGAACGCATACGGTGGCGGCTCACGGCGCGGTAAGCCCGCGGCGGCAAAGAGCTGCGCCAGATCGCTCGGCCAGATCTCGTACACCTCAGTGCGGGTGCGTTGGGGATCGGCGCGACACGCCCGCCGTCCGCTACGCACATCGATGGCCACTTCGCGGTGGATGTCGCAGGTATCGATGGGCGAGATGCCCGGCACGAACCACGTCGTCTCGGTCTGGCGGCAAGACGGCCCCGGCAGCTTTCCAGAGACCGGGCAGACGCGCACCTGCGTGACGTTGATGCCCTCCGGCGCCTCGGGGTGCTCACCTTCGACGTTGGCTCGCAGGGCGTCGACGAGATCGAAGAACAGTCCACCCGCGGCGCTGCGTCCGACGAAGATGGGGTTGCCACGACCATCGAAGTTGCCCACCCACACGCACAGCACGTAGGGCCCGAGCACGCCCACCGCCCACGCGTCGCGAAAGCCGAACGACGTGCCGGTCTTCCACGCCACCGCCACGTGGTCGCGCACCCAGTCGGCACCGAAGCGTTGTCCTGGGCGCGGGTTGTGGCGCAACATGTCGAGAACAAGAAAGCTCGCCTCGCGTCCGAGGAGCCTCTCCCCGAGACGATGGGGCGCATCCAACGTGCGACGCAGCTCGCGCAGCTCGCCGCCCTCGGCCAACATAGCATAGAGCGCGACGAGCTCCTTCACCGTCACCTCGACGCCCCCGAGAACGATGGAGAGGCCATAGTGACCCGCCTCGTGCAGGCCGGCGATGTGCGCGCGCTGCATGAGATCGTGCAGCCCCGCGCCGCGCAGTTGGCGCTGCAATTCGACCGCGGGGACGTTGCGGCTGTGCACGAGCGCCGCGGTGGCGCTCAGCGGTCCGGCGAACTCGCCATCGAAGTTCTCCGGGTTGTACGTGCCGTAGCGATGCGGCGCATCGCGCACGAGCGAGAGCGGGTGAATGAGGCCCTGCTCGAGCGCCAAGGCGTACACAAAGGGCTTGAGCGCCGAGCCGGGCGAGCGCCGCGCGAGCGTGCCGTCGACTTGTCCCTCGATGCCGACGTCGCCAAAGTCGACCGAGCCGAGATGGGCCAGCACCTCCATCGAGCGATGGTCGACAAGGAGCACCGCGGCGTTGACGATCCCTTCGCTGCGGTGTCGCGCCACGTACGCGCTCGTGCGCCGCTCGACGAGGCGCTGCATGCCGCCATCGAGCGTGCTGCGCACAAAAGCATCGCGTGGGTGGTCACCGAGGACCGCCGCAACAAAATGCGGGGCCGCAAAGGGGAGATCGCGCCGCTGACGCATCGGCAGGTGCTCACCCAGCGCGATGGCACCCATCGACTCGGGGTGACGCGCCAGCCACAGCTGCGACAACGTCCGGCGCGCGTCATGCAGCGCCCGCGGCTCACGGCCGTCGACATCGGGCGCGCGCCGACTCGGATCTTGCGGCATCACCGCAAGGGTCAAAGCCTGCGCCAAGCTCACGCGATGCGCAGGGCGGTCAAAGTAGATGAGCCCTGCTGCACCGACACCCTCGACGTTGCCGCCGTAGGGTGCGAGATTGAGATACGCTTCGAGGATCTCGCGCTTGGAGTGCGTCAGCTCGATCTGCACGGCCCGCACGATCTGCACGACCTTGCCGAGCACGCGGCGCGAATCAATGCCGTAGCGCAGGCGCGCTAGCTGCATCGTCAGCGTCGATCCGCCCCGCACGCGCCCGCCGCCAAAGGTCTCGAAAGCCGCCTGCACGAGCGCCACCGGATTGACGCCCGGGTGCCAGAAGAACCAGCGATCTTCGTACAGCAGCGTCGCCTCGATGAGCTCGGGGGCGATTTGCGCGAGCGGCACCCACAGTCGGTAGCGCTCATCAGCGGCGAGTGTCAGGCGCAGCAGCTGGCCCCGGCGGTCGAGCACCGCGCGGCCAAAAGCCTTCGGACTGAGCAAGGGGGGCGTGAGCGCGCGCGCCAGAACGAGAGCTGCGAGCGCGAGAGCCCATGCGAAGCGAGCGCGGCGCATGTCACCTGAGGTCGCGGATCTTCGTCGCACCGATGCCGGGCGCCAGCGGGATCTGCATGCGTCCGTCGCGCAGCACCGCACCACGAAAGAAATCGTTGCCAATCAACAACGCGCCGTCGAGGTCGACCCAATCGGCCAACGGTGAGAGCTGCGCTGCCGCAGAGATAGCGCACGAGGTCTCGGTCATGCAGCCGAGCATGATCTTGAGCCCGAGGGCTCGCGCCACTTCGATCATCCGGTGCGCCTCACGCAGCCCCGTGCACTTCATCAGCTTGACGTTGATGGCGTCGTAAACACCCACAGCCGCGCGCACATCGGCGAGACGACTGACGCCCTCGTCGCCGACGATGGGGAGCGGCGAGCGCTCGCGCAGCCAAACAAGATCCTCGCGACGTTCCTTCCCGAGGGGCTGCTCGACGAGCTCGACGTTCTGCGTCGCCAACCACTCGATCATGGCGAGCGCCTCGTCGCGTGACTCCCAGCCTTGGTTGACATCGACGCGCAGCGGCTTGTCGGTCACCGTGCGAATCGCTGTGACGATGGCGCGGTCGTTGTCGCGCCCGAGCTTCACCTTCAAGATGTGCGCGTCGGTGGCGTCGCGGGCGCGCTCGGCCACGATCTGCGGTGTATCGATGGCGAGGGTGAACGAGGTCGCAGGGGCGCGGTCGGGACAAAGGCCCCACAGCCGATGCCACGACATGCCGATCGCTTTGCCGACCCAGTCGTGCAGCGCCATGTCGACGGCCGCCTTGGCCGCGTGCTGGCCGGGCTGAAGTTTGTCGATCCAGGTGAGGATCTCTTCGAGCTGGAACAGATCATCGAAGGGCGTGAGATCAACACGCGAGAGAAACGCGCGCGCCGTCTCGTGCGTCTCCCCGAGATAGGGAGGCATGGATGCTTCGCCGTAGCCGACAATCCCATCGCGCTCGAGTTCGACCAACATGATGGGCGTCGTCGTCCGCGTGCTGCGCGCCAAGGTGAAGGCGTGCTTGAGCTCGAGCGTATGAGCGTAGAGGCGCAGGGTCATGGCGCGCGCGCAAAGAAGGGGATCGCGCCAAGCGGCCGCAGTCCCGCGCCACCTGTTCCGTTGAGAAATCGTCGCGCCGCGACCAGCGTGCGGCGTCGGAGCGCATCAAAATCGGGCGCTGTTGGGTCGAGGCTGCCGAGGTGCACATCACGGGAGGCGTGCACAAAGGCGCCGCGGCCGAGGTAGAGACCGACGTGATCGATCTTGCTGGGCTCGTCTTCGACCGAGAAAAAGAGACCGTCCCCCGGCGCGAGCCCATCGAGCCCCGGCCCGAGCTCGACCGGCGTGCCAACACGCATTTGCTGATCAGCGTCCCGCTCGATGAGCGCGCCGTTTTGAAACAAGACGAGCTGCACAAAGCCCGAGCAGTCCATGGCCTTGGTCGAGGTGCCACCCCAAAGGTAAGGGATGCCGAGATACGAGCGCGCCGTCTTCTCGATGCCCGCGAGCGTGAGCGTTGTGCGCGCCGTGCGCCAGGCGCCGAGCGGCATCGCTGCCGCTTTCACCACGTAGGCCTCGCGACCGTCCGGATACCCAACGTGATAGTGGTCCACCGACTCGCCCAGACGCGCCAACACCGCCCCTTGCACGAGATCGCTGACCGACTCCTCGGCATCGCTGACTCGCCGTTGCGACCATCCGCAGCGCGCGGTGATGATGATTTTCGGACGCTCGATCCAACGCCCGAGCTCCTCGTCATCGCAGCGCACGACATGCGCGTCGGTCCAACCGACGTAGCCATCGAGCGTTTGTACGAGCAGCCAGGTGCCTTTGACCTGCTTGAGCACGGACACGGGAGTGCCGAGCACCACCTGCGTCGCGAGCTCGGCGGCATGGCTCGGCTGAAAGCGCACGTTGGCGACGCTGACGCTGACGATGGCGTGCGCCTTGGGCCGCACGTCTTGATGGGGCAAGACTGTTACGTGATCGGCAATGCGGTCGATCTGGTGTCGGCGCAGATAGTCGAGCAGCCCTTGGTGCAATTCGAGCGAGTGAACTTCGCCCGTGAGCCGCAAGGCGTCGTCCTGGAAGTCAGCGCGAACCTCGAAGACCCGCAACCGGCGGTCGGGGGCAAGCACGGCTCTCGCCTCCTCGACCAGCGTCTGCCACATCATGCGTACGCTCATACACTGAGCCCGCGGTCAGGTCACTCGTCGCCGAGCTCACGCAGCGTGTGCGTGCGCGATGGGTGGCGCAGCCGGCGCAGGGCCACCGCCTCGATCTGCCGGATGCGCTCGCGCGTGAGCGCGAACTGCTGGCCCACCTGCTCGAGGGTGTGCTCACCGTCCTCGCCGATGCCAAAGCGCAGGCGCACGATCTTTTCTTCGCGTGGGCTCAACACCGCAAGCACGCCGCGCACCTGCTGCTGCAGCTCGCTCTCGAGCAGCGCCTGAATCGGCGACTCTTCGCGCGCAGGAATAAAGTCGCCCAGCGTTGTGTCGCCATCCTCCCCCACGGGGCTGGCGAGCGAGACGGGCTCGCGGGCAAGCTTGCGCACGTAGCGGACGCGGTCGGCGGTAAGCCCGAGTCGGTCGGCGACTTCTTCCGCTTCCGCCTCGCGTCCGAGCTGCGCCGTCAAATAGCGCGTCGTGCGCGTGACCTTGCCGAGGGTCTCGTGCATGTGCACCGGCACGCGGATGGTTTTGCCTTGGTCGGAGATGGCCCGTGTCACAGCTTGGCGGATCCACCAGGTGGCGTAGGTCGAGAACTTGTAGCCGCGGCGGTAGTCGAATTTCTCGACGGCGCGCATGAGGCCGAAGTTCCCCTCTTGCACGAGATCGACGAGCTGCACACCGCGATGTACGTAGCCGCGGGCGACAAAGACAACGAGGCGCAAATTGGCAACGACGAGCTCGGTCTTGGCACGCTCGACGTCGCGCAGGCCGGCCTGCACCCGACGCCACGATGCTTGCATGTCTTTGAGTCGAGCACCGGCATCACGCTCGATGCGGGCCCGTTGTGCCTTGCCCGGCGCCGACTCGCCGAGGCGCACAAAGGACTCGAGTCGCTCGGCGAGACGCAGCAAGAGCTCATGGGGCGGGCAAAGCTCTGTGAACGCGCGCTCGATGGCCACGGTCTTGCGTCGCCGGGCGTCCTCGGCCCGCGGGCCATCGGCAATGGCGAGGCGCTCGCTGTGCAAGCGCTCGATGCGGGCGAGTCGTTTGAGGGCGGCGGCGTTGTCATCCGTGCGCGTCGCGGCGCTACCCGGCGTCGCCTCGGTCATCTCATCGAGACGCAGAGAGCCGCCCCGCACTTTCTCACCGAGCGCGAGCAGCTCGCGAATGGCACACGTCGAGTCGAGCAGCGCGATGCGAACTTCGTGGATCGCTGCTTCGAGACGCTTGCCGATGTCCACTTCGTCGGCGCGGGTCAGCCGGGGCACCTTGGCCATACCGCGCAGATAGCTTTCGAGACTGTCCGCGGCGGTCGTGGCCCGCGGGGCTGCGGCCGGGCGCTGCTTGGTCACGCTCACGATACGTCGCTCGCTGTTGGTTGAGGTCCAACGACGATGCCCGCCAGATCGGGATCTTCTCCCGGATTGAGTGGGTCGCTCGTTCGTTGCTCCTTCTCGATGCGTCGGCCCGCGCGCTTCTCTGCCTTCTCACGCTTCTTATCCGCGCGCGCGAGCTCCTTCTGACGCTTGGTAGGACCCGGCGGTCTCATGTTCCCGCCCATGGTGCTAGGATTGCCTAGTTACGACCGCGACTGCCGCCGCGGCCACCGCCGCCACCACCACCGAAGCCGCTGCGCTCTTGCGCCTCATTGACGTTGAGCGTGCGACCGTCGAGCGACGTGCCGTTCATCTCGTCGATGGCGACGCGGGCACCCTCGCCCGCCGTGAAGGTGACGAAGCCAAAACCGCGCGACCGACCAGTATCGCGGTCGGTAATCACCTTGGCCTCGACGATGTCGCCAAAGCGCGCAAACGCCTCGCGCAAACCATCGTCGGTCGTATCAAAGCTCAAACCACCCACAAACAACTTGTTACCCATGACTCTAGACACTCCACCGGACCCGTCAGGGTCGGTCTACGAGAACCTCGTGCCAGGAGATCGAGGGAACAGCCCGCGGGGCCTGGGACGAGCGCATCAGCGCTCTAGCAAGACGAAGCAGAAGCGATGTCGCCGAGCTGTAATAGCAATGATCGCCACATTTCGCAAGGTGGCACGTGGGGTGAGCAACTTTCCGCCGTCGGCGCCGATGGTCCTTGTGCACTGGGTGCCACCGGCGCTGGTGTATCGATTCGGAGACAGTGAGTCGTCGTGTCGTCTCGTCCCTCGTCCGGTCTTGAGTATTCATGACAGAGCTCGTATCGCCCAGTTTCGCAGATCTAGGTCTTGCCGCGCCCGTGCTGCGCGCCGTCGAGCAGGCAGGCTACAAGGTCCCTACGCCCATTCAACTGCGCACCATTCCGGCGCTGCTCCAAGGCGGCGACGTGCTCGGACAGGCACAGACCGGCACGGGCAAGACGGCCGCGTTCACGCTGCCTCTCTTGTCTCGCCTCGCGGTGCGCGAGCGCGGTCCCGCCGTGTTGGTGCTCACACCGACGCGCGAGCTCGCCATCCAAGTAGCCCAAGCGATGAAGACCTACGGGCAGTTCATCGGCGGCCTGCGCGTCTTGCCCATCTACGGCGGCGCCAGCTTCGTACCCCAGCTACGCGGGCTCTCGGGCCGCACCGATGTCGTCGTTGGTACCCCGGGTCGCGTCATGGATCACATGCGCCGCGGCACGCTCGATCTCGGCAACTTGCAGGCGCTCGTGCTCGATGAGGCCGACGAGATGCTGAAGATGGGCTTTTTGCAGGACGTCGAGTGGATCCTCGAGCGCGCCCCCGAAGAAAAGCAGATCGCCTTGTTCTCGGCCACCATGCCGACCGAGATCCGCCGCATCGCCGGCCGCTATTTGCGCAACGCTACGCACGTGGTGATCGAGAAGGCCACCACCACCGCTGAAACGATCCGCCAGCGCTACGTCCTGTGCCGCGGACCGCAGAAGGTACAGACGCTCGCCCACCTCCTGGAAGTCGAGCCCACCGAAGGCGTGTTGGTCTTTGTGCGCACACGCAACGCCACGCTGGAGGTCACTCAAGCGCTGCGCGAGCTCGGCCACGACGGCGATGCCCTCAGTGGGGACGTGGCCCAGAACCAACGCGAGGACATCGTGCAGCGGCTGCGCTCTGGGAAGCTCAGCCTCATCGTCGCCACCGACGTTGCTGCCCGTGGCCTCGATGTGAGCCGCATCAGTCACGTTATCAACTTCGACATGCCCGACGAGCCCGAAAACTACGTGCACCGCATTGGTCGCACCGGGCGCGCGGGTCGCGCGGGCGAGGCCATCTTGCTGATCACGCCCGGTGAGGTCCGTAGCCTGCGTCGACTTGAGCAGGCGACGCGGCAAAAGCTCGAGCCGTTTGTCTTTCCGACGCGCGCCGAGCTACGCACACGCCGACTCGAAGAGCTCAAGCAGAAGATCAAGCGCGTGCTTGTCGCCGAGGGCATCGACGAGCTGGAAGCCGTGGTCCGCGAGGTCGTGCTCGAGCAGCAGGTGTCACCCGAGCGTATCGCCGCAGCGCTCATTCGCGAGCTGCGCGCGGGCGAGCCGCTCACCCCCGACTACGAGCCGCCGTTGCAGCTGCGCCCCGAAGCACGGGCGCCGCTTCGTGACGCGCAAGCGCGCCGGGGTAAGGCGCCTGTTGGTCGCACGGCCCCGGGTGACGGGCCACCGGTCGGCATGGACCGCTACCGCATGGATGTGGGCAGTAGCCACGGAGTCGCGCCACGCCACATCGTCGGGGCCATCGCGGGCGAGTCGGGACTACCGGGGCGCGACATCGGTCGCGTGCAGATCCACGACGACTACAGTCTTGTCGACCTGCCGCTCGGTATGCCACCGCAGATCTTGCGTGGCCTCCAGCGCACCTGGGTCGCAAAACGGCAGCTGCGTCTCACGAAAGTCGCGAGCTAGCGCGCCGCCGGGGCATCGAGCCGTTCTCAGCGCTCGCTGACCGTGATCACCGCCGCCGTCGAGCGTGCTTGCACGGCGCGCTCGTACATCGCTTCGCCATAGGCCGGTGGCACGGTGAACTTGCCGCGTGTGGTAGCGCGGATCTTGTAGACGATTTCGCGCACTGAGCTACCCACAAAGCCAAAGAAGATGACGCGATCCTCGCGCACATCCGCGTAGGTCGCGTCCCAGCTCGAAGCGCTCGTAGCGATGCGGCCGACGGGGCTCGCATCGGCACCGCCTTCGAGCACGACATCAAAGCCGCCAGGCAAGAGATCGACGAGCGCGACGTTCGCAAGCTCGCGCTCGCCAAGCGAGCGCACTTTCAAATGCACCTCGATGGTATCGCCGAGAGGAACCTCGGTGAGCGCGCCGCCGCCTTCGCCGCGGTACTCGCGAATGACCTCCAGCCCATTCTTGATCACCTCGGGCGGTGCCGCGGTGTCAAAGCCAGCGGTCGTCACTTGGTAATAGACCGGGCGATCACCGGTCGAGGTGACGCGCACCTTGGCGGTCTCGGGCGCGAACGCCACGCTCGGCGCGAGTCCCCCCATCGCGAGGGTCAGCGGGCGCACGTCCTTGTCGCTGCGCACTTCCGCCACGCTCGCACCGGCGAGGGCGTCGGCCCCTTGGTCGCCGAGCGCCTGAGCATAGGCATCGAGCGCCAAAATCGTGTAGGCGCTCGAGATGGTGTTGTACTGCCCCTCTTCGATGCCCTTGGCGAGCGCGTCGACGAGCGGACCCTCGATGGCATCGAGCCGCTCGGGGAAATGCTTGGCGACGAGATAGAGATACTGCGCGAGATAGACCTGACGGTCGTAGAAGACCTCGTCGTCGTGCTCGGCTTCCTTGCCCGCCTTGGCGGGCGCCGCGAGCAGCTCCAGGGCGTGTGGGCGGTCGCGCATGAGCGCGTAGGTCGCCGCCAGATAGAGAGCCGTGACGTCCTCGCGCCATTTCAGGCGTTTGTCTGCATCGAGCGCCCCACGCAGCTCAGCGACGACGTCGCTTGCGAGCTCGTGGTTGCGCGCGAGCACATAGAGGGCATAGGCGCGCACGCGGACCTCGGCGAGCGAACTGCTCTCACCACTCCCGAGCGCACGCAGGTACTCACGCCCCGAAGACAGCAGCTCGCCCACCGGTGCCGCGCGACGCTCGGCCACCTCGGTGAGAAAGTGCATGGCGTACACCGTCTGGAAGCTCGACACGAACGAGCCCGCAGACCAAAAGCCAAAAGCCCCCTCGTCATTTTGTCGCCCGCGCAAGATGGCGAGCGTGCGTGAGAGTGCCTTGCGCGCGGTCTGCGTCGAGATGCCGAACGAAGGATAGCCTTGGAGCACGAGCGCCGGCACCGTTTGACTGACGAGCTGCTCGGTACAGCCGTACGGGTAGCGCTCGAGATAGGCCTTGAGCCCGTGGGCAAAGCTCAAAGGCAGCGGCGAGACGGCGACGTCGAGGCGACGCAAATCGGTGTAGAGGGAGCGCG
>CAYHNK010000014.1:0-29158 GCA_964357695.1 uncultured Bdellovibrionales bacterium | reverse complement strand
TCTCGGGCGAGGCGCCGAGCTGCGGCGAGGGTCCAGCCGGCGGCCTGTACGAAGTGCTCGGCGGCCATTACGACCCGGAGACGGCCGAGGGCGGCGCACGCAACGGTACGGGCTCGTTGCGCCTCGACTTCGCGCGGCTCGTTACGCTCGGCGCCAGTGCGGATGCGGTCGCGGGCGTCTTCTCGCTCAGCTATCACTTCCTGCAGGATGGTGCCGACAAGCAAATCGAAATCTCTTGGGAGGACCCACCCTTTACGAGCGAGGTGCCCGTCGGCGATCTCAACTACGCGTACAGCCGCACCGCCGAAGGTGCCATCACCTATGACTTCGCGCTGCAAGCCGACGTGGTTGGCGGCGGCTTTGGCGATCCGTTTAGCGACGCCCTCGAGACGCTACGCATTGCGGCACGCTGGCGGGAGGGGGGCCTCGGTCGAGGAGACGTGACCATCTCCGGTGGGGACGTGCCGGTCGGCAGCGCCGCGACCTGGACCGAGTGCTGGAACGATCTGTACTTGCGCACCTTCGCGAGCTTTCACGCCGCGTTCGACCCCTCACTCGACGAGCAGGAGGGTGATGCCCTGGCGTGCCCCGCGCCGTAGCGTGCGTGCCAGAACGCGGGAGCTAGGTTCCCGGCGCCCAGTCGGCCGGTACCTCGACCTCGACCTTGACGACCGCCACGCGTCGTCGCTTGTTCCAGGATGCGTCGACGATCTTCGCCCCTTCGAGACGCTCTTCGCCGAGCCAACGCGCCATCACCGCGCGGGCGCGATTCTCCGCCGTGCTGCGGGCCAGCGCCGGATTGCCGATCTGCTCCACGAGACCGCTGGCCACCAACATGCGCCGCCCTTCCCGCGCTACCACCTCAGCTTCGACGGCCGCCCACTTGGGCGCACCTTTTGGCAGCTTGCCCGTACGACGCGAGAGCACGCCGGTGCCCGACCACCCCTGCGGCACGGTCATCGCACGCGCCGCCTCGGTGCCCGCTGGCTCAGCGGGAACAAGATCGGGCGCGGCCGTTGGCGCCGTGGGCTCACCCGCCACGGCGACCTCGTCAGGCGGCGGCGTCGGCTCAGCTACCTCACCCTGCTCTCGACAGCCACCCACCCAGCCCACCATCCCGAGCAGAACCACCGTCGTCACCTGTCTCACATCCATGCGTCTACCCTCCTCGAAAACGACACCCTATGGCGAATTGGATTCGAACGGCAACTCGAACATGTCGTAGTGCGACCGCAGCATGCCCAACGCCTCGTACGTGGCATGGGCTCGGTGGTTGTCACGCTCGACATACAGACGCAAGCCACAGACGTCCGCCGCTTCTCGCGCGCGGGCCACGACGTCGTCAAACAGGCGTCGGAACACCCCGCTGCGTCGCGCGCCGGGTACCACATAGACCGATTGCAGCCACCAGAAGGTCTGGTTGCGCCAATCGCTCCACTCGTACGTCACCAGCATCTGGCCGATGACCTCTCCGTGCTGCTCAGCAAGCAGGTAGAAGCCCTTGCGGACATCGGCAATCACCGCCTGCACGCCGAGTAACGCCGTCTCGGTGTCGAGCTCCAGGCGTTCAGTCTCGAGCGCCATCGCTGCATTGTTGCGCGCGACGAGTGTTGCCTCCTCAAGCGTAGCGGGTCGCACAAAAATCGAGCTCATGGGTCAAAACTCCGTCGCGCCGCCGCTGGACCGCGGAGCGCTCCTCTTGCTATTCCCAGGAGGTCTTTCCCACAAGAGCCAACGCGCACGAGGAGCTTCCATGCACGCACCCCTGCCCATCGCCTACACCGAGAAGGGCACCGGTCCCGCGCTCGTGCTCGTCCACGGCTTTCCGCTCGATGCCCGCATGTGGCGCGACCAAATAGCCGTGCTCGCACGCACCCGTCGCGTCATCGCCGTCGACCTGCGCGGACGGGGCGCAAGTCGCCACATCGCCGAAGGCCCATGGACCATCGATAGCCATGCGGACGACATCGCCCTGACGCTGACCCGACTCGGCATCGCGCGCGCCGATTTTGTCGGCTTGTCGATGGGCGGCTACATTCTCTTCGCCCTGTGGCGGCGCCACGAGATGCGCCTGCGCAGCCTCGTGCTCATGTCGACGCGCGCCGACGCTGACTCTGACCAGGCACGAGCCAACCGCCTGCGCACCGCCGAGCGCGTGCTACACGACGGCACCGACGTCCTCGCCGAGGATATGCTACCCAAGCTCACCGCACCTACGGCCCCGATCGCCGTGATCGCCGACGTTCGTACGATGATCCGCGAGACGCCCAAAGAAACGGCCGCCTACGATTTGGCCGCGCTGGCACATCGCCCCGACGCCACCGCCGACCTCTGCCGCATGCGCGTGCCGACGCTCGTCGTGCACGGTGCACAAGACACGCTCATCGCGCCTGCAAGCGCCGAGACCATGGCACGCGCGCTCCCTGGCGCCCACTTCGAGCTCATCGCAGGAGCGGGCCATCTCCCGGCCCTCGAGCAGCCGGCAGACGTTAACGCTGTGCTCGCAGCATTCCTCTCGCGACCCGGCGCGCTGCCGTAGGTTAGGGAATGGCGCTCTCGGCGCCGTTGACGCCGAATGCGGTCAGCTCGATGCGATACTTGCCGTCGGCGCTCTCGCTTTTGACCATGCCGGTAATCGGTATGCGACCATGCACCCAGGTCACCGTCTCGACGCGGCCAAGACCGAGGATCTCCGTGCTCGAGCGACTCGCGACGGCCCCCTGAAAGACCCCGGCGGGCACCGTCACCGTCTGCGGATCCTTTGCCTGAACCTCGAAGCGCAAAGCGGCGAGCATGGGCTTGCCCATCATGGTCATCACAAACGGCGGCATCTCCTGCGCCGGCTCGTTGTCCTTCTGCATGATCATGCGACGAAAGACCCAGCCCTCCGGGCTCTGCCAGCTCGGCACCTCGAGCAGCATCTTCGCCACCGAGTGATCGAGGTAGCTCGTACGCTCGGTCTCGCGCCAGCTCGCATCGCCCTCGCGACCGACGATCTTGTAGACGACCTTGGCCGGTTGGCCTTTGCCGTCGACTTCCAGATATTCCGCCCACTGACCGCTTTCGACGGCAGGCCTCGCCACGCCGGCCTGGTGAAAGACTTGCTCGCTCGTCTTGAGGGCGCCGCGCCACGCATCGACGCGCGCTTTGGTCTGCGGGTTGATTGACGGGCCGCAGGCGACCAACGCGAGACCGACCGCGCTCGACAACAGTTGTTTGAACAGCATCATGTCGATCCTCCTTGATTGGGATTGGGCACGTGCTTGTCTACGCCCCACCCTGGAGCGAGTCAAAAGGCGCTAGCGCTGCGCATCAGAGTCATCGGTACTTCGCCACGCGCCTAGCGCGGCCAGCTCCCGCTCAAGCAGCTCATCGTCCCCGAGGTTCAGCTCCATCAGGCGCCGCAGATGCTGCATGCTCTCGAGATCGATGCGTCGACACACGAGACCGACGCTCGCCTCGCGGTGCCACGCGACAACGCACTGCATGGCGATGTGCACTTCGGCCGACAACCAGATGACGAGCTCGCAACCGTGCCCTTCGGGTAGCTGCGGCGCACCCTGCGGCATGTCGACGAGCGCCCCTTTGAGCGACACGTCGAGCAGGTGCACCCGCACGCGTTCGGCCTCGCAGGCGAGCTCCGCCGTATGGTCAAACAGCACGCGATGAAATCGGCGACGGTTATCGGAATCTGCTGCCATCTACCACCCCCAACCTGTTCCTGCCGGTTCCCCGCTCCTAACACACCCAGGGCTAGGCTTCATAGCCGAGATATGGACGCAGCCAGCGCTCGACCTCCACCTTGGCCATGCCCTTGCGTCGCGCGTAGTCGCGCACCTGGTCCTCGCCGACCTTCCCCACCGCAAAGTAGCGCGCCTCCGGGTGGTTGATGATAAAGCCACTCACTGCGGCCGACGGCCACATGGCCAGACTCTCGGTCAGCGTGATGCCGGTGTGGCGCTCGGCCTCGAGCAGCGCAAAGATGATGCGCTTGTCGGTATGATCGGGGCATGCCAGATAGCCTGGCGCCGGCCGGATACCACGGTAGCGCTCTGCGATGAGGTCCTCAGATGTCAGCGCTTCCCCTTGGCCAAAGCCGCACAGCTCGCGTGCCCGGCGGTGCACGAGCTCCGCAAAGGCCTCAGCGAGCCGGTCCGCCAGCGCCTTCGCCATGATCGCGTGGTAGTCGTCATGCTGCGCCTCGAATCGTCGCACGAGCGCATCGAGGCCGTGCCCCGCCGTCACCGCGAACATGCCGAGATAGTCGCCCGCACGGCTCTCATGTGGCGCAATAAAATCGGCGAGCGCGTAGCTCGGCCCGTCCGCCTTGCCAAGCACCTGCTGGCGCAAGGTGGGGATGCGCGCCCGTTCGCGAGCGTGCTGGACGTCGTCGTAGAGCACGATGTCGTCGCCGTCATGCGCCGCAGGAAGAAAGCGATACACACCCCGCGCCTCGAGAAGACCGCGAGCCACGATGTCCTCGAGCAGCGTGCGTCCAGCGTCGAAGATCTCGCGCGCCGCACCGCCGCGCTCGGGGTGGTCGAGGATCGCGGGATAGACCCCCTTGAGCTCCCACACGTGAAAGAACGGCGTCCAATCGATGTACGGCACGAGCTCGCGCAGAGGCTGCGGCGCAAGGACCTGCGACTCGAGCGAGCCGGGATGCGTCGGCGGTGCAAACGTCGCGCCGGGACGAAATCGACGCGCACGCGCCTCATCATACGACACCATCGGCGTCTTGCGACCCGCCGCAAAATCGCGCCGTACCTCCTCCTGCTCGACGCGCACCTTGGCGACGAAGCGCTCGTGTGTCCCTTCGCCGAGGAGATCGCTCACCACCTGCACCGCCCGCGATGCGTCGCGCACGTGCACGGTGGCGCCCTGAAATCCCGGCGCGATGCGGATGGCGGTATGCTTGCTGCTCGTCGTCGCGCCGCCGATGAGCAATGGCTGGGTCATGCGGAGGCGATCCATCTCGCGCGCCACATGCGCCATTTCGTCGAGCGAGGGAGTGATCAGGCCACTCAGACCAATGATGTCGACCGCGTGCCGAGCGGCCTCGGCAAGAATCGTCTCTGCGGGCACCATGACGCCGAGATCGACGATCTCGTAGCCGTTGCAGCCAAGCACCACGCCGACGATGTTTTTGCCGATATCGTGCACGTCGCCCTTGACAGTGGCGAGCAACACCTTCCCCTGCGAGCGTCCGCCGCTCGCGAGCCGTTCGGCGGCGATCTGCGGCTCGAGAATGGCCACCGCCTTCTTCATCACACGCGCGCTCTTGACCACCTGCGGCAGGAACATCTTGCCAGCACCAAAGAGCTCGCCGACCTCGTTCATGCCGTCCATCAGCGGTCCCTCGATGATGCCGAGCGCCGTGGCATACGCGCCGCGCGCTTCGGCGACGTCTTCATCGACGTAGTCCGCGATGCCCTGCACGAGCGCGTGGCGCAGGCGCTCGACCACCGGGAGAGCACGCCACGCCGCCGCCGTGACCGCCGCGGGCGCTTCCCGATCGACGTCGCGTGCCATAGCGAGCAGCCGGTCGGTGGCATCCGCGCGGCGGGCAAAGATCACGTCCTCGATGGCCACGCGCAGCGCCTCGGGCACGTCGTCGTAGACCGGCAGCTGGCCGGCGGTGACGATGCCCATGTCGAGGCCGGCACGAATGGCGTGGTACAGAAAGACCGCGTTGATGGCCCGGCGCACCGGCTCGTTGCCGCGAAAGGCGAACGACACGTTGCTGATACCGCCGCTTGTGAGCGCGCGCGGCATGCGGCGCTTGAGCTCGCGCACGGCTTCGATGAAGGCCACACCGTAGCCATCGTGCTCCTCGATGCCGGTGGCAATCGCGAGCACCGCGGGGTCGAAGATGATTTCTTCGGGCGCAAACCCGACCCGCTCGGTGAGCAGCGCGTAGGCGCGCTCGGCGATCGCCACCTTGCGTTCGACGCTCGTCGCTTGCCCGGCTTCATCGAAGGCCATCACCACCACGGCCGCGCCGTAGCGACGTACGAGCCGTGCGTGCTCGACAAATGCCGCCTCGCCCTCTTTGAGGCTGAGCGAGTTGACAATGCCACGCCCCTGTAGGCACTTGAGCCCCGCCTCAATGACCTCCAGGCGCGAGCTATCGACCATGATGGGCAAGCGGGCGATCTCGGGCTCGGTGGCGAGCATGTTGAGAAAAGTGGTCATCGACGATTTGGCATCGAGCATGGCCTCATCCATGCACACATCGAGAATATTGGCGCCGCCCTCCACCTGCTGGCGCGCGATGCTCAGCGCCCCCTCGTAGTTGCCGTCACGAACCAGGCGCGCAAAGGCGCGCGACCCGGTGACGTTGGTGCGCTCACCGATGAGCAAGAAGTTGCCATCGGGCCGCACGACGAGCTCTTCGAGTCCCGCGTAGCGCGCCCGTGGCGCGACGGACTGCGGCTGTGTGGCAGGGACGGCACGCACCGCCGTGGCGATGGCCCGCACGTGTGCCGGGGTCGACCCACAACAACCGCCGACGAGCTGCACGTACCCGCGACGAGCAAAGTCCCCCAGCACGGTGGCCATCTGCTCGGGAGTCTCGTCGTACTCGCCGAACGCGTTGGGCAACCCCGCGTTGGGCACGCAGCTGACAAATAGCCCGCTCTTGTGGGCCAGCTCCTCGACGTGGGGTCGCATCGCCTCGGGTCCGGTCGAGCAATTGACGCCCACCGCCAGCGGGCGCGCATGCGCGATGGAGGCGAAGAACGCTTCGAGCGTCTGCCCGGTCAGCGTCCGGCAGCTCGCGTCACTCATGGTCACCGAGACGATGACGGGCACCGTCTCGCCGCGGGCGAGAAACAGCTCGTCGAAGGCTGCGAGGGCCGCCTTCGCGTTGAGGGTATCGAAGATGGTCTCGAGGAAAAGCACATCGACGCCGCCGTCGAGCAACCCGCGCGCTTGCTCCGCATAGGCTGCGCGCAGCTCATCGAAGGTGACGTTGCGCAGCGCCGGATTGGCGACGTCAGGTGAAATGGAGGCCGTCCGGTTCGTCGGGCCGAGCGATCCGGCGACAAAGCGCGGCTGCTGTGGCGATCGCGCGGTGGCAGCGTCGGCCTCGCGTCGGGCGAGGCGCACCGCGGCGTAGTTGATCTCATAGGCTAGCTCGCCAAGCGCCTAGTCGGACAGCGAGATGGCGTTGGCGTTGAAGGTGTTGGTCTCGATGATGTCGGCGCCGGCTTCGAGGTACTCGCGATGGATCTCAGCGATCACCTCAGGCTGGGTGAGCGACAAGAGATCGTTGCAGCCCTTGAGTGGGCGCGGGTGGGCGGCAAAGCGCGCGCCGCGAAACGCCTCCTCGGACAGACGTCGCGCCTGGATCATCGTCCCCATGGCGCCGTCGATGACGAGCACGCGCTCGCCGAGCAGTGCGGCCAAGCGCTCAGCGACAGGACGATTCGGTAACAAAGAGGGCGCGCTCATCCCCCATGCATACGGGCCCAGGCGACGGCGCGCAACGGCGTGCAGGGGTTAGGCTTGCTGCGGCCCCGGATGCAGTCCTCACCCAAACGGTCGCCCCCTCACGCCACCCAGCTCACCTCGATGTCCGCCGCGGTGTCGGTGTAGTTGCCGACGCTGGCTTTGGAGCTCTTTGCACCTGCGGAATCGACGGCCGCGCGAAAGACGTGGGCGTTGTAGTCGATCATCAGGCGAGGAAAGAGCCTGGCGGGATAGCGCAGCGTCGCCCGCACCATGGTGCGATCGCCTTCGCGGCTCGCTTTGCCGGGACTGAGCTCGGAGCCGACGTGGAAGGCACCCCAGCGTTTTTGCGCCCCCATGACGACGAGCGTGGGTGACATCACCCGCATGATCACGCGGTAGATTGCCCTATCAAAGAGCTCGAGCGTGCCGCGGTAGCCAAAGTCGAAGAACGCCTCGTCACTGCCGAGGCCGCGATCGCGACACATGAGGTAGAGCGTGTTGCCAACGACCTCTGGTACCCACTTGCCCGCACGACCCAGGAAGGCGTCGCTGACGAGCGTCGGGACCTTCGTGCCGTCGATCAGCGTGGGGAAACGCTGCCGCATGATCTCGAAGACGTCGGCATTGATCTTGGCGACGGTGTGCGCCTCGAGGCCCTGCCCGACTGCCTCGACGTAAGCTGCGGCACGGGGAAAAATCGCTCGGTCCAGCGTCGATTCCATGACCCGACTCTACCTCCAGGCGCCGGGCAAACCCAAGCACCGAAAGAAAAATGTGCTCGTGCGCTGCCGACGCGACGCACAGCGCTTGACACCTCACAAACGGGTCCTATTTTTGCCTCAACGACAGGAAAGCACGACTCCGCCCCAGGGCGGGCCGCAAAGGAGATCAACATGTTTTGGGAAGATGTGAGCGGTCAAGGACGCATGTGGGCACCATGGCAGGATCTCGAGCGCCTGCAAGATGAGCTCAACCGCGTGTTTACTGGCCTGCGCGAGCCATCCGCACCCTCGTTTCCAGCAGTGAACATCTGGACCAATCAGGAGGGCGCTGTGGTCCGTGCCGAAGTGCCGGGCATCGACGCCACCAAGATCGACATCTCGGTCATGGGCAACGCGGTCACCATCAATGGCCGGCGCGACGCCGCCGAGCTCAAGCAGGGCGAGACCTACCATCGCCGCGAGCGCGTCTGCGGCCTGTTTACGCGCACCGTCGAGGTGCCGTTCCGCGTCGATCCCAAGAAGGTCTCGGCCGAGTACAAGCGCGGCGTGTTGAGCATCATGCTACCGCGCGCCGAAGAGGAGATGCCGAAGAAGATCAACGTGAGGGCCTCGTAGAGCGCCGTCGCACGAACCGCAACCACAGGAGATAGCAGTCATGAAGACCAACCTACAGACCCGCGAGGCGACGCTGCCGGAGCGCGCCGAGGGAACCCGTGACCGGCGCATCGTCGCACCGCGCGCCGACATCCACGAGAACGGCGACGTCATCACGCTGTGGGCAGACATGCCCGGCGTCGACGAGGCGCACGTCAACATCACGCTCGACAAGGATGTGTTGACGATTCAGGGTACGTCCGTCGAAGACGAGCTGACAAACCATGCCGTCTCGTACCGCGAGTATGCGGAACGCGATTTCCGACGCTCGTTCTCGCTATCCAGTGAGATTGATCGCACGAAGATCAGCGCCACTGTGCGCGATGGCGTGCTCAAGCTGGTGCTGCCAAAATCCGAGCCGGCCAAAGCCCGCCGCATCGAAGTCAAGGCCGGCTGAGCGAACCGCGACCCGACCACGACGGAGCCCGTGGGACGTCCCGCGGGCTCCATCCCACGCTACGAACGGAACAGCTGTCCCGCTTTCGCGTGCTGGCGCAGGATCTGCGCCGGAGCAAAACGCTTACCGACCCGCGCGGCCAAGTCCTCGAGCTGTTCGACGACGCGCTCGGCCCCCACGGTGTCGACGTAGCGGAACGGGCCGCCGCGAAACGGCGGGAAACCGAGCCCAAACACCGCGCCGATGTCGCCGTCGCGGGCACTGGCGAGAATGCCATCTTCGAGGCAACGCGCGGCTTCGTTGACCATGGCCAGCGTCACGCGGCGCTGGATGTCCTTCGCGGGCATCGTGTGCCGGGCGACGCCGTCGCCAAAGAGCCGATAGACGCTTTCATCCGGTGCGCCCTTTTTTCCCTGATCGTAGTGATAGAACCCGCGCCCGTTCTTGCGGCCCTTGCGCTCGTCCTCGAGGATCGCCGCCAGCTTTTTCGGCGCCTGCATGCGCTCGCCAAAGGCCTTCTCGAGCACACTCGTGACCTTGGCGCCGACGTCGATGCCAACCTCGTCGAGCAGCGTCACCGGACCGACCGGAAAGCCATACTGCACGAGCGCCTCGTCGATGGCCTCGATGCTGACCCCTTCTTCGAGCAGCCAGGCGGCCTCGTTGAGATAGGGCGCAAGGATGCGCGTCGTGTAGAAACCGGGCCCATCGCGCACGACGATCACCGTCTTCCCCTGCGCCTTGCCAAAGGCCACGCAAGTCGCGACGACCTCGGGTGCGGTCTTCTCCGTGGTGATGACCTCGAGCAGGGGCATCTTCTCGACCGGTGAGAAGTAGTGCATGCCGATGACGCGGTCCGGTCGCTTGGCCGCTTCGGCAATGCGCGTGATTGGGATCGCCGACGTGTTGCTGGCGAAGATCGTCTCATCGCCGGTTGCCGCTTCGACTTCGGCGAGCACCTTGTGCTTGAGCGCCAGATCTTCGAACACGGCTTCGATGACCAAATCCACGTGGGCAAAGCCACGGTAGTCGAGCGAGCCGGTCACGAGCTGCATCAAGCGCTCGAGCTCGATGCCCGACAGACGACGCTTGGCGACGTCCTTGTCGAGTACCTTGTGCACGTACTTCAGGCCACGGAGCACACCCAGGTCATCGACCTCCTTGATACGCACGGGAACGCCCGGACCCGTGATGGTCGCCAAGGCAATGCCGCCTCCCATGAGCCCACCGCCCAAGACGCCGACCTTATGCACCGCCCGCGCCTTCGCGTCGCCCGCACCACTCTCCTTCTTGAGCGCCTGCGTGTCGGCAAAGATGGACATGAGGGCCTTGGCCTCGGGCGATACCGCCAGTTGCCCGAAGCGATCGGCTTCGGCGGCGTAGCCGGCGTCCAGGCCCTCGAGCATGCCCATGTGCACGACGTCGAGCGCCTGCGAAGGCGCCGGATAATTGCCGTGGGTCTCCTTGAGCAACCCCTCTTTCGCCTTGCGAAAGAGTACGCGTAGGCCCACCGGATTTTCTTCGAGCGCCAGGTGCTGCAAGAACTCGGGATCCGTGAGCTCGTGCGCCAGCTCGCGCAGCCGCGCGAGACCACGCTTGGGCGGGGGTATCTCGCCGGAAGCCGCCTTGGCAGCGCGCTGCCGGGCAATGGGCAGCAACATCGACACGGGCACCATCTCGTCGACGAGCCCGAGCTGCAGCGCCTTCTTGGCGCGCACGGTACGCCCCGTGAGGATCATGTCGAGCGCGTTGGCGACGCCGATGAGCCGCGGCAAGCGCTGCGTACCCCCGGCACCGGGAATGAGCCCGAGCTTGACCTCGGGAAGAGCAAGCGTCGTCTTGGGGGAATCACTGACGATGCGCATCGAGCAGGCAAGCGCCAGCTCGAGACCGCCACCTAAGGCCGGGCCGTCGATGGCCGCAATCACCGGCTTGTCGAGCTCGGTGTGCAGGCGCTCGAGATGGGCGAAGAGCTCTTGCAGCTCGCGCGACATGCGCGCCGCCTCCGCCGCGGATTTGACGCCACGGATCATGTCGATGTCCGCGCCGGCGACAAACCCCGTGGGCTTTCCCGAGGCGATGACCACCGCCCGCACCGCTTCGTCGGTATCGAGCCACTGCAATACCTGCTCGATGTCGCGGCCCACCTTGGCCGAGAGCGTGTTGACCTTTTCGCCCTGGACATCCATCCACACCGTGGCCACGCCCTGCTCATCGAGCTCGGTGCGCAAATGCGTCAGATTCAGCTCGGCCACCGCCTGGATGCCGCTCTTTTTGCTGCTCTTTGCCATCGCTCACTCCTAGCTTCGTTCGAGGATCACCGCCGCGCCCATGCCGCCGGCGGCACACTGCGTCACCAACGCCCGACCGCCCCCGCGACGCTCGAGCTCACGCGCCATGGTCAGGAGTTGACGCGCACCGGTGGCGGCAAACGGATGCCCGAGACTGATCGAGCCGCCATGGATGTTGAGCTTCTCGTCGGGGACTTCACCGATTTCTGCCTCCTGACCGAGATGCTCTTTGGCCCAGGCCCGCGAGGCAAAGGCCTGGAGGTTCGACAACACCTGGGCAGAGAACGCTTCGTGCATGTCGATGAGATCCACGTCGGCCATCGTCAGCCCCGTGCGCTCGAGCACGCGTGCGGCGGCGAACGCAGGGCCCATCAGCATCTGCCAGGCGGGATCGACCGCGGCGTACGCCCAGCCGCGCACGAAGGCGAGCGGCTCAAAACCAAGGTCGCGCGCCGTCGACTCGCGCATGACGACGAGCGCGGAGGCACCGTCGGTCAGCGGTGAGCTGTTGCCTGCGGTGATGGTGCCAAAACGGCGGTCGAAGGCCGGCTTGAGCGCGGCGAGCTTCTCTTCGGTGGTATCCGGACGCACGAGCCCGTCGCGGCTGACGGCTTCGTCATACGGCGGCACCGCCACGTGCATCACCTCCGCTTCGTAGATGCCCTTCTCCCACGCTGCGGCGGACCTGCGATGCGAGCGGGCGGCAAAGGCGTCTTGCGCGGCGCGCTCGATGTGATTGTCACGCGCCATCTTCTCAGCCGACTCGCCCATGGTGAGACCCGTCGACGGCTCCTTGAGCGCCGGGGGCTTCGGCAAAAAGTCCTTGGGCTTGAGATCCAAGAAGGCACGCGCTTTGGCGAACGGCTCTTTTGCCGCATTGGCGGTCATGAGCGCTTCGATGAAATGATCGCTGTAGGTGATGGGCGGCCGCGAGAGAGAATCCGCACCGCCACAGATGGCGACATCGATCTCGCCGACGAGAATCGACATCGCCGCTTCGGTCATCGCTTGCGTGCTCGTGGCGCACGCACGTGACACCGAATACGCCTCAATGGTGCGCGGCAGTCGCGTGCCGAGCACGATCTCGCGCGCGATGTTGGGCGCATCCGGACTCGGCACGACTTGCCCGTAGACGACCTTGTCGACGCATGCCGGATCGAGATCGGCACGCTCGATGAGCTCGGTGACGACGAGCTTGCCGAGATCGAGCGGCGTCAGATGTCGATAGGCGCTGCCGGACTTGACGAAGGGGGTGCGCAGACCCGCCACGATGGCGACTCTGTCACCGTCCGACGCCGCAACGAATCCCTTGTTGGCCATCGCAAGCCTCCTCGTGCTGTCGAGATAGGTGCGATTTAACCATGATAACGCAACGTGTCAACCATAATGAGGGCCGCTGGATCTCGCGCGACGAGGGCGCAGCCACGCACTCAGCGCGCGCCGTGAACGCGGTTGCGGCCAAGGTCTTTGGCGCGATAGAGCGCCTCGTCCGCCTTCTGTACCAGCTCGTCGACGGTGGTCACGTCTTGCTCCGGGAACGAGGCAACCCCGGCGCTGACGGTGACGGTGAGCGAGCGACCATCGAGCGCCACCGGCGTCGATTCGATGGCGGCGCGGTAGCGTTCGGCGACGGCGAGTGCGCCCTCGATGCCCGTTTGCGGCAAGAGCAGCGCAAACTCCTCGCCGCCGTAGCGACCCGCAGCGGCGTGGCTGCGCAGATCGGTCCTGAGCAGCGCGGCGACGCTAACGAGCACGCGATCGCCAGCGAGATGACCGTGCTCGTCGTTGACGCGCTTGAAGTGGTCGATATCCAGCATGACGTAGCTCAGCGGCGTCCCATAGCGCCGCGCGCGCTCGAGCTCGATGGCGCACACCTCCATGAAGTGACGCCGATTGAGCAGCTTGGTGAGTCCGTCGGTGCTCGCCAGCTCCTCGAGTCGCAGATTCTTCTCGCGCAGCTCGTCGCGCAGCAGCTTGAGGTTCAGGTGCACCCGCACGCGCGCCACGAGCTCGGCGTCGTCGAAGGGCTTGGTGAGGTAGTCTTGCGCCCCGGCCTCGAGGCTGCGCACCTTGGCGCGCACATCCTCTTCGCCGGTGATCATGATGACGGGGATTTCGGCGAGCTCGGGTCGCGCACGCATCAAGCTGAGAAACTTGAACCCGTCGATGCCCGGCATCACCACGTCGCACAGCACGAGATCGACACGTGCCGAAACGAGCAACTTGAAGCCCTCGACGCCGTCGGTGGCAACGAGCACGTCGTCGAACATGCGTTGTGCTTCGAGCGCGCGCTGCACGTGCTTTCGCACCACTTCGGAGTCGTCGACGATGAGAACCGTTCGCGTCATGGTCACTCTGTTCAGTAGTTGAAGCCAGAACCACCCACAAACTCGCGCAGGATGGAGTTCGCCGGCACGCAGTCGGGGAACACCGGCACAAACAGCTCGAGGAACTTGAGCAGCTGGTAGGCGCGCGCACGCGACGGGTGTGAGCGCTCCACCTCGATGAGGAATCGCCAGGCGAAGGTGCGCAACACAGCGGCCTCGTACACCAACGTCGAGTTGAACATGACGTCACAATTCTCTTGGTGGGGAAAGATGTGACGCTCCTCCCCAAGGCGCACACTCGCCCAACGCGCCAGGGTATCCGCAGCGCTCGTGCCCCGATAGAGACGATCGCGCACGATGCGGCGCAACAGACGCGCATCCGACGTGAAGATGCGGTTGTGCTCGTCGATGACGAGCTGCGTGAGCGCACTGACGAACACACGATATTTCGCTTGCTCGACCACCGATGCGGTCAGCCGCGGATTGAGCCCGTGGATGCCTTCGATGACGAGCACCTGTCGCTCACGCAACCGCAGCGGCTTCCAGGAGTCGCGATCGGTCGGTCGCCCGTGCACAAAATCAAAGCGTGGCGTGCGCACCTCGTCGCCTGCGAGCAAGGCCTCAAGCTGCTCATGGATGAGCGGCAAATTGAGCGCGTCGATCGTCTCGAAGTCGAGCTCGCCCTTGTCGTCACGCGGCGTCTCTTCGCGCGACAGGTAGTAGTCATCGAGGCTGAGCAGCACGGGATCGATGCCATTGACCTGCAACTGCACCGACAAGCGGCGCACGAACGTGGTCTTGCCTGACGAGGAGGGGCCCGCGATACAGATGAGGCGCACGTGCTCGCGTCGCGCGGCGATTTCATCCGCGATTTGCGCGATCTTCTTCTCGTGCAGCGCTTCGGACACCCGCGCGACGTCCTCGAGCCGTCCTTCAAGAATGGCCGCGTTCAAGTCCCCCACGGTCTCGACGCCCACCCGCTGATTCCACCGGCGCGTCTCGCGATAGGTGGCAAACAGATGCGCCCCGGCGCGCAGCGGTCGATACGCCGGCTGTGGCTGCACCTGCAAGACGATGCCGGGCGGATACGGCACCACCGTTGCATGTCGCGCACAGCCGGTATCCGGCGCGTACGGTCCGTGCTGAATGTCGACAAAGCCGTTGAGCCGCGCCACGACGACGCTCGGCGAAGGCCAAACGCGCAAGAGCTTCTTCTTGTGCCCGTGCGGGTCCGCCAGGATCTTCTCCGCTTCTTCCACGGCGAGCACCCGCGTCTCGAAGGGCACACGGGTCTCGGCGAGCGCCCGCACACGTCGCGTCAGCTCGGCCGCGAGGCGGTCGAGATCCGGCGCCACGTTGCTGGCGGTGCGTACCTCGTAGTACCAACCGCCCACGAGGGCCTGGCCGATTTCCAGCTTGAGCTCGGGGTAGTCCTGCGTCGCCACCGTGTGCAGCACATGCGCCACGCTGCGACGCAAGATGGCCTCGCCATCCCGCTCGGTGGGCCGCACGGGTACAACCTCCGCGGGACCACGCAACGTCGTCGCCAGACTGACGAGATGGTTGTTCAGCAAGGCGCCGACAATGTCGGCATCGTCCCCGTACACCTCGCTGATGGCCTCTTGCACCGTGGAGCCTGCGGGCATGAGCAGCTCACGGTCGGCAATGCGCACACGGAGCGTTTCCACCATCGCCACCTCCGGCTCCCCCAAGCCGCAGCCATCCACGGTAGCGCACCCCAGGACGCGGATCCAATTGACCTTTCCCGATGGTCCCGATCGCCCTGCCCATGGGCTGTTGTGCAATGCCGCGCCGCATGGTAGCAGGCCGCGGGCGGCACAACGCTCGCCCTCGGACAAGGAGACTCGCATCATGAAGAAGCCCACCGAGATCAAAAAGCCCACGGGCAAGCTCGGGATCTTGTTGCCTGGCATGGGCGCGGTCGGCACGACGCTCATCGCTGGCGTCATGCTCGCGCGCAAGGGGCTGGCAAAACCCTTCGGCTCGCTCACCCAGATGGGTACCATCCGCCTCGGCAAGCGCACCGAAAATCGCTCGCCCCTCATCAAGGACTTCATCCCGCTCGCCGGCCTCAACGACATCGTCTTCGGCGGCTGGGATCTGTTCCACGACGACGCTTACACCGCGGCCAAGAAGGCCGAGGTGCTCTCCAATGAGCACCTGGGGCTCATCAAAGACGAGCTCGCAGCCATCAAGCCCATGGAGTCGGTCTTCTTCCCCGAGTTCGTCAAAAAGCTCCGGGGCGAGAACGTCAAAAAGCAGACGAACAAGATGGAGCTTGCCGAAGGCATCCGCGCCGACATTGCGGCCTTCAAGGACAAGAACAAGCTCGATCGTGCGGTGGCAGTGTGGTGCGGCTCGACGGAGGTCTACCGCGCCCCGGTCGACGTGCATCAGAGCCTGAAGAAATTCGAGGCGGGGCTCGCCAAGAACGATCCGGACATCAGCCCCTCGCAGGTGTACGCCTACGCGTGTCTCAAAGAAGGCGTCGCCTACGCCAACGGCGCGCCGCATCTGACGGCCGAGACCCCCGCGATGCTCGAGCTCTCGCGCGAGCGCATGGCACCGGTCTCCGGCAAGGACTTCAAGACCGGCCAAACGCTGATGAAGACCATCGTCGCGCCGGGCCTCAAGTCGCGCATGCTCGGCATCAACGGCTGGTTCTCGACCAACATCCTCGGCAACCGCGACGGTGAGGTGCTCGACGATCCGGAGAGCTTCAAGAGCAAAGAAGTCTCCAAGCTCGGCGTGCTCGAGACCATCTTGCAGCCGGAGCTGCATCCCGACCTCTACAGCAAGATGTACCACAAGGTGCGCATCGAGTATTACCCGCCGCGCGGCGACCAGAAGGAAGGTTGGGACAACATCGATATCTTTGGCTGGCTCGGCTATCCGATGCAGATCAAGATCGATTTCCTCTGCCGCGACTCGATCCTCGCCGCCCCGGTGGCGCTCGACTTGGCGTTATTCATGGATCTGTCGCAGCGCGCCGGCCTGAGCGGCGTGCAAGAGTGGCTCTCGTTCTACTACAAGAGCCCGATGACGGCGCCCGGACTCTATCCCGAGAATGACCTCTTCATTCAATCGATGAAGATGAAGAACATGCTGCGCTGGATGAAGGGCGAAGAGCTCATCACCCACCTCGGCACCGAGTACTACGACTAACCGCAAGGAGCACGCGCATGTCCGCGATCCTGTTGTCGCTGGTGCTAGCATCGATCCAGGCCGAAGCGCCGTCCGGCGTACCCGACGCCATCGTGGCTGATCGGCCACAGGAGGAGATCGCCGCACCGGCCCCCTCGGCACACGATGACGGACGTGTGCGTGTCATCCACACAGCGACCGGCGTGGTGGTGCTCGATGCGCCAGGGAACCATGAGCCCACCGAGCTCGCCTTGCCGCCCGGGGCCTATCGCGTCGAGTGGCAGGGTCCTCATGGCGCGGGCGCCCAGGACCTGATGGTACGTGATGGCGGACACGAGGCCATCGCCGACGCGAATCTCTTGGTACGCGGTGCAACCTTCGCTCTCTTGCCGCCCCCGGGTGAGCTGACGAGCGATCAGGGCGAGAAGAATGAGCCGGGGGCACGTGCGGAGCTGGCGCTCTATCAGACACTGCACGGCATTGGCGTTGGTATCGAGCTCTGTATTCTTGCCGAGTGCGACGACCCGAAGGCCGCCATTGCGGTGCCGACACTCGCGGGCGGCTTTGCCCTGTGGATCTCGCTGCTCACGACACAGGGTGGCATCACTCCGGGAACAGCCATGGCAGCGGACACCGGCACGAGCTGGGGCCTCTGGCACGCGATCGTGACCGCGGCCGTGGTCGATGAGATCGACGAGAGCAAGGAGATCGTCAGCACGTTGATGGCAGGACAAGCGCTCGGCCTTGGCACGGGCATCGCCATCGCGCGCACGCTGTCGCCACGGGCGGGGCAAGTCGCGCTCGCTGACACCATGGGCACGTGGGCCGGCGTATTGGCTCTGCTCGGTCACGCCGCCAACGAGTTTCATGGCAGGTCCAACACGAAGTGGCTCACCATCCTGGCGGCGAGCGACGTCGGCTTTGCTGCCGGCGCACTGCTCGCACCTCAGTTCGACATGAGCCGTGGCCGCACGCTGGTCATTGACGCTGGCGGGATCCTGGGCATGCTCGCGGGTATGGGCGTGGCGATCATCGTCGACGTCGGACCGGACACGACGGTCCCCGGGTTCTTCGGCTCGGCCATCGCCGGCACCGTGCTGGGCCTGGGACTTACGACCTACCTGACGCAGGACTGGGACGTTCCGGAGCTCCCGGCGCAGGTCATGGTGGTGCCCACCGACGGCGGCGGCATGGCGCTCGTCGGGGCGCGGTTCTAGCCCTTCACCACGCCCATCGGGCGCAGCTTCGCCACCTTGGTGACGATGCCTTCGGCGACCAGCGCCTCCGCCACGACGCCCACGTCTTTGTAGGCCTCGCTCATCTCCTCGCCGAGGGTGCGGCGTGCCCGTGCCATGATCTCGATGCCCGCACCTCGGAGCTCGTCGTCAATGTTGCGGCCACGTGCGAGCTTGAGTGCCTGGTGGCGCGACATCAGACGCCCGGCGCCGTGGCACGCGCTGCCAAAAGTGTCCGTCATGGCACGCTCGGTGCCGGCGAGGACGAGCGAGTAGCGCCCCATGTCGCCGGGAACGAGCACCGGCTGGCCGACGGCCCGATACACAGAAGGCACCTGCGGGTGTCCAGGACCAAAGGCCCGCGTCGCGCCCTTACGGTGCACGAGCACGTCACGTTCCTCCCCTTGCACGGTGTGCCGCTCGCCCTTCGCGACGTTGTGACACACGTCGTAGACGAGTCGCGGTTGCAGTGACGCGGGGCCGCATCCCAGGGCTTCGCCGAGAGCCCGCACCGCCAGCGCGCTCATCACCTGACGATTGGCCCAGGCGAAGTTCGCCGCGGCTTGCATGGCGCCGAGATACTTGCGTCCATCGCCACTGTGAATCGGCGCACACGCGAGCTGACGATCAGGAATGGCCGCGTAGTCGGGACCAAAGCTCGCCATCTTGCGCGTGAGCACCGCGAGGGCGTCGTCGCACACCTGATGCCCCAGTCCACGCGAGCCGGAGTGCACCTGCAATGCGGTCGTTCCCTGACGCAAGCCGAAGGTTTCGGCTGCCATGGGGTCGTAGATCTCGACCACCTCGTCGAGCTCAAGAAAGTGATTGCCGCTGCCGAGCGTCCCCACCTGATCCACACCACGCTCGAGCGCGTGCTGACTGAGCGCTGCGGGATCCGCTCCTTCGAGGCAACCACCCTCCTCACAATGCTCGAGGTCGTTGACGCCGACGACGTAGCCCTCCTTCACCGCCCAGCGCGCGCCCTGCGCGAGCACCCGCTTGAGCTCGTGGAGGCTCAGGCGCGGCACCGCGTGACTCGCCCCGACGCCGACGGGCACCCGATGGTAGATCGCCGTGACGATTTCGTGCATGCGCGCACGCGCCTCGTCCGCAGGGAGGCTCGTTGCCACGAGACGCACGCCGCAGTTGATGTCGTAGCCAACGCCCCCCGGTGAGATGGCGCCTTCTTCCGCATCGACAGCCGCAACGCCACCAATTGGGAAACCGTAGCCCCAATGGATGTCGGGCATCGCAAGCGCATAGGCCAAGATCCCTGGAAGGTGAGCGACATTGACCACCTGCTGGATGGCCTGCTCGTGCCGCAGAGCCTCCTCGGTAGTCTCCGGCATGAACAGCAACCCCGGAACCTTCATGCCGCCTTCGCGCGCGATTTCCCAGCGGTGCTTTGTGAGCTGGCGGAGCTTCATGGTGGCCTCCTCGTCGTGATACCGTTCAAATGTCGAACACGACCTCGCCCACGTACCCGTCACCCGCCGCCTCGAAACGGGCCGCGTGATAGGTCACTGCCTTGATGTCGTGGCCCTCGACATGAAGCGAAGGGTCGTAGGCGCCAACATCGACGACGAGCCGCGCACCAGCCGACGAAAACGACTCGACGCCGACGCGACAGACGATTTCTCGCTCGAGACAAAAGCAACGATGAAGCTCGCGCAGCACGTCGAGGGCGACCCATACGAGACCGTCCGCACCCGCCACCGTGATCTCGTGCTGCCGCATCGACGTGACCGGCGCGCCGCCCGAGAGCAGCGCGGCATGCGCGAGCACGAGCCGCGCCAGGGTCTGCGCCGCGCTTGCCCCACGCACGCGAATGCGCAGATCGGCCGGATGGTCGAGCTCTTCGAAGGGTTGCGGCAGTGAGGCTTGGTACAACACTCTCAGTACAGCGCCGAGGCGAGTCGGCGGCGAAACCCTTGCGTCAACGGATGCCCGTCGCCCAGCCACTGGCACATGGCCACACACGCGCGGCGCGCACCATCGTCATCGAGCGCGCGACTCTTTTGCATCACCGCAATCCAGCCCTCTGCCGCGGATTCATAGTCGCCGTTAAAAAAGGCCTCGATGGCCGTCTGATAGCGCTGCCAGGTGGCCTGCGGCACCCCGGGGGGAACAGGCGCGTGGCGAGCGGCCCCGAGTCGCGCCAGCGTGCGCATGGCCTCTACGCGGTCCTCGGCGTCGCGCTCGCCCCCGAGACCCTCGAGCAGCACATGGGCCCGGTCGGGCTCGACGCGAAGGATCGTCTCGGCGAGCAGGAGGCGCGCCACCTCATGGTTGGGCTCGCGCTCGAGCTTGCTTTCGAGGATACGCCGCGCCGCGGACTCATCGCCGCTTTGCTGGGCTCGCAGCGCCTGCTCGATCTCGTCGTCCTTGATGGCCGGCAGGTGCTGCTGCAGCCAGCGCTCGATCATGGGCCGCGGCTGCGCCCCCACGAACTCTGCTATCGGCCGTCCGTCGACGAACATCTTGACGGCCGGGATGCTGCTAATGGCAAACTGCGCGGCCACCTGCTGCTGCACATCGGTGTTGACCTTGACGAGACGCCAGCGACCGTTGGCCTCTTGGTCGAGCTTCTCGAGCACGGGCCCAAGCATGCGGCAGGGGCCGCACCACGGCGCCCAAAAGTCGACGACGATGGGCGTCGTACGGCTGGCATCAATGACATCACGCTGGAAATCCTGGGTCTCAATCACGTCGCTCACGCTCCTTGCGCCTCACCGTGTCGCATCCTTATCGTAGGGCGCGATGGCCATTGCGCAATCCCCGCGCGGCGCTGGTCGAGCGGAACCTTCGCCAAGACGCTATTTGTTCACCGGCGCCAGTGCTCCACCGACCGGCTCGGACGACGGCTGGTTCGTCGCGTACCGGTCGATGAGATAGCGGAGCTCGCGCTCGATGCGGTCACGGGACTTGAGCTTCGGCTGCTGCGCAAAGACGTTGTCGACCAGGACCAAGCCACCGAGCGGCACCGCGTTGCCGCTGCGATCTACCATGCTCACCTCGATTCGGTAGCCCGCATTGACGAAGCCGAGCGCCAACATCGACGTCTGGTCCGGCGCCGAGCTCACGAGCTTGCGTCCGGTCCCGGGCAAGACGACGCCAAATCCGCGTGAGCGCGCGTAGTCCGACGCTGCCTGCACGGCCGGCTGCCATTCGGCGTCGGCGTTCCAGTCCGTGCGCAACGGCACGGTGTCGAGCGAACCGAGCGGGTCCGGCACGTGCATGGGGATCTTCGGTCCTCCCACCGGCGTCGGCAACGCCTCGCCGCCACGCGGCAAGATGTTGTCGTCGAAATAGCGCGGCACGACCTCTTGCGGATGCTCGAGACGCCCTTCGCTCTGTGCGCGCGCATCGACGTGCTTGCCTACCATTGACAGCTCGCTGAGCACGACATTTTCAGGTCGTGCGAGCACGAGCAGCGTGCCGAGATAGCGCCAGAAGAAGACATCGCGTTGACTGTCGTCGCCCCACACGCCGTCACCAATCTGCGACATGGTCTTGAGCGCCTCATCGACGCCGCCACCGTTGCGCGCGAGCGCGGCCTTGAGCTTCGTGATGGCCTTCACCATGCCTTGGGCGTGAGCGTAGTGCAGGGCGTCGATCTCCAGGCTGCGCCCGAAGGCGGATCGGTACTCCGACTCGAGGCCACCGAGCTCGCGGTTGCGTGACTCGTCGTCCCAGTCGCGTCGCCCTTGCATTCCCAGCCAGCCGCCTACAAGCGTGCGCGCCCGCACGCGCTCGTCTTCGGTCCACACACGCGCATCAGCGGTTTGCAAATTCAACGCTTGCGCGTCGCGCCCTGGTGCCGCCAGCCACGGTGGGTTGGCAGCGGTGGGATCGAACGTGCCGCTCACGGCCATGAACACCCCGTGCGCCGCCGCCGCGTCCGTTTCGGCAACGAGCTCGACACCCTTGCGCTCGATGGTGATGTCGACCGTTTGGGTGGTCTTGCCGTGATGCTTCGCACCAGGGATCGGCAAGTGAACGAGATCGTACATCAGGCGCATGAGCCAGCCGGTCGACAGCTCATCCATGAAGCGCGCCGACTCCACCTTCGGATACTTGGGGTCGTTCTCGGCGAGATACTTGGCGCCAGCGATGGTCACGAGCCTACGAAATGTCGCCACCTCGTCCTGTGTCGTCACCGGGTCCTCGTCTTCCACGCGAGCGTGAAAGCGGAATGCGTTCTTCTCGCCCGGAAGATTCGTATCGACGTTATAAGCTTCCCACTTGGCCTTCACCGTCTTGCCAAAGAACGTGTGAACGTGCTGCGCATCCTGCTGTTTGAACTCGTACCTGCCGTCCGCCGTCTTGAGATCGCCGCGCCGCTCGACGTGCGCGCCGTCGTTGCCATACTGGACTTTACCGAAGGTCTCGAGCTCCGTCTTGCGTCCGGCGTCCTCCGACTCCTCCTCGTACGCCAGCCGACGCCGCTCACCGAGCCCCGTCGCGAGCTCCGCGCGCTTTTCCTTGTCGCCGCGCGAATACAGTGTGGTGAGCGACCGCAGTAAATCGCGGTCCACAGGACTCTTGAGGTCGAAGACGAACTGCTGGCTGCGCTCGACACGCTTTGCAGCCCGATCGGCCGACTCGAAGCGCGAGCTCAACATGTGCTCGAGCGTCCGATCGAGGATCTTGCTCAGCTCGCCACCCAGGCGCCCTTCGAAGTACTTCGATAGCGACGAGTCTTCAGCAACATCGTACTCACGCGCCGCTTCGATGGTGTTGGCATTAAAACCCAGCATGGCGCGCACCGATACCGGCATGCCGCCACCTTTGCCCATACCCCGGTCGGTCTTCTGCGTCGCCGCACGGACGGTGGCGAGGATGCGACCGTCGTCGAGCTTCTTGAGCACGATGACCTTGTCGTACACATCCTCGTGTGACACTTCCGCGCCGACGGTCGCCGCGACCTCGAAGCCATAGCCAAACTCGCGATCGTATCCCGCGCCGTAGCGCACCACTTCGCGCGCCATCACGAGACGCTGCAGCGCAATCTCGGTGCCGGGAGGAATGCGATCGTCATCGAGACGCACGGGATCTCGCACTGCGACGCTCAACATGCGCGTGAGCGCATCCAGGGCCGATCTCGAGGCGCCATGATCGTATGCGCTCAAGATGTTGTAGCGCAGCACGGCGCCCGTCTCGAGGCCCGCCTGCACGTTGGCGGGCAGTCCCTCCGCCACGCCCGCCATAGCGCTGAGCCGCGGCTCGGCCAAACCGCCACTCTCGAGCCAGTGTATACGCGTGCCCTGCTCTGCGCCTGCCTGACTGTACGCATAGCGCAAGCTATCGCCGAGAATTCGTGCGTCCTTCTGCGACACCTCGTTGTTCCACAGCTGCACGCCCAATCCCCAGCCAAAATGATCGGTGGCGCCGTTCAAGATGCCCGCGGGCGTCGTCACCCCGAGCTCGTAGCTCGAATCCGTGCGCGACACGGTGCTGTCGCGGGTCACGCCATCATGGGCCGAGGCGGCGCGAATGGTGTCGATGTCGAGGGCCACGAGCGCTTGCTCGGCCTTGGCGCCACGCTCGTTGCCGAGATCGACGATGTAGGCCTCGGTCCGCATTGGACCGAGATGGTACTCCACCTTGATGTCGGCGCCTCCCCCGGAGACTTTGGCGGGCACGGTCTTGAGCAGCTGTTCTTTGTCCCACGGGTACTTGCGCCGCGAGCGTTGCCACTCGGTAACGACACGCACCTTCTGCCCGTCGAGGCGAAAGACGCGCACGACAAACTCGTGCTCGGGCTGCTCGGGCTTGTCGCCATCGAGACGACGGCCCTGGGTACCGACAAATCCACCGCCGCGTAGCTCGAGCACCGCCCCTTCGGGCAGCGCCAGCAGCCCCTCGCGCGAGAGCGGCGGCTTTTGCAGCGTGCGTACGAGATCCTCGGCCGGGCCCTTGCGTGCGGGCTCACGGGGATCGAAGGCGAACGGTGCTTGCAGCGTGAAGGTGACCGGATGTCCCTTGGCCCAACCAATGAACTTACCATCGCGGTTGGTACCCGGCGACGTCAGCCCTTCGAGGCGCCCGTCGACGTTGACCCACAGCGTGGCCTTACCCTCGGCGCGCCGACGTTCCTCGAACGCCTTCTGCGCGGTGAGTCGACCGACGTTGCGCCGCAGCTCGGGCCCTGGCACCGCACGCAGCTCGGCGCCACCGAGCTCGACCTTGGGTGGCGCCTTCTGCGACGCGCGCGCCGCATCGCTCCACGCGTTGCGTAGCTGTCCGAGCCACTCAGTGGCTCTCGCGTGCTGCAGCTGGACGCTCGCTGGAACTTTGAGGCCGGGCTCACCGAATGGCGGAGGCCGCACAAAGGGCTGTGTCACTACGGCGCCGCGCATCTCGCCGTCGGGCGTGATGATGGGGGCCAGCGGGCCACTGCTGAACCAATCGAATTCGCTGCTGGAGGAAGGCTCTTGAGGAGCGGCAAACGGGGCGGGACGCGTGCGCTCGACCTCGCCGTTGTCGCGCAGGGGCAGTGGCGCGCCGGTGGAGGTCGTGTACACGGGAGGGGTTTTGAGTGGCATGCGTCACCAGCCCACAGGAAAGGTTGTTGTGACCGTTATCGGCGCAAACGTAGCCCGGTTGCGTGCACGGACGTGCAGGTATCACGCCACCTACCGCCGACGAACTACCACGGTTTGGTCGGTGCCGTCATCTGCGGCCCGTCGCAGCCGAATGGGCGTGGTATCGATGCCCAACGCGATACCCGTGGCGATGGTGGCACCGTCCTTCCACCAGCGCGCCGCGTCCACAGGGATTTCCACCTCGACGAGACCCCCCGCCGCCAGGCGATAGGTAAGCCTCAGGACGCCAACGCCGAGCTCCCCGTCGCTGCGCACGAGTGTCACGGCGTTGCCACGCACCGCTTGACCGTCGAGGGTCACCGGAACCGCCGGCTTGGGATGGACGAGCAGCGTGACGGTACCGGGGTCCGCCGCCTCGGGAGGTGCCGCCTCGCCAACATCCACCCGCCGACGCAGCGCCACGGTCAGTCGCGTGGTCTCGCCAGCTGTGAGCTCGAGCGGCAACACGAACGGGAAGTACCCGTCGCAGCGCACTTCTAGGAGATGTCGACCCGGTGTCAGGCGAATGTTCTCGTACTGCGCGATGCTGCCCACCTGCACGCCGTCGAGCAAAATGCCGAGGCCATCCGCGGGATCGACATCGACGCGCAAGCCCGCCAGCGTCGCCTCGGGCTCAGCACGGAAAAATGCGCGCAGACCCGCAAAGGCGTCACATCCGGCGCCCGACACACTGGCGAGGAGTCCGACGTACAGCCACATGCGCCAGAGGTCACTGCCGTGATGCTCGACGTTGCCAGCCATGGCCGACCCCCTAGCGCAGGAGCTTGGCAAATGGGTTGTTATGAAAGGACGGATCCGCTCGCTTGCCCGCCCCAGTCGGCGCGTGACTGCCCTTGCCACTTGGCCGCTGGCCACCTTTGCCTGCCGCCCGATCGTCGTGAGTCGACGTCGCGGCCCCGCGGGTTGGGGCATCCGACATACGCGCGCTCAAAGAGATGCGACGTCGGGCGAGATCGACGTCGAGCACGCGCACCGCCAGGCGGTCACCGGGCTTGACCACCTCGTGCGGATCTTTGACAAAGCGCTCACTGAGCGCCGAGACGTGGACGAGCCCATCTTGGTGCACGCCCACATCGACGAACGCACCGAACGCCGTCACATTCGTCACGACGCCATCGAGCACCATGCCGGCGCGCAGATCCTCGAGCGTAGTCACATCCTCGCGAAAACGCGGCGGCTCGAAGCGCTCACGCGGATCGCGCCCAGGCTTTTTCAGCTCCGCGGCAATATCGCGCAGCGTTGGCTCACCGACGTCGGCCGTAACGTAGCGCTGAAGGTCGATGCGCTCGACGAGGGCGTCGCTGCCGACGAGCTCGGTGAGCTGCGTGCCGAGATCCTTGGCCATGCGCTCGACGAGCTCGTAGCGCTCGGGGTGCACGCCCGACGCGTCGAGTGGATGCTCGCCGCCGCGCACGCGCAGAAACCCCGCCGACTGCTCAAAAGTCCGCGGTCCGAGCCCCGAAACATCAAGCAGCCCGCGGCGGCCGTGAAAGCCGCCATGCTCCTCGCGGTGCTTGACGATGCGGCGAGCCAAGGAGGGACCGACTCCCGCCACTTGCGCGAGCAGCGGCGCACTCGCGGTGTTGAGCTCGACGCCGACGTGGTTGACGCAGCTCTCGACCACTTCCCCGAGCTTGCGCACGAGCAACGGCTGGTGCACGTCGTGCTGATACTGACCGACGCCGATCGACTTGGGATCGATCTTGACGAGCTCGGCGAGCGGATCTTGCAGCCGGCGCGCGATCGAGATCGCCCCACGGATGGTGAGATCGAGCTCGGGAAACTCCTCGCGGGCAACCTCGGAGGCGCTGTAGATGCTGGCGCCCGATTCATTGACCAAGACGACGACGATGCCATCGATGTTGGCCTCTTTGAGCGCGCGGCGCACGAAGGTCTCGGTCTCGCGCCCCGCAGTCCCGTTGCCCACCGCAATGGCCACCGGCCGATGACGCACGACGAAGTCGGCAAATTGCGCGGCGGCACGCACGGCCGTGGCCTCGCCTTGATGCGGAAACACCGTCACCGATTCGAGATAGCGGCCCGTCTCTTCGAGGGCGACACACTTGCACCCCGTGCGCAAACCTGGATCGACGCCGATGACCGCGCGGGCGCCGAGCGGTGGCGCAAGCAGGAGATGGCGCAGGTTGCGGGCGAAGTGCTCTACCGCATCCCCGTCCGAGCGCAGCTTCAGCTCGACGCGCACGTCGGTCTCGACACTCGGCAAGAGCAATCGCGCGTAGGCGTCGTCGATGGCGCTGACCAGCTCGCGCGCGTACGGCGAGCTGCCGTCCACGCCCATCGTCGCGTCGATGCGGGGTCGCAGACGCGTCTCGTCGAGCTCGAGTCGTAGCGCGAGAAAGCCTTCGCGCTCGCCGCGCCGCAGAGCCAGAAATCGGTGCGAGGGAATGGTCGCCACCGTCTCGCGAAAATCATAGTACTGCTCGTACTTGCTGCGCTCGGCGCGCTTCTCCTCGATCACCGCGGAGACGAGCATTGCGTGCTCGAGCAGGGTCGCGCGCGCCGTCGACCGCACGTCGGCTCGCTCAGCCACGATCTCAGCGACGATGTCACGAGCACCCGCGAGCGCCGCCGACACATCGGCCACGCCCTTCTCGGCATCGATGAACGCCGTGGCGTCAGCTTCCGGACGGCCCTCGTGCGGCTGCGCGAGGATGCGCTCGGCAAGGGGCAAAAGACCCCGCTCGCGCGCGATCGTCGCACGGGTGCGCCGCTTGGGCTTGAACGGCAGGTAGAGATCCTCGAGCGCCGCCTTGGTAGTGCACGCGTCGATCTGCAACCGCAGCTTGTCGGTGAGCTTACCCTGCTCGCCGATGGACGCGAGAACAGCGTGGCGCCGCGAGTCGAGCTCTTGGAGATAGGCACGGCGTTCCTCGATGGTGCGGATCTGCACCTCGTCGAGGTTGCCGGTGGCCTCTTTGCGATAGCGGGCGATAAACGGCACCGTGTTGCCGGCGCCGAGTAGCGCCACGACCGACTCAACCTGTCGCGCACCGAGCCCCAGCTCTTGGGCCAGCATCGGCACGGGATCGAACGACGCAACTGCCTCCTTCGCTGCCTCACCCATCGACATCCTCCTGTCGTGCAAGCGTCGTGACATACCGACTCCACGACGCGCCAGCAAGAGCGTACGGTCGCCCGGCTGGTTCCTGCGCCAAGGAGCTGCTAGGGTCCGCGCCATGGGAGGGCCGCAACCGATCTATCTCGTCGATGGTAGCGGCTACATTTTCCGCGCCTACTACGCCATCCGACCGCTGACCACACGCGACGGCACACCCACCAACGCCGTGCTGGGCTTTGCACGCATGTTGCTCAAGCTCTTGCGCGAGGAGCGGCCCGTACACCTCGGCATTGCGTTTGACACGCCGGAGAAAAATTTTCGCCACCAGCTCTACCCGGCCTACAAGGCCAACCGCGAGGCGCCTCCCGAGGATCTTGTGCCCCAGTTTGCGCTCATCCAAGAGCTGGTTCTGGCAATGGAGATCCCGCGGTTGCAGCTCGTCGGCTACGAGGCCGATGACGTCATCGCCACTCTCGCACGCCAGGCGGTCGAGGCGGGCCACGAGGTCGTCGTCGTCAGCGGTGACAAAGATCTGATGCAGCTCTTGGGCCATGGCGTCAGCATCTTCGATCCCATGCACGAGCGCCGCTACGACGAGCAGGGTGCCATCGAGCGCTTCGGCGTCTTGCCTCATCTGGTCGCCGACGTGCAGGCGCTCGCGGGCGACAGCACGGACAACATCCCCGGCGTCCCCAAAGTGGGCATCAAGACCGCGGCCAAGCTCGTCGCCGCGCACGGCGACATCGACCACGTGCTCGCGGCGCTGCGCGCGCTACCCAAGCTCTCGGCCGCCGAACGATCGGTCGTCGAAAACGAGGCGGCGGCGCGACTCTCGAAGAGTCTGGCGCTGCTTGCCACTGACGTGCCGATGCAGCTCGATGTCGAGGCGATGCGTTACGCCTTGCCAAAACCTGAGCGCCTCGCCCCGTTTCTGCGCCGCATCGAGGCCACCGCACTCATCCGCGACCTCGGCATGCTCAACACCGTGGTCCCCGTCGATCCCGCCCCACCCGCGTCGCCGCGTGCCACGGCGACGCCCGCGGTCCCCGCACCGCCCATGAGCGTCGTCATCGATCGCTCGGTCTATCGCACCGTGCTCTCGGTGGAGGCGCTCAACACCCTCATCAGCGAAATCCGCGCGAGCGGCACGATGAGTCTCGATCTTGAGACCACCGCCCTCGATGCCACCCGCGCGGACATCGTCGGCATCGCGCTGTGCGGTCCC
>CAYHNK010000013.1:0-31329 GCA_964357695.1 uncultured Bdellovibrionales bacterium | reverse complement strand
CGGTCGATTTCCAGAATGCGGTTCATGCGCTCGAGCGACAGCACGACGCCGCCGAAGATCGGCACGGCGCCGCCCGACAGGCCAGAGCCGGCACCGCGCGGCGTCACCGGAAATCTCTGGCGGTTGGCGAGCCGCAAAATGGCGGCAATCTCGGCTGCGCTCTGCGGCTTGACCACGGCCTCGACGGTGAAAGGCGGCTCTGCGGCCGCGGCCTCGTCGTGAGCGTAGTCGAGCATCGCGGGCCCCGCGTCGGCGAGCACGTGGGACTTGCCGACGATGCGTTCGAGCTCGGCGACGATGTCAGCCGTCAGCGGTCGATAGGGCTCCGATGGGCTCATGCAGCGTGCATACAACACACCCGACCGGCGAGTCGACATACCGCACAACTTGTGCGACGTTGCGCGGCTATGCACAAAGAGCAGCTCAGCGACATTGCCGCACGCGCCCTCGAGCTCGCCAAACGTCTCGGCGCCAGCGAGGCCGATGTGCTCGCCTCCGAGAGCACCGATTTCGACGTGAAAGTGGCCGACGGCGCCGTCCTGTCGCTCAGTCAAGCCACCCGCAAGAGTCTCGGCCTGCGCCTCTTTGTCGAAGGCCGCCTGGGCTTTGTCACCACCAGCGACTTTGGTGTCGCGAGCCTGACGCAAGCTGTCGAGCGCGCGCTGGCGATGGCACGCGAGGCCGGTGCCGATCCGCACAATGGCCTCGCTGAAATTGCGCCCGGGATACGAGATGCCGCGAAAGCGCTCGATCTCTACGACGACGCTGTCGTCGCGTTGTCGGCCGAAACGAAGATCGCCTGGGCCCACGCTCTCGAAGACGCGGCTCGCGCCACGGACGCCAGGGTGCGCAAGTTTCGCGACAGCGGCGTGAGCACGAGCGTCGGCGAAAACGTGCTCGCCACCTCCTCGGGGGCCGTGCGCACCCATCACGGCACGAGCATCGCGCTATGGTGCAATCCGGTGGCCGAGCAAGACGGGCAGCTACAGACCGAGGTCTGGTACGACGCGAAGACGCACGTGGCCGATCTCGAAGCGGTCGAGAGCATCGGACGTGTCGCCGCCACCCGCGCGGCCCGCATGCTGGGCGCAAGACCCATCAAGACCCAGCGCGTGACCGTGATCTTCGAGCCGGCGGTCGCCGCGGGACTGATCGGCGGCATGAGCTCCGCGCTCAACGGCGACATGGTCTACAAGAAGGCGTCGTTCTTGAGCGACAAGCTGCATGCGACCCTCGGCTCGCCGTTGCTCACCGTCACCGACGACCCGCATCGCTTGCGGGGAGCGGCGAGCACGGCGTTTGACGGAGAAGGCCTGCCCACTGAGCGCCGTGCGATCATCGACGCGGGTGTGCTCACGGGCTTTTTCTATGACACCTACACGGCGCGCAAAGCGGGCGTCGACTCGACGGCCAATGCGCAGCGTTCGGCTGGCTCGCTGCCGCACGCCGGGCCGTTCAATCTCATCGTCGAGCCCGGTGACAGTGACGTCGGCGAAATCTACCGCTCGGCCGAGCACGCCCTCGTCGTCACGCGCGGCCTCGGACAAGGTTTGAACTCGGTGTCTGGCGAGTACTCGCGCGGCGCCAATGGCCTGTGGCTCGAGCACGGTGAGGTCGTCCATCCGGTGCAGGAAGTCACCATCGCGGGAGATTTTCTCGCCATGCTGTCGCAGATTGATCGCGTTGGCAGCGATTTGATGGTACGCGGCAGCGTCGCCGCACCGACACTGCGCATCGCCGATGTGACCGTCAGCGGCAGCTAAACCAAACGGGAGGGTTCGATGTCACAACACTGGGCAGAGCTGCTCATAGAAGATCACCAGACCTCGGAGAAGGTCTTCGAGGCCGTCGCCAAGGCGTTCACGACAGCCGCGGCGCCGCCCCCCGAGGTGGTGCGCGACATGCTCGACTATTTCGTCAACTACCTCGACGGCTGTCACAACAAGAAGGAGGAGAACCACCTCTTCCCACTCATCGAGCAGCGCGGCATTCCGCGCCAGGGCGGCCCACTCGCGGTGATGTTGCAGGAGCACGAGCAGAGTCGGGCGCTGCTCGCGACGCTCACTGCGACGGCCAAGGCGTATCTCGCCGGTGCGAGCGACCAGGCCGACGAGCTGCGCCGCGTCTTTGGCGACTACACGACGCTGTTGCGCAATCACTTCTGGAAAGAGAACGACATTCTCTACCCCATGGCGCGCCGCGTGCTGAACCGCAACGACGACGAAGCGGTGGTACGCGGTATCACGGCCACCGAGGCAGCGCTGGGGCCCGACACGCACACGAAATACTATGCCCTCGCCGATCGACTGATCCGCGGTGGCGGCATCCAAGATTTGGTCTTCGGCCTGAGCCACGAGTTGCTCGGGCCGATGCTGAACGCCTTACCGGTAGAGCTGTCGTTCGTCGATGCCGACGACACCGTGCGCTACTTTAGCCACGAGAACCACACGAAGATCTTTCCGCGCACGCGCGGTGCCATCGGCATGAAAGTGCAGAGCTGCCATCCGCAAAAGAGCGTGCATCTGGTCAACCAGATCCTCGCGGACTTTAAGGCCGGCACGCGCGAGGTCGCCGAGTTCTGGATCGACATGCAGGGCAAGAAGGTCCACATCCGTTACTTCCCCGTACGCGATCCCGCTGGCACTTATGTCGGCTGCCTCGAAGTGGTGCAGGATATCGCGCCCATCCGGGCCCTCACGGGTGAGCGACGCCTGCTCGATGAGGCGTAGCCAGCCCACACCGTCCCACATTTTGATCGTTGGCGAAGAAAGACACTGTACGCGGTGGCGGAATGTGTCGCTGAGAAGTAAGCTAGGAATCGTTGTCAGCAACACCCCACGAAGGAGGTAACTCTCATGCGCAGGAAGATCTCGATCCTTGGACTTGCGGGGCTCGTCGTCACGACGAGTGCGTACGCCGCTCCGCTGTCCGTCGGCGTGGTGCCACAAAACGGCGTTGACGCTACGACGAAGGCTTGGCAGCCCATCGTGGACGAGATTGCCCGCCGCGCCGGGGTGGAGCTGCGGCTGTCGGTCGCCGAAACCATGGCCGAGTTCGACAAGCACGTGGCCGCAGGCGCCTATGACATCGCCTACATGAATCCGTTCCAGCTACTGCTCGCGCGAGCGAGTCAGGCCTACGAGCCTGTGGTACGCGATGGTGCTACCGACCTCGCGGGGATCCTGGTGGTCCGCAAGGACGCCGGCATCTCGCGCGTCGAAGACCTTGCCAACAAGACCATCGCCTTTCCGTCGCCCAATGCGCTCGGCGCATCCCTGTTGATGCGCGCGCAGCTCGACCATCAATACAAGCTGGCGTTCAAGGCCGTTTACAGCGGCACCCATCCGGCCGCCTATCGCGCGGTCATCGACGGCTCTGTGGCCGCAGCGGGGGGCGTGCCGGCGACGCTCGATGCGCAGCCGCCGGAAATCCGTGACCAGCTCATCGTGCTATTTAAGACGACCTCGGTCGCCCCGCACCCGGTGGCGATTCACCCGCGTGTGGGCATCCCCACCCGCGACGCCGTTCGTCGCGCATTCATCGACATGGGTGGGGACGCGTCCGGAGCCAAGCTCCTCGCCGCAGTTCCCATGACTCGCGTGGTCGCGGCGTCACTCGATGACTACCGGCGGTTGCAGCGCTGGGGGCTGCAGAGCTACTACGTGCGCGAACAGTCAGCAGCCAAGTAGCCGACCGCACGAGCGACTGGACCCGGCGCGCGCTTTGCGCCACCATGGTCCCCGATGGTCATGCAGTGGGATCCTTCCTTATCGCTCGGCGTCGAGCACCTCGATGCACAGCACCAGGAATTCTTTCGCCGCCTGCAGAGATTTCTCGACGCCTGCAAGGGGAATCAAGGCGGCGCCGCGCTGGCGGAGATGCTCGGCTATCTGCGCCGGTACGCCGAAGAGCACTTTGCCGCTGAAGAGCTCTTGATGCGCGAGCAGGGGTTCCCTTACCTGGCAACACATCAGGAACAGCACGCGGAGTTCATCGCCAAGCTCGATCGCCTGACGGCCGCGTTCGAGCAGCGCGGCACCCGCGCCGACACCATCGCCGAGGCCATGGATTTCGCCTCCACCTGGTTGATCCGCCACATCAAGAGCAGTGATCTCGTGATCGCGCGTTGGCTACGGCGCGAGCCGTGACCGGCGCCCGTTGAAGGCTCGGTCGAGGCACGCCTCGACCCCAGCACGCGTCTCGGGCAGGCCGGCACACGTCGACGGGCGGCGGTCGGGCTCTTCCCAAGCGACGTTGAGAGCCGCAGCGCCATTGTCGAGCATCGTCGGCACGACACGGAAGCCGCCACGCCGATCGCCACGGCCCAGGCGATCGACCAGCTCGGCGGTGAGATAGCCAAACGTGTAGCCGAGCACCACATCGGACGTCCAATGCGCGTTGTGATGCACTCGCGACCAGGCCGTCAAAAAGCCGGCGCCTTCGACGAACGGTGCGAGGGCCCGCATGTGGGGGCGCGGATCGCGGCGCAGCGCCAGACCCAGGCTGTGGCTCATCGCCGCCGCCGTCGCGGAGTGGCTGGACCAGAAGGATGCGTGCGGGGTGTCGCCGTCGGGTCCGTGAAACGCCAGCGGATCGTCGGAGCCCGACGGACGCTCGCGCTGCGCCGTCTCCTTCGCGAAGCCCGTGCCGATGCCGGCGAGCTTGACCGCAAGAATGGCGCGCAACGCCGCGTCCTTGAGCTCGGGCTCGCGGGAAACGAGTGCAATCGCGTAGACGCCCGCAGCCGCGGCAGTCGCCCCTTCTTGGGTCCCGAGCGGCTCGAACGCACGATCGAGCGCCTCGGTCACGTCGTTCTTGTGACTCTGGCTGAACCGCTTGATGTTGCGATCGGCGCCGCTAAACATGAAGAAACCGGCCACTCCGGCGGCGCCGAGGGCGAGTGTTGCGTCGGCACCGTCGAGCGGCAGAGGGACGAACCAACCCTCCGAGTGCAGCCCGCGCGTGCGGGTGGCGCTCGGGGTCGCGCCGAGCACGCGTTGTGACGACCGCGGCGGTGTGAGCGGCGCCCCGCCCGGCGGGGCCAGCGGCGCGGCAATCGCCTTGAGCGCGCGCTGCATGTCATGGGGATCCGCAATCGCGGCGGCGACGGCGCGCGCGTCTGCGTCGTCGGGCACGGACAGACCAGACAGCACGGCATGACCCGCACGCTGGGAATCCATCGACCGCAGTGCGTCGTCGCCTAGCGTCGTGCTTGCTGCAATTGCCGCCACGCGCAAATCCTCCACTTTCTTCTCGCCCTACCCGGACGCCTTGCGCGCGGCCTGCTCGCGTTGCAGTGCGAGGGGTGACACACCACCGGCACTGGGGCTACTTCGATTCCCGCCCGGCCGCGGACTCCGCTCGGCGGCGAGAAAGCGCTCGGCGTCGATGCGCCCGGCTTGGCGCCGCCGCTCGTGGGCCCGCGCTATGGCAGCCACGGTTTGCAGCAACCCCATGGGCTCAGTTCACCAAGAACCACTCGCCGTTGACGAGCTCGATCACCTGGGTCCCCACGGGGTCCCCGACCGGCTTGTACTCGTAGACTTTGCGCGCCGTGCCGTCCTCGAGCAATTTGCCGTTTGCGATCGCAAACGGGGTCACTTCCGAGAAGAACTTCTCGAGAGCACCTTGGCGCCGCAGGAAGTCGAAGGTCCGTCGCATTTCGTCGCGTTGGGCCGGCGTGATGCATGCCAGGAACCCGTCGACATCGCGAGCAGCAATCGCGCGGTCGGCGGCGGCAAACATCTTCGCGGGGGTGCTGAGATCGGCCGGACTTGCGGTCACGGCACTCGCCGCCTGTGCCAGCTTGGGGGCAGCTACGTTGATTGCGGCAACACTCATGGTCATCTCCAGTTGTTCGCGTCGGCGCTACTCGTCGGGTACCGACGATGCCGCGAGGATTATCGTAGGGCGCCATCGGGTGTTGCGTCTTTTGCTCCCCAACCACCCATGATCGCGTCAGCGACGCCGACGAGGCGGATGGCGAGCAGGCCCACGAGGGCCCAGTTGCGACGCGCATAGTTGCGATCGGCCTGCTGCGCGGTGACGTCAAATTCCGCCGCCGCGGTCCCAACGGGCAGATCGCGGTACTGCTGCTCGCTGCGTGTGCCCAAGAGATGGAATACCAGCGCCGCCGCGCCAGCTACGAGCTCGCCACCGACAAACATCGCCCCCTTGACGGGCGCGCGGTTGTAAAACTGTGCCCAGCCGGGGAGTAGCATGGAACGGTAGACCGAGCCGCTGAGGCTACGCAGCACGACCGCGTCGGCCGAGAGGGCCACGAGATCCGCGGCAGGCAACGCGACCTGTTCGGCGGCGACGACGCTGCCACTTGCGCCGTCGACGATGCGCGCGTTGACGAGGAAACGGTCCCCGGCTTCGGCGACGCTGCCGAGCACCAGCGCCTGCGCCCCGGCGAGCCGCCCCACCTCGCTCGCCTGCGAGCCCTCGACCATGCCGCTCTGGCCGAGCGCGAGCTCGTCGACGATACGGGTGAGCTGCGCTCTTTCGACCACCATGAGCGCGTGGTCGCGCTGCAATCGGGTGGTCAGCTCCGCGGCGACGAGCAGCCCCAGTTGGCGCTTGCGCGTCAGCTCGCCGCTCTCTTCGAAGGTGAGGACAGCGAAGCGCTGGTAGCGCACTTCGCCCGGCAGTGCGGAGAGGCGCGAGGCGACGAGATCACTCAGCCGACGCATCTGCGCATCGAGGGTAGTCGCCTCGAGCGACAGCGTTTGGCCACTCGCGGCAAAGCGCACCTCGGCGCTCTTGATCACCTGCGCCCCTTCGATGCCAGCGAGGCGTACACTGCCGAGGTAGCTGTCACCGACGCGATTCAAGCTGCCCAAGATAACCCACTGCGCGCCGAGCGCGCCGCCAATCTCGCCCCAACCCGAGCCGTTGGCCTGCTGCAGCGCTGCTTCACCGAGCGACGCCTCGAGACTGCGGCGATCGACGAGGTGGACGCGATTGGTGGCGGCCAGCGCCGCGGCCAGAGCACTCTCGAAGGCGTGGCCGAGAGGATCGTCAGGTACGAGCTGCAGCGGTGCGAGGAGCACGCGGGCCTTGGGCGCAGCGGGCAGCCCGGCGGTGAGCTCGGTCGCGACACGGCTGGCGACCGCTGTCACCTCGGCATTCTCCGGCGACGCAGACGAGAGCAGCAGGCTCAGGTGGACACAAAGTGTAAAGCTCATGGTCAAAGCGCCCCTAGTAGTCGATGGTGTAGACGAAGATGTCCGCGGCGCCGAAGCGGTCGTCCATCCAGAACACCTGGTTGCCGTAGAGGATCGGTTGATCGCGCATCGCGGCGCCGTCGTTGGCGACCGAGAGCGAGACTCGGTAGTTGCTGTTCATGCTGCCGAGCACGACTCCCGTGTAGTTGCCCGGCCGCGCGTTGGTCACCCAAGTGATGCGCCCGCTCGCGTCGACGTCGATGTTGCTCTGATCGGCGGCGCCTGTATCGATATCGCGCGCGGTGCAGCTGGGCGTTGCCGAGCAGCTGAGCAGGCAGCCAAGGACATCGCGCTGCCCTTGCCCGCCGCCGAGGCTGATCTCTCGCTCCCACACGAGATACAACGAGCCCGCCGTCCCGGCGAGGCGTGGACGCTTACCGTCCGCGACCACGGTGCCGCCCACGCCCGTCCCTGCGTCTGCGCAGTGGACTTCCGGCGTGACACCCGTAGAGGGCTCCTCCCAAACCAAGACCCCGCCCGCGAGCTCTAGGTTCTTCTTCGCAGCAGCGCCGGTGACGATGCGCGCGCCGGCGATCGTCGGCAGCGCGGAGACATAGATGTCGGTGTTAGCGCCCGCGACCTCGAGCCAGGCGATCTGTCCGCCATCGGCCCGCAGCGCGACGGCGCCTTCAACGGGTGCACCGCTCATCGAGACGACGGTGGGTGCGGGCAGGTCGGTTGCGGGATCGTAGGCTACGAGGTCGCGCACTTTGACGCTCGTCGCGGGTCCGACGTAGGCGATCCAGGTCAGGTACGGGCCCGCGCCGCGGGCGATACTCGGTGGACCGCGGTCGCCATCGAAGGCGAGCACGTTGTCGAAATCGGCGGGACGAAACTGCTCCCCGGTCGAGCGTCGCAACGCCATGAGACCCGGGCTGTCTTTGCCGAGCGCGTCGGCGTCGATCCACACGAGGTGGTCGTCGAGTGCTTCGGGCATCACACGCAGCACCTGCGCGACGTGCTCCCAGCGCGTCTCGTTGAGCTCCATGAGATAGACGTCGCTGCCACTGACGCCGTGCTGACTCCAGGCGACGCGTGCGCCGGAAATCGCCGGGCTCTCGTCGCTCAGCAGCGTGCTCGTGAGCTGCTGAATCGGTGAGGCGGCGCCAATGGTGTAGAGAAAGAGGTCGCCGCCAATGCCTGCATTCGTCGCGTAGACGATGCGGTTGTCCTCGATCGCGAGCTCGCTGCCAACGCTGGTGATGCCCGTATTGACCGCGGTGCCGGCGGCGCCATCGCGCGCCATGTAGTAGAGCGTGCCACTGCGATCGTTCGTGCTCGCGAGCTGCGTCCAGGCGATGTACTGGCTGCCAATGATGGGCTGCGTTGGCGCGGGCAGCGTGGCCGCCTCGTCGACCGTGCACGCCGCGTTGGTGCAGACGGCCCGCGCGAGACGGTACGAGGTGGGAGCCGAATTCGGCGGACAGCCGCCGCCCGTGCAACAGTTGGTGCCACCGTCTTGGGCAATGCAGCGCAGCCAAACCACGCGGTTGTCGAAGACGCGCGGGCCGCTCCAGTAGGCGCGATCGGTCGCGACAAAGGTGCCGGTCAAGTTGTTGCCGCGGGCGCCCCACAAGGACGGTCGGCAGATGCCGCCCACGAGGCCTCCGGGGCCCGAGCAAATACCGGAGCCCGCGTTAAAGACCCAGTCAACGCCATCGGTGTCCGGATAGTCGCCCGTGTAGCTCATCGAGCCGACGCTGCCGTCGGCGAGATTGACGGCGAGCGCCTGCACGTAGTTGCCGCCGAATTTGTTCTCGAACACGGTCACGTAGCCGGTCGACGTGAGGGCGATGTGCGGCCGCTGGGTCTCGTCCGAGGTCCCCATCGGCCCGAGGTCGCTCGTCTCGCCCGTGGTCAAATCGTGCAGGCGTGCCACTTCCTTCCCTTGGCTGTCGTAGCCCGTGAAGACGACGTAGTCGCCGGCGAGATCGACTTGGCGCTCCTCGGTGCCGGTCTGGGTGAGGGCCCGGCTCGTCTGCTCGGTGATGGTCGAGCAGCTCTCGATGCCGACGTTGCCGGCGCGATCGCGGCCGCGCACACAGAAGCGGTTCGACTGGTTGGGCTTGAGATCGAACGCGAACGAGTCGCGCGCGGTCGTGTCGGTGAACGCGGGGTACTGCCCGCCTTCGAGCTGATAGGTGTAGACCTCGGTGGCGACGCCGTTGTCGAATGAGCGATCGTAGAGACGCATGCTCACTACGGTCGCGCGTGCGTGGCCGTCCAAGGGCCCGAGGCGCGGCTCGGTGGGCGCCGTCGAGTCCTCGTTGACGGTGATTGAGGCACTCGGCCCGGCGCTGCCCGCCTTGTCGACGCCGCGTACGCGTAGCGTGTTGGCACACGGCACCACGGTAGAGCAGGCGCTGCCGTCGCCCTGTACGAGGCTGAAGAGCAAGGCGTCGCGCGATGGCGTCGGGGTCCAGGTCACGTACATCCCGCCGGAGAGCTCGTAGCGATCAAAATTGGCATCGGCCGCGGCTCCTGTGCCACTCATGTACATCGCGAAGGTGTCGCTGTTGACGTACTGCCCGTCGATACTGGTGATGCTCGGCGCATCGGGTGCGACAGAGTCCTCGCTGATGAGCACCGATGCTTCGGGGCTGACGTTGCCGGCCAGGTCCACCGCGCGCAGGCGAACGGTGTTGACGACGTTGCCGCCGAGCCCCGCGGTGCCCTCGGTCAAGGTCACCGTGAACGCTGTCGCGGACTGGGTGGCCGAGGCGGTGTGGAAAGCCGAGTCGCTCGGCTGGCTGAGCACCTCGTAGCGGGCGAAGTACGTCTCCGTGACAGCGCCGGCAGTGTTGACGGTGAACGTCGGTGTGCCGGTGACGTTGACGACTTGCGCGGCGGTGATGAGCACGGGCGTCGAAGGGGGCACGGTATCGAGCGTGATGCTGTCGCACTCCTCGCTTGCGCTCTCGTTGCCGGCAGCGTCGCGCACCAGCACGCAGGCACTCTTGCAGTCGGCGGTCGGGCAGTCACCTGGCGGCAAGAGCTGCGTCGAGGTGCTGGCGAGTGGCGCCCACAGCTCGGCGTCGAAGGTGCCATCGGTGCTAACGCGCATCTCGGTCGCGCCGCTCGCCGCGAGCGCCAGCACCACGGACACCGAGCGCGTGAAGTCGTTACCGTCGTCGAGGACGACGCTGGCGATCGTCGGCCGCTCGTCGTCGACCAAGAGGCTCGCCTGGACGATGGCGCTGGCGTTGCCGAGATCGTCGTAGAAGCGCGCGAAGACGACGTACGAAACGCCGTCTTGATTGGGCGTCAGGGCGTCGCAGCTCCCCGGGACGCCGCCCTGCAAGCACACCGGTGCGAGGACGCTGGCCGTGGCCATCGCGGTCGGTGCGAGCAGCGGGTTGTCAAAGACGAGGTCCAAAGGATCGACGCTCGCTTGATAGCTCGTCGCCTCGAGGGCGAAGAGACTGACGTCGATCTGCGCAGCGTTCGTCCTAGGCGTGAGCGTTGCGATCGATGGCGAGCTCGGCCCAGTCGTGTCGAGGGTGATGATGGCGCTCTGTGTCGCGTCCGAGACCTTGCCAGCGGCATCCTTGACGCGGGCGTAGACGCGCGTGGGACCGTCCCCCGGGGCAAGCAGGTAGTCGGCGTCGGTGACGTTGCAGGCGGGGCCCGCGCACTCGCTCCACGAGGCGCCAGCGAAGACGGGGCTGTCGGACATCATGTACGCCGCAAGCCCCGAGCCATTCGCATTGTCGGCAAAGCCCGCGAGCGAGACGACGACCGCATTCGTGGCCGTGATGCTCGAGCTCGGACCCGTGCCCGTCCAGCCCACGACCGTCACTGTCCCAGGTGTCGGCGCGGTGGTGTCGATGACCACCTCACGGCTGACGATGCTGGTGACGTTGCCGGCGCCATCGCGCAATTGCAGGCGCACGGGCTTCTCGCCGTCGCCGATGGAGAGCTGCACCGCCTCGGAGATGAAGGTGGTGCTGGACGTGGAGGTGAGATCGTGAAACGCCACGATCGTCGGATCGACGCCTTCGTCGATGAGCTTGTAGCCGCGCACGCGCGAGAACGCGTCCACGGCCGAGATGACCACCGGCACTGACGTGATGTCGCCGGAGTAGTAGCGCACGCCCCCCACGTCCAGTGCATCGGGGGCCAGCTCGAAGGTGATGATGTCGGGCGGCGATTCGTCGCGTACGATGCCTTGCGAATAGGTCTCGGTGCGCAAGCGCTCCACGGCGTTGTCGACGTCGTAGAGGCGAAACTGCGCGAAGACGACCTTTGCGCCCTCGCCGGCACTCAGGGTGTAGGGCTGCGAGCCGAGGTGCGCAACCCAGTCGACCTCGACCCCATCCTTGACGAAGTCCGGGCTCTCGGAGTAGCGCATTTCATTGACGCCACCGAAAGCGAGCATGAGCAGATCGACGTCCGCATCGCTCGTGTACGGCGCGCCGATGACGAGTCCCACACCGGTGTCGGTGGCCGTCAGTGCACGAAAGAGCACGACGCCCGAAACAGGATGGAGCACCAGCGGCCGAGGCGGCGTCGCGGCCAGCGTGACCGCTGCGTCGACCGTGACGTCGACGAGGTCGGGCGTGAGGCCAGGCCTGTCGGCGACGAGCTCGTAGTCGCCGGGGACGAGCTCGGCGAAGGCAAACTCACCTACGGCGTTGCTGTACGTGATTCGGCTTGCAGCCAAAACGCCCTTCTTCGTCGCGACGACGCGCACACCGGCGGGGCTGAGTGACGACTCCGACACCTCGACCGTGCCGAGAATCGCACCGATGGGCGGCTCGCTCACGGAGACGAGCAGGCCGAGCTCGGTGATGAGCCCGGGCAATACCTCGACGCCGGCTTGCGCGATGGGCACGTTGCCGAGCGGCACGTCCACCTCGACGTCGTAGAGGCCGGCCGTCAAATCGGCGGAAAGAAAAGTGCCGTCGCTGTCGGTGACGAGGGCGCCGCTGTCGATACGAACCCGTTCTTCATCGAAGATGCGTACTTCGCGGTCGGCGCTGCTCTCGCCCAGCAGAAAGACGCTGCCGCTGATGCGCCCAGGGGCGAGCTCGCCCGTACCTTGCGGGTCATACTTGTTGTCCCGCGTCAGCTCGGCGCCGCAGCCAAGAGCCGACGCGAGCATGGGAACGTACCAGAACCGCACGGCGTGCAACCTCATGGACACCACTCCCCTCTGCTTGGATACAAAGAGCGCCAGTCTAGCATTCTACGACACGTCGGGCATGATGTGTTGATTCGGGATGTCTGCGTTGCATGACGCGCCGCCTCATGGGAGACGGAGCCGAGGAGAGACTCCCCATGACGCGTATCGATCGCACCGCACGAAGCTGTCACGCGGCCCTACTGCTCGCCTTGCTCAGCAGCGCCACGTCCTGTCGCGCGCCTGCGACACCCACACTCGCGCCACGCGTGGCAAACGCGACGCCCTGGTGGCAGGGCGCCGTTTTCTATGAAACGTTCGTGCGCAGCTTCGCCGACGCAGATGGCGACGGCATCGGCGACTTGCGCGGCCTGACCGCGAAGATCGACTATCTCAACGATGGCCGGACCGGCGGCGTCGACCTCGGCGTCGACGCTCTGTGGCTGATGCCCATCAACCCCTCGCCGAGCTACCACGGCTACGACGTCACCGACTACCGTGGCGTCAATCCGCAGTACGGGACGCTCGCCGACTTCGAGGCACTCGTTAGCGCCGCGCACGCACGCGGCGTGCGCATCATTCTCGATTTCGTCGTCAATCACACGTCCATCGAGCACCCGTGGTTTCGAGCGGCGCGCGCGGACGTCACGTCACCCTACCGCGACTACTACCTCTGGAGCCCGACGCCGCTCGACTGGACGCGCCCGTGGGACAAGGCCACGGTGTGGCACGCCGCCAACGGCAGCTACTACTACGGCCTCTTTGGCGGCATCATGCCCGACCTCAACCTGCGCAATCCCCATGTCGAGGCGGAGATACTCGACATCCTGCGCACTTGGCTCGCCCGCGGCGTCGATGGCTTTCGCGTCGATGCGGCACGGCATCTGTTCGAAAGCCCCGACGGTGTGCTCACCGACCAGCCCGAGACCTTCGATTTTGTCGCGCGGCTGCGCACGGCGCTCGAAACCCAGTACCCGAGCGTACTGCTGATTGCCGAGGCCTGGACGGGACACGAGACGCTCGCCCCCTACGACGACGGGCGCGGCTTTCACATGGCTTTTGACTTCGAGCTCGCCGAGGCGATCATCAAGGGGCTCAACGAGGGCAACGCCACCGCCTTTGCCGCCGCCGTCGCAAGCCGCAACACGCGCTTTCGCCACGCCGATTTCCCTGCGCCCTTTCTCACCAACCACGACATGACGCGCGTGCTGCGCACCCTTGGCGGCGACGAGCGTAAGGCCCGCTTGGCTGCGGCGCTGCTTTTGACCATGGCCGGCTCACCCTTTGTCTACTACGGCGAGGAGCTGGGTCTTGTGGGAGGCGCGGGCCCAGGTGATAAAGACAAGCGCACGCCGATACGCTGGGACGACGTGGCGAGCCGGCTCGCCGACGACGCTTCGCTGCTGCGCCTCTATCGACGGCTCATCGCCCTTCGCCACAGCGAGCCGGCACTCATGCTCGGACGTGCCCAGGTGGTAAGCGCCCCGGGTGAGCCAGCCGCGCTCTTGCGCCTTGCGCGCACACTCGAGGACGGCACGGGTGTGACGCTGCTCGCGAATCTCGGTGCCACACCACTCGCCGTCGACGGGCGACGCGGTGCTCGCCAGCCGCTGCTTGCTGACCAAGCTACGGTCGACAGCCGTGGCGTCTGGGCGCTCGAGCCCTACGGCTTTGTACTGCAATGATGAAGGGCGGCGTTCAACGCCGCCAGCAGCGCCCACACGCCGACATCCACCTCGGCCACGGGATCTGCGACGACTGCATGGCGAAGCGCTTTCCAGACGTGGCCGAGTGAGCGAGGGGGGGGGCGAAGCTAGCGCTTCTTGCGGCCAAGAGATATGCCGGCGCCGCCCGCGCGACCGGGCGTTGGCATGGGCGAAGACGACGGTCGCGCTGTCGCTACCTTCTCGCTCACCCGGGCCGCCGACGCACGCATGGCGTCGGCCACTTGCTGCCCTGCCGCGCCAAGCGCCTTGAGTGGCTCGATCGCGGTCGCGGCGACGTCGAGCAGGCTCTTGGCAGCGCCGGGCGAACCCTGCTTCTCGGCGAGAAAATAGGCCAGGCGCACAAGCGCGTCGACGGCGTCGCGTAGCTCGGCGGTGCCAAACAAGGCGCTCAGCGAGCGCGTCAGCTTCTGCGCACCCGAGGACTCGAGTGCGTACCGCTCGCCCTTGCCAGAGCCGAGTAGCTGCAGTGCCTCATCCGCGAGGCGATGCGTCGACTTCTCGCGCGACATACCCCGTGCTCACTGAATGTAGTACTGGTAGCCGCGCACGAGCGCCATGTGCAAGTCGGGATGGTTCGCGCGCAGCCAATTCGCGGCCTTCGCCTGCGTGTCGCCAAATAGTGTGTTGAAGTTGCCAAACTGCGTCTTGAGCTCGTCGTATTCGGCCTTGGTGAGCTGCCCGTCCTCGAGCTTGACTGCGACGTTCTGCTGAAACTGTGCCAGTGATACCTTGTCGGCCATCGTCCGCCTCTCCTCTATTGGGCACTAGCCACCGGGGAAAGTCCCATTCCCGAGCATACACGCGCCCATCGCGCTTGGCTAGATGACCGGAGTGCCCAGACTCGTCCATTGTCTCTAACCCCGCGCCCCGCTAGCATGCGCGCCCCAGGAGGTTCTTGCATGCAGCCGCTCGTCGAGTGCGTTCCCAATATCTCTGATGGCCGACATCCGGACGTCTACAACAGCGCTGCGCAAGCCGCCGCGCGCGTGCCCGGGGTGACCTTGCTCAACGTCGATCCGGGCGAAGAGACCCACCGCACCGTCATCACGTTTGTCGGCGCCCCTGAGGCGGTGCTCGAAGGTGCCTTCGAGCTGGCCAAGAGCGCGCTCGCGCAGATCGACATGCGCGAGCATCACGGCGCCCATGCACGCATCGGCGCGGTCGACGTCGTGCCCTTTGTGCCCATTCGCGACGTCGATATGAAGACCTGCGTTGCGCTCGCGCAAAAACTCGGCCGGCGCCTCGCCGAGGAGCTCGGCATCCCGGTCTATCTCTACGAGCAGGCGGCGACGAGCGTCATGCGCCAAAACCTCGCCGACGTGCGTGCCGGCGAGTACGAAGGGCTCGGCAAAAAGCTCCAAGACCCCGCCTGGCAGCCCGACTTCGGCAAGGCACAATTCGTCGCCCGCTCGGGGGCCACGGTGGTCGGCGCGCGTAAGCTGCTCGTCGCCTACAACATCAATCTCAATACGCTCGACAAGCGCCTTGCCAACCGCGTCGCCTTCGACGTGCGCGAGCGCGGGCGCAAGAAAGTCGGACCCGCTGGCCACGTGCTCACCGATGCCAAGGGCGAGGCGCTGTGGGAGCCGGGCCTGCTCAAGGCCGTCAAAGCCGTGGGCTGGAGCATTCCCGAGTTTGGCTGCGCACAAGTCTCGATGAATCTCACCGACATCGAGGTCACGCCGCTGCATTTGGCGTTCGACACCGCCGACGAGCGCGCACGCGAGCGTGGCTTGCGGGTCACCGGGTCCGAGCTCGTGGGGCTCGTGCCCAAGCTGGCCCTGCTTGAAGCGGGCCGGCACTATCTCGCCAAGATGGGTCGCTCGACCGGCGTTCCCGAGGCGGCGGTGCTGCACACCGCGGTGCGCTCGCTCGGACTCGAAGAGATTAAGCCCTTCGATCTGGCGACGCGGGTCATCGAGAATCGGCTCGCCGCGCCCGCGCCGCTTGCGCAGATGACGCTGCGGGCGTTCGTCGACGAGCTGTCGAGCGATTCTCCGGCACCCGGCGGTGGCTCGGTCTCGGCCTTGGCCGGCTCGCTCGCGGCGGGGCTCGCGGCCATGGTGGCCAACCTCTCGCATCCGCGCAAAGGCTTTGAGAGCAAGCAAGAGCGGCTCGAAGCCATCGCCGTGCGCGCGCAGGCTCTCAAAGACGAGCTCCTTGCCGCCGTCGATGCCGATACGCAGGCCTTCGATGCACTGCTCGCCGCCATGCGGCTTCCCAAAGAGAGCGACGATGAGCGGTCGCGGCGTAACGAGGCCATGCGGGACGCCACGGTGGCGGCCATCGAGGTGCCGCTCGGCGTGCTCGAGCGCGCGCCAGAAGTCATCGCGCTGTGTCGGGAGATTGGCGCGATTGGGCTTGCCGCCTCCAAGTCGGACGCTGGGGTGGGCGTTCAGATGGCGCGCGCGGCTGCGGCCGGGGCCTACCAAAACGTGTGCATCAATCTCGCGTCACTCGGCGACGTGGGCGAAGACGCGGCGCTACGCGAGAAGCTCGTGGCGCGTGCCGATGCCGCCTGGGAAAAAGCGCAGGCGGCGCATGTGGCGGGCGAGAGAGAGATCCTCGTCGCGCTGCGCGCCGGCGTCCCTCGCTAGAGGGCGAAACCGAGCTCCACTGTCGCGAGCACGTCGGCCGCGTCCGAGGCGTCGTTGGTATAGTCGCCCCAGGATGACAGATAGGTGGTGTCACCTGTCGTCTGCGTCTCCGCGGAAAGCGGGTGATAGAGACCGACGATGACCCCCACGCCGAGGGTCGTACCGCTCGGAAAGACCCATCGATAGCCGCCGTCCGCGCCCAAGATGATCGCTTTCGTAACGTAGCGGACGGTGACCCCGGTGGGCAGGTCGTCACCTTCCTGCTCGGATGTGGACGCATATTCGGCGGTCGGCCCGAGGTAGAAGCCTTCGCGGTTGGCCTGGGTGCCGGTGTAAAAGCGCATGCCCGCACCAAGACCGAAGTCGCCGGCACTCACGGTGTTGTTGCCGGCCGTCAGGCGTCGTACCGCGCCGAGGGCGATTGCCCGAGCCCTCACGAGAAACGCCGCGCGCGAGCCAAATTCTAGGCTCACACTCGGGCCATAGAGCACGAAGCCACCGACGTCGGCTTGCACGCCGACACTCGAATCGCGAACGGCGGCAAGGCGGTCACCGCTGCGCGGCTCGGCGACAGGTTGACCGGATGCGCTCGCCGCCTGACACTCGCCCGCGACACACACACGGTCGCCTTTGCAGTCCGTGTCTTTGTCACAACCTCCCGCGCGCGCCTGAGCCGTCAACAGCGATGCGATGCACGTCACAACCAGTGTCGTTCCCACGATGTCCTCCTGGCCAAGACCGCGGAAACTCTACGTCGAAAGCGCCTGGCCGAGAAGTGAAAAGTCAGCGGCGCCGATCCGCATCATCATGCCGCGATGGCTTCGGCGCGCCCCATGCGTCGCAGCAGTTGATAGTGCGAGCGCAGGGCGCTGCCAAAGGTGGGATAGGCGAGATAGGGTACGCCAGCCTCGCGGCAGCTGTCGGCGACAATCGGCGCGATGGCGTGGTAGTGCACGTGACAGACGCGCGGGAACAGGTGGTGCTCGACCTGGTGATTGAGCCCGCCGAGCAGCCAGCCGAGGGCGCGGCTCTGCGGCGCGTAATTGGCAGTCGTCGCGAGCTGATGCATCACCCAGTCGCGCTCGAGCAACGGCTCATCGCCTTCGGTCTTGGGGAACTCGGTGGCGTCGACCGCGTGGGCGAGCTGAAAGACAACGGCGAGCGTGATGCCGAGCACCATCGAAGTGACGAGCACCCACGGCAGCACCGCCTGCCATGGATGCAAGAGCAGCGGCAGCCCGAACCACAGGGTTAGCGCCGCGAGCTTGCCGACGACAAAGCCGACGAGCTCCATGCCGCTTGGCCGACGAAACGAGCGATCGCCTATCTTGCCCCGCACGACATCGTGAAAGTCGTCCCACAGGAGCCACTTCAGGGGCAGCAGGCCGTAGAGCGGCCACAGGTAGAGCTCTTGGCCGCGGTGGTACCAGCGGCGCGGTTGGCTGGGGGCGAGGCGGCCAAAGGGGCGCAGATCGATGTCTTCGTCGGCCCCGGCGACGTTGGTGTGCTCGTGATGGTTGCGGTTGTGCTTGATGCGCCAGATGTAGGAGCTACCCGCGAGCACATCGAGGCTGTAGCCGAGCGCCCGCTGCCACCGCGGACTCACGGGATAGGCGCCATGATTGGCGTCGTGCTCGATGTTAAAGCCCACCGCTGCCATGGCCCAAGCGAGCGAGAGCGACAGCAGCGCCGCCTGCCACACCTCGCTCGCGACGAGCAGCAGCAGTACATAAGACGCGACGTACCACACGCCGATGACCACGGTCTTCAGGAGCATGCGACGGCGCACGGAGGCGACGTCTTGGGTTTCGAGGTAGGCGTTGACGCGCTGCCGGAGCGTGCGCGCCAACTCCGATTGGGGCTGAAAGTGGGGCTTCATGGGGCAAGAATCGCGCTTCGATGTCACGAAATGGTCATCGCAACCGCCTAATCCTATCCGCACCCACAGACACCTATCCACCTTTGTGCAGAAGCTTCGGGCGCAGGTGTACGGCGCTAGCGTCTATCACGGCGCACGAGACATCGCTGTCGCGCCGAATTGTGAGGCAACTGGCGTGCGTGACCTACTTCGGTGGCACGTAGTAGCGCTCGAGGCCCCAATGAGCGAGCTGACGATAGTCCGACATGGCTGCCGACACCGCTTCCTTGATCGGCACCGAGCGCAGCATCGCCTGTGCGGCGGGGTCAGCTTCGATGGCGAGAAATGCCTGCTTCACTTTCTCGCGTTCGGCTGCAGGCACACGCACGTGCCCGGTAAACGGGAGACTCGCAAAGCTCGCCGTCTCGAAGACCACACGCAACTGGTTGCGGATGGCTTCCGGTTGTTCAGCGAGCGTGGCCCGCGCACCGCCAGCGGCTGCGGCGCTTCCCGCCACCACGGCCTCGTAGGCCGCAGTGTGATTGGCGAGAAAATTCGGTGTGTAGGCGATCTTGAAGTCGCGCTCGAGACCTGCGCGAATGAGCATCGAGGCTGCTACCGCATTCGCACCGGGAAACGCGATCGTCTGCCCTGCGAGCTCCTCCGGCTTTTGTACCCGGCTGTCTTTGCGCACGACCAGGATCCCTTGCACCTTGGCCGCACCGTCGCGCACGAGCGGCTCATAGGACTGATTGCGCCGGGCGAGGAGGAATTGAAACGGATTCATGTAGGCGAAGTCGAAGTGCGCGGCTGCGAGATCCTTCTCGAATGAGGGGAAGTTTTCGCTCGCTACGACCTCAAGCTTGAGACCCGTACGCTTGCCGATCTCCGCCAACAGCGGCCGCCAAATTGCCTCGGTGTGGGCCACATCGAATTGCGGCACGATACCCACTTTGTAGACCGTGGACGTTGCGGGCGCATCAGCCGAAACGCCCAGCAGAATCATACTGGTCATCAAAAGAAGAGGACTTACCATCGGATGCCCTTTCGATTGGGGGGAGGAAATAGCAGCCGCCAGAGTGAACACCTGCCTGCTTCTTGTGTCCAGAGATTTTCCAGATCAGGTGCTTCAGATCACACGCAGATCATGTGTGACTGCCTGGCGTCACATTTTTGCATCGCTTTCCTCTCGCCGGCGTATTACCTAGCAAGCCAACGCACAGCGCGCCGACACCACGGAGCGCACGGAGATCCTCATGAAGCACACAGCCCTCGGTTTCATCGCCCTGTCGAGCCTCACCCTCGCCGCCTGTAACAACGGCCGCGCCGCGAGCTACGGCGACTATCAAGAAGAAAACGTCACCGTCATCGGCGACACGACCGCGGCCGACAGCGCCGGCGATACGCGCCTCACGGTGTCCACCGATGGCGGCGACTGCGTGCTCGTCTCCGACACCATCTGCGTACCCGTCGATACGACCGGCAGCACCTGGTGCGAGCGCGAAGGTGGGCCCGTGGATGTGGTCATCGTCGATGGCGAGGTCGTCGAGGTCATCTGCTATCCACCCGCCGACGGCGATCGCGTCGAGCACGTTGATTCCACCACCGGCGACATCGATCTTGTGCAAAGCGCCAATCGCACCGCGGTGGTCTTTAACGACGAGACCAACGGCACGCCGCTCGTCGGTGACATCAGCGTCGATGGCAACAACGTCTCGATCTACGGCAATGGCATCGACAACACCATCATCGACGGCGACGTGGTCGTGAGCGGCAACAACGTACGGCTGCGCGGCCTCACCATCACGGGCGATCTCACCATCGGCCTCAACAGCGCCGCGGTGGTGCTCTGCCGCGTGCTCGGCAACGTCGTGGTGAGCAAGAACGGCTCATTGCTCATCGAGAACGACGTCTTTGGCGACTTCACGTGCACGAGCAACAGCAATGTGCTCAGCGGCACCGACGTGCAGGGTCTCTGGTCGGTGACCGGCACGACCAACACCTGCGACGCCAACCACGCCTTTGTCGACGGCAACGCCAATCAGCTCGTCGAGGACGAGGAGCGCGCCGCGTTGCTTGGCTGTCCGTAGAGCAGCGCAGGTATCATCACCGCCTTGGTTGCGAAGCACGGGGCGTCCGTGTCACAGATGAGACGATGAAGGTGCTGCGCCTCGGGCGCTATGAAATCATCGAGCGGCTCGGGCGCGGCGGCATGGCCGAGGTCTTTCTCGCCCGAACGCGCGGACCCCATGGCTTTGCGAAGCTCGTCGCCATCAAGCGGCTGTTCCCGCATCTCGCCGACGATGCCGCCAGCGCCGCGCGGTTTCTCGACGAAGCGCGCCTCGCAGCGCGGTTCAATCATGCGAATTTGGTGCAAGTCTTCGAGCTCGGCGAGGTCGACGGTACGTACTTTGTCGCGATGGAATTCGTCGATGGCGCCGATGTCGGGTCGCTGTTGTCGGCAGGAGGTGCCGTCGGTTGGGGGGTGGCGGCGCGGGTGACCATGCTCGCCGCGCGAGGTCTTCACTACGCGCACAGCTTTCACGACCCCAACGGTCGTCCGCTGCACCTCGTGCACCGCGACGTCAGCCCTCAGAATATCATGGTCAACCTCAGCGGCGGCGTGAAGGTCGTCGACTTTGGCATCGCGCGGGCCGCGGTCAATCGCTACCACACCAAGACCGTCGGACTGCGCGGCAAGCTTGCCTACATGTCGCCTGAGCAAGTGCAACAGAACGGCACGCTCGATGCCCGCAGCGACGTCTACGCGCTTGGCGTCTGCCTCTACGAGATGGTGACCGGCAAACGACTGCACGGCGAGCGCACCGAGCTCGAGATCATGCACGCGATCCTACACGAGTCCTTGCCCTTGATCGCCAAGCCCGACATCCCGCGCGAGCTCGACACCATCGTACAGCGTGCGACCGCCAAGGCGCCGCAGAAGCGGTATGCCAACGCCGCGGAGCTGGCGCGCGCGCTCGAGCAATTGCTCGCGCGGCAGGCTCCCGAAGTCGACGAGCACACTCTGGCCTTACTCGTTTCGGAACGCCGCACAACCCGCCCCGACTATCAAGTGCCTGAGGCGCCGGAGGTGACCGAGCGGTCGCGCCCTCCCGCGCGGCGGCGTGGCTCGCGACGATGGGCACGAAACCTCGGCGTGGGCGTGGTGCTGACGCTCGCGCTGGTGACCAGCTACGTCGCCACACGGCGGCCTAGCGCACCCGCCGCCATCGCCCGTACGTCGGTTCGGCCATCGCCCGCGGCGGCACCCTCGCTGCCCGAGCCGACGATCCGCGCCGAGCCGCCTGTCGCTCACGAACCGGTCACGCCGCCGCGGTCCGCCGTGGAGGCGCCGCGTCCACGCGTGGGTTGGATGCGTGTGACCACTGTACCGTCAACGCAAGTGTGGATCGACGAGCGCCGCATCGGCACGACGCCGATCGAGCGTTCGCCGCGCCTGATCACCGGCGTTCATGCGATGCGCTTCGTTGACGAGGCGCAGGGGGTTAGGGTCACCGAGAACGTTCGGATCGAGGCCGGCAAGACGCTCGACGTCGTGCGGCACTTTGGCCGCGGCCAGCTTGAGCTCTTCGTCAAGCCATACGGAGAAGTATGGGTGGATGGTGTGAGCCATGGCCTGAGTCCCCTCGAAGCGCCCGTATCGCTGTGGCAGGGACGCCACACTGTCCGCGTCGCCAACGTCGAGCTTGGGCGCGAGACGACACGAGAGATCGACATCGAGCCTGATCAAACGCTGCGCCTCAACCTTGATTTGCGCTAGCGCAGACGGTGACGCTTGAGCAGATCCGTGAGATGGGAGCGGTTCATGCCGCCAAGGCGCGCTGCCTCCGAGACGTTCCCCTGCGTGCGGGCAAGAAGGTCAGCCAGATAGCGCCGCTCGAACTCCTCGAGCAGCGCGGCGCGGGCCACGCTGTAGGGCGCGCCGAACGCGCGCGCAATGGCGTCACCCGAGGCGTCCGTCTTGCCCGGATGATTCGCAGAAGACGCGGGGATCGCCGGTGTGCCGAGCGCCAACGCACTCTCGACAATGTTGCGCAGCTCCCGCGCATTGCCGGGAAAGGCGTATGCCGCCAAGGCGTGAAGATGCTCGCCGCCAAGCACCTCTTCCACGGGGCCGCGATGGCCGGCCTGCCGCAGGAAGTGCTCGGCGAGCAGCGGGATGTCCGTCGGGTGCTCGCGCAGAGGTGGCACCCGCACGGTGACAACGCCGAGACGATAGTAGAGATCGAGGCGAAAGAGCCCGGCATTGATCTCGGCGTGCAGGTCGTGATGCGTGGCGCTCAAGACGCGGGTATCGATGACGATGTCGCGCGAGCCACCGACGCGACGAAAGCGCCGACGCTCCAGGGCCCCGAGGAGCGTCGCTTGCAGCTCGAGCGGGAGCTCCGCGATCTCGTCGAGAAACAGCGTGCCCCCGTGAGCGCGCTCGAAGGCACCGACCCGTGTGGCGTCGGCTCCCGTAAATGCACCGCGCTCGTGCCCGAAGAGCTCGCTCACCACCAAATTGGGGGCGAGGGCGCCGCAGTCGACGGTGATGAAGGGACCGGCGTGACGCCGGCTGAGCCCGTGGATGGCCTGCGCCACGACCTCCTTGCCACTGCCCGACTCGCCCGTGATGAGCACCGAGACGTCTGTCGCGGCAAGCTGCTCGATCTCGGCCATCAGCCGGCGCATCGCCGGCGTGCGCCCCACGAGGCCCCCGAGCTCTGCCTCCGCGTGCAGAGCAACGCTGCCCGGGCCCGCGTCGATGATGCGCAGGCGACTCTGACCGAGTGTGATCTCGGTGCCAAGCGGCACCACTCCGCGGCCGACCCGTGTGCGACCAACGTAGGTGCCGTTCGTCGAGCCGTGGTCGACGAGCTCGACCCCTTCGGGCCGCGCGCTGAGCGAGAGATGAAAGCGCGAGACCGCCTCGTCACAAAGGACGGCATCGTTGTCACGCGCGGTGCCGACCCGCAGCTCGTCACGTGTCGCCTGCCACCGCTTGCCGGTGTCCGGTCCTTCCACCGCCTCGAGCGCCAAGAGACGCACGGGCATGACGGCCACCCGGCGTGGAACGGTCTCGCGATCATCGGTGCTCAAGCGCTGCGCCTCCTGCAAAGCTGTATGGTGGAGCAGACACTTGTCGGGTGCGACAGTCAACAGGGTGCGCGCCACCGCAGGCAATTGGCGCGAAATCAAGGTAGATTCCCTGTTGGCGTAGCGGTTGCATCGCTTGTGGCTCAGCTCACTACGGCGCCGCGCAGCGCGACGTCAACCAAGGAGATGACCCGATGAATCGAAACCTAGTGCCGCACTTCCTCTTGGCTCTCACGGCGTTTGGCTGCCAGACGAAGCCTGACAGCTTTGTCGGCAAGACCTGTGACACGGGGAGCCCGTGTCCGGCGCAGTATGAGTGCCGCGCCACGCAGTCGGGAAGCGAATGCATGAAGCAGGATTGCGGCGGGGCCCGTGATTGCAGCGCAGGCTTTCTTTGCATCGACAAGGATTGTCGCGCTGCCTGCGTCGACTACCACGACTGCGGCGGCGGCGAGTCGTGTCCGAGCGGCACCTGTGTCGGTGGCGCCGTTCCTAGCCTGACGCAGGTGAGCGGCAATGGCGCCGAAGCGTGTCCGCAGGCGACCCTCGGCCGCTGCATGGCCGACGGCATGATCGCGACCGGTACGAACCTGCATGGCGCCACCTTCACGCTCGAGGGCGACTCGTCCTTCCAGCTCGCACGCCTCGATGCGGCAAGTGACAGCGACACCCAAGTAGCGCTGGCTCTTCCCGCCGGCCTCACAGAGGGCAGCTACACCCTGCGCGCGGTCAACGCGGCGGGCAGTGCGTTGCAGCAGGTGAGCGTATTGCAGGGGCCACCCGGACCGGCGGGCGGGGTCGGTGGCATCTCGCTCATTGCGGTGGGCGCGGCAGAGACGGCGAGCTTGCGCAGCATTCGTATCGGCGGTGTCGAATATGTCGATACGCAGGACCCGGGGCTATTTGTGGTTGTCTACGACATGGAGGAGAACACGGTCACGTTGGCGGAGAACTTCGACCTCCGCGCTTCGGGGCAGGCACAAGCGCTTTGCACGGCCCTCGGAAGCGCACCGTATCCCGCCGTCGTTCTCGCTGCTGCGTTCGGCGCGAGCCTGTTTGACAATATTATGCACACGACATTGGACATGTGCCTAGCGAATTTCGGCGCGTCTGCGTTGTCGCGCTACGTTGACCATGATGCCTACGCATTCATCGGCACCAACAGATTCTTCCCTTACAACGCCTTCGAGACGCTCAGCCACTTGTCGAACGGCGGGGTGAGTGGCGGGCTGCTGGCGATGGCGTCGACGACGCTTGCCGATGGCGTTTTGCTTGGCTTGAGCCAACCGTCAATCACCGACGAGATGCACGACACGTTCGTGCGCCGCGCCGATGACTCGATCCAGAACCTCTTCGTGCAAGACCTCATCGCGCAAAATGTCACCGCGCAGGACGCAAGTGTGCTGGGTAACCTACAGGTTGGCGGCGCGCCCGTGCTGCGCGGCTGGAACATGGCAGCCAATTCATGCTCCAACTGCGACAGCATCACCGTCTGGTGCCCGGGTGACATGGTGGTCACGGGCGGCGGTTGTGAGCTGTTCAATTCGCTCAATGGGTCGTCGTTGATTTCCTCAGCGCCACTGTGGCCGGAGGCGACCGGCTGGACGTGTCGCTACACGGTGGCGGCAGCAACGACCGAGTACTGGGCCTACGCGTTGTGCGCCCGAGCTAACTGACCGAACGCACAGCGTTCCTATGGCACCACCTCGAACCCCAACGCCACCGCGTTGCGGCGCACCCGCTCGTCGCAGGTAGCGACCACGAGTCCCCCAAGCTCGTTGTCGAGCACGCCGAGCGTGGCGAGATGCAGGGCGTCGAGCGTGCGCACCGGCTCTTCGGGGAAGTCCTCCCGCGCGCGACGTAGCACCACGTCCACGAGCTCCACCGCGTCGCAAGAACGCTCGAACATGGCGAGCTGGCGCTCAACCTCGCGACTCTCGCGTGCATCGAGGCGACCCTCACGGCGCGCCCGTGCGATGGCGCGCGCGGCTTCGACGAACGTCAACGTGGACGTAAAGAGCTTCGTGCCGACGAGTCTCGGGCGCAGTGTCTCGTCGCCCTCCAAGAGCACCCTCAACAGGGCGCTCGTCTCGATGTAGACGTTGGCGCTCACTCGGCACGCTCCGCATCGAGCAGATCCTGCGCCGAGCCCAGGCGCAAACGCGCGCGCGGCGCCGTTGCCCAATCGAGCGAGTCGGGGGTCGATGCCGGCCGGATGAGACCGCTGTCGACGAGCCTGCGATAGCCCAGCTCGGCGGGCGTGATGTTCGTCAGCTCGGCGCCCGGGGGCCGCAGCTCCGCCACCACCTTGCCCCGATCGGTGACAAGGACGGCATCGCCATGCGCCACGTCTCGCAGGTAGCTGCTCAAATGGGCCTTCAGCTCGCGTACGCCCGCCGTCTTCATTCCTTAAATGTAGTCTCCTGTAACTACAATGTCAACGCAGTGATGCTACTGCGGCAGCACGAACAGCACCGCCGTGCTGACACCCAAAGTCGCCCCAACGCCGAACATCACGTTGGCCCACAGGCCAGTGTCGTGCGCCCGTCGGGAGAGTTGCCGTGCTTTCGCAACATCGTCGGCCTGACGAAAATCGCTGCGCGCCTCGCGTGAGATGAATCCGAGCACCACGCCCGAAGCAAGCGCCACACCCGAAGCAATGCCCGTGCCCCAAACCGCATGCCGGTGCCACAACGGCCCTGACGTCACGACCGACGCTGCCACAGGTACATCGGAGTGCGTTGGCAACTCCGGCACCACGGTACTCGCGACCGGCGCCTCGACCTCCTGCACGCTCGCCCGGGCCCGGCGCTGCGTTTCGAAGGCTTCGAGGATCTTGGGGGACGTGTCTTTTGGAAGGTTCAAAGTTGCGTCGATTGCCAACGCCGCGGCGAAGGCCGTGCTCGCGTGCTCGCGCTGGCCGAGCGTGAACGTGGCGAGGCCGAGGTATACCAAGGCCTGCGCTTTCACCGTGTTGGTGATGTCGCCCTGCTTCACGAGCGACTCAGCGAGACTCGCTGTGCGCTCAAATTCGAACTGATCATAGGCGGCCATCACGTCGTCCAGCGGGGTCACCGGGATCGTAGCCAAGAGAACCATGGCGAGGGACGGTACCACGACCTGGCACCTAGCACAGGCGACGAAATCAACCAACCTCCCCCCCTCATGGGTAGGCGGAATAATGGCCGCCACGGACGTCCCCACCCACGACCCTGCCGGCCAGCGCGGCTCAGCGATCGAGCGCCGCGAGATCCACCGTCTGCCGTGTCGCATCATCATTGCCAAGCACGGGCACTCGAGTCCACTTGGAATTGTCAGCAATATCAGCCTTGATGGCCTGTTTGTGGCAACCGCGGAGCCCCTGCCACGGGGTGCCGTGGTACCACTGTCCTTCCAGCTCACCGACGGCAATAAGCCCCTCGTGGCCGAGGCCGAGGTGGTACGCGTCGCCGAGGCGGGCATGGGTCTGCGCTTTCTGCGCATGGCGCCGCGCGATCGGCGCCGTCTGCGCCGCTTCGTCGTCGAGCTGACGACGGTCATAGGACACCGCGAGACCATCGCACAATTGCACGGCACGAGCGACATCGTCACCGCGCCCATTCGTGATCCACAGCGCATCCAAGAGCTACTCGAGCGCGGCGTTCAAGGTGCCTTGTCCTACACCATCATTCCCGTCGACCGATCGCTGCGCGCCCATGGCACGCTGCGCGAGGTGGGGCCCAAGGTGCTGCGCTTCGAAGTGAGCGACAATGGGCATCTGCGCGCGGGCGAGCAGGTGTTCGTGCTCCACACGCAGGATTTCATCTCCTATTCGTTTACGGCCGCGATCCACGAGAGCCGCGCGGACGGCATCCTCGTCGGTCGACCGACGGCGGTGCACTACTCCGAGCGCCGCGGGGACCCACGCCGCGCCGCCGAGGCGGATACCGTGGCCCACATACCCTTGCCCTGCGCTCCCGACCAAGCCACCGCGTGGCGCGTGCTCGATGTCAGCGAGGGGGGCCTGAGCGTGGAAATTGATCGCACCTGCGGCCAGTTTACGCCCGGTCAAGCGCTGCCCCGTCTGGCGCTCAGGTCGCCGGGCGAGACCGTGGAGCTACGCAGCGCGGTGGTCAAGCACGTCACCACGCACATCACAGCCGACGGCACGACGCGCCTCAAGGTGGGCATCGCCCACGGCGTCGCGCGCCAAGCGTATGATCGCGGCGTGGACACGGCGCGGCCCGGGCAACGTGGCCTGCTCGGGAGCTTCGGACGCTGGAGCAGCGGGCTGCTGACCAAGGCGTCGTTTGCGTTCGCGCAGAGCACGAGTCGAGCCGTCGCCGCAGACGACCACGGCGCTGCCCGACGCGTCGGCTTTCGCAGCCTCAACGGACTCGATCTTGTCGGGTTGCTCAACACGACGAGCTCGACCGATGAGCGACTGCGAGCGCCCGTCGTCATCATCGTTCCCGGATACGGCGGCCGCAAAGAAGGCAATGGCGAGCTCGCCTACACGCTCGTCCACAACTTTCGGCGTCAGCACCGAGACCTTGCCGTGCTGCGCATCGACGGCACCAACAACCTCGGCGAGTCGGCGTGCGACGTCGGCTGTGAGCACGACGGCAAGCGTAACCTCCACCACACGATTTCGGGGGGGGTGGCCGATCTGCTCGCCACGTTGCAGTGGGTGAAGAGCAGCCGTGTGCTCGAAGCCACGGACATCGTCGTCGTCAGTCCGAGCTTTTCGAGCGTCGCGGTGCGCCACGCACTGACCTTGCCACAGGCGCGGGACGTGTCGCTGTGGATTTCGCTCATGGGCGCGGCGGATGCGCAGAACGCCGCGTTGCATACCTCGGGCAACGTCGATCTCGTCGGCAATTACCAGCGCGGCATCGCGAACGGGACGGTCTCCATCTTGGGCTGCATGGTCGACGCCGATCGTTTCTGTCGCGATCTCGTCGAGACACGCGCCGCGACGCTCGAGGATGCCCGACGCGACATGACGCAGATCCGCGCGAGCGTCTGTTGGCTGCTCGGTCGCCATGACGCCTGGATCGATGGGCGCCGCGTGCGCGACATCATGAGTGTCGCCGCTCCCGGTAACCGCGAGGTCGTCGAAGTTGACGCCGGGCACCTGCCGCGCAATAGTGACGACGCCTTTGCGCTCTTCGAGCTCGTTGCGCGCAAGATCTGGAAGCACATGCACGGACATGAGATCCAGAGCTCACGACCGTCGCCCCTGCGCATGGGGCAGCTGCTCGCGGCGGAGTGGACGCGCACACGGCGGCCCGAAATCGTAGACCGACGCGACTACTGGCGTTCCTACCTCCTCGGTGATGATGGTCTTGGCTTCGACATTGTCGCCCTGTCGCCTGCCTACCAAGAGCTGGTCGACCTTCAGGTAGAGCTCGCCCAGCCTGTAGGCTGTCGCGTGCTCGAGCTGGGTGCGGGCACCGGCAATGTGACCCAGGCGCTCGCCGCCGCCGCGCCTTCGTCCATGGCATGCGTCGATCTCGTCCCCGAAGCGCTCGAGCGTTTGCACAGCAAGGCATCGAGTTTTGGCGTAGCCATCGAGACCTTTGCGCGCGACCTCGACGGTACGCCGCTGACGGCGATGCGCCGCTGGATGGCCGGCGAGCTCGATAGTGTGGGGCGCCTGCTCAGCCGCCTGCCGGGCGCGAGCGTGTCGCTGAGCGCACGCCTACAGGAGCACATGACACCGCAGCTGCACGCCTATCTGCGCGGCGCGACGCTTGGTCGCAAGCAGCTGACCGGCGCCGATGGGTTGTCGCAGGATGAGCTGGCGCTGGCGACCGATGTTCACCATCTCGCGCGTTGGCTCACTCGGCCGACGAACAGTCGCCCAGCGCTCAGCACCCTGGAGAGCGTCGATCTGGGCGACCCCGGGCGCTTGCCGTTTGCGGACGGCAGCTTCGATGTGGTGGTGGGGAGCCTACTGCTGAGCTACTTGCGCCACCCCGAAGACGCACTCTCGGAAGTCGTGCGCGTACTGCGTCCGCATGGCACCCTCGTTGTTTCGTCGATGAAGCCCGACGCCGACACCTCGAAGCTCCTCGTTGATTTGATCACCAAGCTCGAACGCGCGGAGGCTGTGGATGTTCCCGCCGGCTTCACCCGTGACCAACTCCTGTGCGGCATGCGCGCGTACATGAGTGCCGCAGCCGATTTGGTGCGACGTGAGGAAGAGGGCGCGTTCGCGTTCTACGGCGGCGACGGCCTTGTGTCCTTGGTGCAGCAAGCGGGCTTTGTGGACGCCGAGCTGCATACTGCGTTCGGCGATCCCCCTCAGGCTGTCGTGGTGCGATGCCGACGCGACTCCTAGCACGAGGCACGACGGCGCGTTCGCCGCTTGAGCAGCAGTTTCTGCAGGAGCAGCGCCACCACATCGGCGTGCCGCTACGTATCGCCTGCGTTCTCGCGATTGGCAGCTTTGCCGCTTTTTTCGCGGTCGATGCAATGATCGTGGATGGACCACTCACCGAGCTGGTGCTCGCGCGCGCAGCGATCATCGCAAGCCTTGCCATCGTCTGGGGTGTGACCCACACGGACGTCGGCAAGCGTCACATCCTTGGGCTGGCCATGACCGGCGGCCTGTTGACGGGCTGGGGGGTGGTGCTCGTCACTGCCCTCGTGGGGGGTGCGACCAGCCGCTACCACGAGGCACTGCTCGTCGCGTACTTTGGCTACTCTATCCTCATTCCGTGGGGACCGCGCGCCGCAGCAGTGACCTTTGTCGGCTCGGCTCTGGTCTACGACATCGTCATGGTGGCCTTCGGCATGACCGGAAGTCCTGGTATCTGGTTGTCGACCAACGCCATCGTGTGGTCTGGTCTGACCATCGCCGTCGCCGGCGTCGCGGTATCCCAACGCCTGCGCTTCCAGCAATATAGCGCCCGCCACCAGCTCCAGGCCGCCAACGCGCGGCTCGAGCAGCTCAATCGCCTCAAAGACGAGTTCTTCGCCAATGTGTCGCACGAGCTGCGCACGCCGCTCACCCTCATCCTCGCGCCTGTCGGCCAATTGCTCACCACCGACATCTCGGACGTGCAGCGACAGCAGCTCCAGACGATTCGCCGCAACGGCGAGCGCTTGTTGCAGCTCATCGACGATCTGTTGGACCTCGCACGCCTCGACGTCGGCGGCCTGCGCTTGACCGTTGCACAAGTCGACATGACGGCGCTCGTGCACAAGGTTGCAAGCTCGTTCTCCGCCGCGGCACAGGCGCGACGCATCGTGCTCTCCGTGTCGGCGGGCGAGCCCACGCCTGACCTCTACGGCGACGCGCACCGCCTCGAGATGGTGCTGACCAACCTCGTGGGCAATGCCTTCAAGTTCACCGAGGAGGGCGGCGTCATCGAGCTGACGCTGCGTCGTCATCCGAGCAACGTCACAGTCGAAGTGCGCGACACCGGCCCGGGAATCGCCCCAGACCAGCTGCAGCACATCTTCGACCGGTTCTACCAGGTCGAAGGCTCGTCGCGACGGCGACACGGGGGGGTGGGCATCGGTCTCGCACTCGCGAGCGAGCTTGTGCGTCTGCACGAGGGGTCGATTACCGTCGAGAGCGAGCTCGGCAAGGGCTCGACGTTCACCGCCCATTTGCCGCTCGGTCGGGAACATTTTCGTGACGCGGTCGTCGAGCGGCGGAAGGCGGCAAACGACGGACATCCTGGGCGTCGGCAGCACGATCGCG
>CAYHNK010000012.1:30515-31536 GCA_964357695.1 uncultured Bdellovibrionales bacterium | reverse complement strand
CGCACTTGAGACGAAGCTCGCCGGTCTGCGTCTTGATCTCGAATTTGTAGAGAGCGCCAGCGCTCAGGCCCGGGACGAACAGCTCGAAGATCCCCGAGCTGCCCATCGAGCGCATCGGAAAGAGCCGGCCGTCCCAGCGGCAAAAATCGCCCACCACACTGACACGCCGCGCGCTCGGGGCCCACACCGTGAAGGCAACGCCGTCGACGCCTTCCATCTGCCGCGCGTGGGCGCCGAGCACGGTCCACAGTCGCCGATGCGTGCCCTCGTTAAAGAGATGCAGGTCGAGCTCACCGAGCGTTGGCAGGAAGCGATACGGATCGTCGCGCTCCCAGGTGTTGTCGTCCGCGAAGCAAAAACGCAGGCGATACGCGAGCGGCACGGCCGCCTTGGCGACAAAAGTGCCAAAGAGTCCACCCGCGATCGGCTCCATCGGCTGCACCTCGCCATCGGGGAGAATGCAGTCGATGCTCGTCGCTTCGGGATGAAAAGCGCGAATGACAACGCCGCTTTTGCCCTCGACGATCGCGTCGTGTGCGCCAAGAATGTCGTGTGGGGTCGCATGATCCGTCGCGAGTAGACGGGCCACCTCCTCAGCGCCCGCGGGCGGCAGGGGCGCGGTGCGGGGCTTTTGCGACTTGCGTGGCTGAGGCATCTTGGTCTCCATGGCGATCGGGCCTAGGTCGGGGTCGCACCATGGCCCAAATCCAAGGTCTTGACAACTCGGAGGCGATTCCCTAGAAAGCGCGTTCCCCTGCGCCCAAGGAGGCAGGTCATCATGTACGCAGTAGTCCGCACCGGTGGCAAACAGCATCGCGTCGCCCAGGGCGAGCGCCTCAAGGTTGAGAAGCTCGATGGCGATGTCGGTGCCGAGGTAGTGCTCGACGACATTCTCATGATCGGCGGCACCGACAGTCCCAAAATCGGCCAGCCGCGCGTCAGTGGCGCGAGCGTCAAGGCGAAGATCTTGGCCCAAGATCGCGGCGAGAAGATCCGCGTCTTCAAGCGCCGCAAGCGCAAG
>CAYHNK010000012.1:13185-30505 GCA_964357695.1 uncultured Bdellovibrionales bacterium | reverse complement strand
CTTCCGATCTCAAGGGCTTTCACAAGATGATCGGGCATCGGCAGTCGTTTACCGAGCTTGAGATCACCGGGATCAAGGGGTAGGTCATGGCTCACAAAAAAGGCCAAGGGTCGAGCCGCAACGGCCGTGACTCCAATCCGCAGTATCGCGGCGTCAAGCAGCACGACGGCAACAACGTCAAGGCGGGCAACATCTTGGTGCGCCAGGTCGGCACCGTGATCCACCCGGGACGCAACGTCGGCTGCGGTCGCGACTACACGCTGTACGCCAAAGAGAGCGGTGTTTTGCGCTATGAACAGCACAAGAATCGCACCTTGGCGATCGTCTATCCGAACCCCAGTTAGCGTGTCCTAGGGCTTCGGCCCGGCAACATCCCCGTGCGTTATACATTTGTCGATGAGGTGCGTGTGCTCGTGCGCTCCGGTGACGGAGGCGCGGGCTGCGTCTCCTTTCGCCGCGAGAAGGCCACCCCGCTGGGCGGCCCGAACGGCGGCGACGGCGGACGCGGTGGCGATGTCATCGTGCGCGTCGACGAGCAACTCTCGACTCTGCTCGACTACAAGTTTCAGCCGCGCCACTTGGCAGAGGACGGGCACCCCGGCCAGGGCAGCGATTGCAGTGGCGCCGCGGGGGCCCATGCGCTCTTGCGTGTGCCGCTTGGTACCGTCGTCTTTGACGCCGAGAGCGGTGAGCTGCTCGCCGACCTGGACGAGTCCGGCGCCGAGCTGCGGGTGGCGCAAGGAGGTCGGGGCGGCAAGGGCAACGCGCATTTTCGCACATCGACCCGGCAGGCACCGCGCTTTGCTCAGCCGGGCGAGCCGGGTCGCGAGCTGACGCTGCGGCTCGAGCTCAAGCTGCTCGCTGACGTCGGGCTCGTCGGCTTTCCCAACGTTGGAAAATCCTCGCTCATCGCCCGCATCTCGGCGGCGAAGCCGAAGATCGCGAACTATCCCTTCACCACCCTCGTACCCAACCTCGGCGTCGTGCGCTTTGGCGAGTATGCCCATTTCGTCGTGGCGGACGTGCCCGGTCTCGTCGTCGGTGCGCACACTGGCGCGGGGCTCGGTAGTCGCTTTCTGCGCCACGTGGAGCGGGTACGCCGCATCGCACATCTGGTGACCTTCGAGTCGGAAGTGCCTGACCGCGATCCTGTCGCAGATTACCTGGCCATCGAGGAAGAGATGCGCTTGCACGACGAGAAGCTCATGGACGTGCCCCGCGTCCTCGTGCTCAACCGCATCGACCTGCCCGACGTGCGTGCGAAAATCGACGAGCTGCTCGCTTTTGCCAAGGAGCGCGCGTTGCCATTTTTTGCCATCTCGGCCGCTACCGGCGAGGGCGTGCAGGCGCTGCTCAACCATCTCGGCGAGGCCGTGGCGCGCGAGAAGCGCGACGCGTCGGCAGCAGTGAACGCAGAAGCCACTTTGTAGCGCGCCGTCCGGCTGCACGTTGTCGCCGCTTGTGTCGTACTGCCAGAGGTGGTCGGGGTGGCGCTCAGTCGGGTGGTGATGTCCTCACGTAAAAAAGTTGTCGTCGTCGATGATAGCGAGATCGTCCTGCACTGGGTCGAGACCGCTCTCTCGGACGAATTCGACGTCATCGGGATCACCTCCGCAGTCGATGCAGCGGCCACCATCTATCGCGAGAAGCCCGACATGGTGCTACTCGATGTGAAGATGCCCGTCTTGCGCGGCGATCACATCGTGGGGCTCGCCAGAGAGAGCTCAGACGGCCGGCCGGTCCCCGTCGTTCTCTTCTCGGGCATGCCCGTCGAAGAGCTGGCGGCGCGCGCTGCTGCGTGTGGCGCAGACGGTTATATTCAGAAGAGCGGCGACACCGATGATTTTCTCCGGCGCGTGTTGCAGATCGTAGGCTCCGAACCAGCGCCGCGCGCGGTGGCTGTTGAGGGGGCGGATGCGGGCACGCGTCCTGGCGCGGGCGGCGTGCGTAAATCCATCGTGGTGGCAGGGTCGCTTCCTGGCTTAGTGCGCGAGCTCGGGTCGCTCGGCGACGCCTTCCGCATTCTCGAGCGCGCCCGTGGTAGCGAAGTGCTGCAAACACTCCAGGTCGAGGGTGTGGTGCTGCTCGTGGTAGGACCGGATCTCCCCGAACTGACGGCGGCGGCCCTGTGCTCGCGCGTGCGTCACGAGCATCGTACGGCGCAGGTCTCCATCCTCTTTGTGGGCGACGCCCACGACACGGCGCGCGCGCAAACGGCCAGTAAGAGTGGCGCCAACGTCGTGCTGCTTCGTCCCTTCAATGTCGTGCAGCTCTCAGCCGCGGTCAGCACGCTCGCCAACGTGGCCAGCCGTCGCCGTACGCGGCTGCTCGTGCGCATGGACGCGGGGGGCGGCGTCGGCGCTGGCTTTCAGGTGGGCTTTACGCACAACCTGTCCTCGAGCGGCATGCTCGTCGAGAGCGAGGCCGCATTCGATGTTGGTGCGCGCGTTTCGCTGCGCTTTTTTCTGCCTGGAGAGACCGTTGAGTTTACGACTGATGCGGACGTGGTGCGTATCGAGCGACGCTCAGCCGACCGGCCGCTCATCGGTCTGCGATTTCTGACGCTCGACGCGCCGTCGCGGGCCTCGATTGAACGGTTTGTCGCTTCCGCGATGTGATCGCGCCACCCGCGAGGTCATGGCGCTGCGCGCGGCGCATTCGTCACCTGGCGACTCGTCGCACCGTAGGCGATGCCGCCCACCCACGTGGCGAGCTCCGCGGTGCCGTGCGTCGGTCGTGCCACGGTGCCCCACGACCCACTGGCGAAGGCAAACCACGGGCCGCCCAGCCGCCCGGACGCGTCGACTTGGAGATGCGTGCCACGCCGTGGCTCAACAAGCTGTGATAGTGCCGCGGCGTCACGTTGCAGCAGCAACACGGCGAGAGACAGCTGTTCACTTTGCCAGCCGCCCCGCAGCAACACGTCGATCGATGCGGTGCCTCCTGCCGACGGTGTGAGCCGCGTCGCCGTGGCGTCGAGCGACACAGACTCACCGACGACCGACCAGCTGACGCGAGCTCCGTGGCGAGGAGGAAGGATCTGGGTATGCTTAGGCGACCCACTGGAATCGGGCAGACGCCAGCGCTCGACCGCGTAGGCAACGTCGAAGTACCCCGGGTCGTACACGGCACCCGCACCGACGCCCTCGATCGTGAAGCGCATGAGCGCGGGCGCACGACCGCTGGGCAGCTGCGTTTCAACCGCGAGGCCGGCATGCACACCGGTGGCCCATGGATGCAGTGCGGCAACCGCGCCGTAGACCAGCACGCCCGCGAACGACGAGCGATACAGGAGAAGGCCGACGTCCGCGCTCGCGCCACCGGGTCGGGCACGTGCGCCGAGACGTCGTGGCGCAAGCTCCCACGCGGATTCGACGCCGAGACGGAAGCGACCTTCGGTGTCGATATCGAGCGCTCCCAGGGGAGTACCTTCGAGTCGCACGGCCGCCACCTCGGGGCGTGCCACGTCGTCGATGAGCACGATTCCACGCGCGTGTGATTGACTGACCGCGAGTCTCGCCGCCGCCCGGCGCCACGTCGGATCGAACGGGTCCCCGAGACGATCGACGAGCACGCCGTGACCGAGCGTCTGGGCACCGAGCTGTCCAACCTCGAGGCGCACATGGCGCTCAAAGGCCGTCGCGCGAAGCGCTTCCACAAATCCCACGTAGGTACCCACCGCATGCAAGCTGTGTAGCGGCTGTGCGCGAGCGGCAGCGGCCGACGAGGGCGCAAGGCGCAGCCACACGGGGGCACGAAGGCGTACCGAAAGTGTCTCCGCTTCAAAGGAGAGCGCCGGCTGTACGAGGGCTACCGTCTCATCATTGCGACGACCGGTGCCGGCATGAAGCTGCGCCTGCCATGCCGGCTGGAGGTCGCCGGATGGCGATGCGAGGCGCGGAACCGCGGTGACGATGACGACGAGACACGAGAACCAAGCCCGCAGCATGCCTCGGTTGTCGCCCGAAAGCGTGGCGCCCGCAAAAATATGGCGTGGGGCTCAGGGGGTTGGCGTGTCGGGGTAAATGCGGCGCACGTCGATCCAGGCGGCCTCCGGGACGGCCGCAAATGCGGCGACCACGTCAGGGTCGAACTGGGCGCCGGCACAGCGATGCACTTCCGCGGCAGCCACGGAAAAGAGTGCTCCTTTGCGGTAGGGTCGATCGGACATGACGGCGTCGATGGTGTCGGCGATGGCGAAGATGCGGGCACCCAGGCCAATCTGCGTGCCCGCAAGGCGCATGGGGTAGCCCTTGCCGTCCCAGCGCTCGTGATGCTGCAACACCAGCTCGCGTGCGGTGCGTAGCTCGTCAAAGCCGTCGAGCATCTGCGCGCCCAGGCTCGAGTGCCGGCGCATCACCTCCCATTCGTCCTCGGTCAGTTGTGTCGTCTTGAGGAGGATCGCATCGGGAATGCCGATCTTGCCAATGTCGTGCAACAGCGCACCGAGCTCGATGCCGAAGATATCGGTGCCGTCGATCTTGAGCTCATCGGCCAACAACCGCGCGTACGCGGCGACGCGCCGACAGTGCGCCTGGCTCTCGTGGTGACGCACATCGAGAGCGCCGAGGACCATCTCGGCCAGATTGGAGCTGCTGCGGCGCAACACCTCCTCGAGCTTCTCTTTTTGCCTGCGCGCGGCTTCGAGCTCGGTGGCCGCTAGATCACTCGCGCGGCGCTGTCCAACACGAAGCCAATAGGCTGCGACCGAGCGCGTCAAAAGGGCTCGCAGCTCGTCGATGTCCCACGGCTTACACAGCACGTGCGGAACGTCGTGATCGTTGACCGCTTTGATCGCGAGGTCGAGATCGAGCTCGCCGCTCACCAGCACGTAGGTGGTGTCTGGCTGCAACGTCCGCAGGCGCTCGATGAGCTGGAGTCCGTCGACCTCGGGCATGCGATAGTCCGACGCGATGACGGCGTAGCTCGAGGTGCGGGCGAGCGCCAGTGCCTCGTCGGCACCCGAGGCGACGTCGATGGCCAGCCCGCTGCCACGCAGCGAACGCGCAAAGGCGACGCGCACCGGCCGATCATCGTCGACGAAGAGAACTCTCTCTGCGTGCGTCATGAATTCTCCACTGCACCGGTTACAGCAAGTTGGCAGCGAGCTCCGCGAGATCCGATCGCTCGCCCTTGAACAGCGAGATGTGCGCGGCGATGCGCTCGGTCTTGAAACGATTGACGATGTGCACGAGGCCGTTGTTGGTCGAATCGACGTACGGATTGTCGATCTGGTAGGGGTCGCCGGTGAGCACGATCTTGGTGTTGTCGCCGGCCCGCGTGATGATCGTCTTGACCTCGTGTGGCGTCAGGTTCTGCGCCTCATCGACGATGAGGAATTGATTCGGGATCGAGCGACCACGGATGTAGGTGAGCGGCTCGATCTCGAGGATACCCAGATCCAAGAGCTCCTGGTGCGAGCGGCCACGCTTGCGGTCGGCGCGTGAGAGCCCCATGAGAAACTCGACGTTATCGTAGATGGGCTGCATCCAGGGCGTCAGCTTTTCCTCCACGTCGCCGGGGAGAAAGCCGATATCGCGACCGAGCGGAAAGATGGGCCGCGAGATGAGCAGACGCTGGTAGACGGCTTCTTCGGTCACCTTTTGCAGCCCCGCGGCGATGGCGAGCAGCGTCTTGCCCGTGCCGGCCTTGCCGACGAGCGTCACGAGCTTGACGTTGTCGTTCATCAGCATGTCGGTGGCGAAGGTCTGCTCGCGATTGCGCGCCCGGATCCCCCACAGGGTATCTTGCGGATGGATGAGCGGCACCGCGGCCTGCTTGTCCATGTCGAATTTTGCGAGCGCCGTGTGCGAGTGGTTCGCGGCGTTGCGCAGGAGCAAGTACTGGTTGGGATAGTAGTACGGATCCGAGAGATCCAGTCGACCGTCGCGATAGAACGCGTCGATCTGCTCGCCGGTCAAATCGAGCTCGGCGAGTCCAGAGTAGAGCTCGCTGATGTCGGTGCGCTCCGAATCGTAGTCCTCGACCCGTAGACCGAGGGCGTCGGCGCGGATGCGCAGATTGACGTCCTTGGTGACAAACACCGTCGTGCGGTCCGTCGCCTCCTGCTGCTGTTGCAGCGCGGTCGCCAGGATGCGGTTGTCGATGGTGTGGCTATTGCGATACTCGGGTGGCAGGTCACGGTTGGTGATGGCAACGCGAAGTTGCCCCCCTTCGCCGATCGGCACGCCTTCGGTCAGCTTGTTCTCGGTGCGCAAGTCATCGAGGTAGCGCACCACCTGGCGGGCGTTGCGACCCAGCTCGGAGAGCTCCTTCTTGAATCCATCGATCTCCTCGATGACGTAGATGGGGATGACGACGTCGTTGTCCTCAAACGAGAAGATGGCCTGGGGATCGTGAAGCAGAACGTTGGTGTCGAGTACGAAGACCTTTTTCATTCGTTCGTCCTAGCCTCCAAAGGAAACCTGCCTCTGGTTACGTGCGCTGCCGTAGACGACCACCTGATTGCGGCCGTTGTGCTTCGCCTGGTAGAGCGCCTGGTCGGCGCACTCGATGAGCTCTGCCTTTTGCTTTGCGTCCTCTGGGTACGTTGCCACTCCGAGCGACAGCGTGCAACGAAACTTACCGTGCTCTGAATGAAATAGCTCTGCCTCGACGGCCTGGCGAATGCGCTCGGCGGTCTGTAGCGCGCCTGCGCGATCGGTCTCCTCCATGAGGACCGCGAACTCCTCGCCGCCGTAGCGGGCGACGATATCGGTGCGGCGGGCGGAGCGATCGAGCACCCCGGCGATGCGGCGCAGCACGGCATCACCGACGGGATGACCATAGGTGTCGTTGATCGATTTGAAGTGGTCGATGTCAGCGAGGACCACCGACAGCTTGCGCGAATAGCGCTCGACCCGCGCGACCGCCGCGTCGAACAGCTCCTGAAAGCGTCGGTGGTTGATGAGACCGGTCAGCCCGTCGGTCGTGGCCATCTTCTCCATGCGTTTGTACATCTGCGCATTGGCGATGGCGATGGCGGCATGGTCGGCGATGACGCGCACCATCTCGAAGCGCTCGAGCGAGAGGAAATCAACAGCGTTGCTGCCGAGCACGAGAGCGCCGACGCCTTGATCTTTCCACAAGAGGGGCAACACCTTGACCGCCGCGAGCTCGACGTCGCACGTGGGGGCAAAGATGTGCTGTGAGCTCGTCCGCGCCGTGCCGTGGGGCAGTGGGTGGCGCGCCTTGATGGCGGCGCCGACGAGCCCTTCGTCCGCGCCAAAGGTCTGATCCACGAGGGCGTCGCCTTCCTTGTGGTCGGGCCAGCTCGCAGCGGCGATGCGAAGGCGACCGTCGATCTCAGTCGCCTCGACCACGGCGGCAAACTCGGCGTCCGCGACCCGCCGCGCAGCGCTCATGGCCACGGCCGCGACGTCCTCGAGAGTGCGTGCGGTGTTGAACTCGCGACTCGCCTGATAGAAACGCTCCTTCTGAAACTTCTCGCGGTCCATCTCCGCGAAGATGCGCTCGACCTGCACCGCCCGCACGATCTCGGTGGCGAGCGTCGTCATCACTGCGAGGTCGCTCTCGTCAAACGGTGCATCGCCCGTGCGATCGGCAACGAGCACACCGCGCAAATGCGGTCCCTCCATCACGGGGACGCCGGCAAAATCGCTGACCACCTGCGGGCGACGATAGTAAACGAGGCCCGTATGCCCCGGTTTGAGGTTCCGCATCACCAAGGGCTCCTTGCGCTTGGTGATGGCGCCAATGAAACCCTCGCCCGCGGCGATGGGCTGTTCGGCGACATCGTCCGACTGTGAGCGCAGCTCCTTGACGCGCAGCTTGCGGTCGTCGGCGTCCATCCACAAGAGCGCTACCGTGTGCGGATTGAGCGCGCGCTCAGCCACGGCGAGAACGTTGTAGAGCGCATCGTGAATGGCCTGCACCGAACCGATGCGCCGCCGCTCGCCGATCTCTTCGGACGACAGCTCGCGACTCTCGAGACTGAGTGCCGACGTGAGGCGAAAGTCTTTGGCTTCGGTGGCAATGCGACCCATGTGCTCGTCGATGGCGCGAGTCATTTCGCGCTGCCGCTGGGCCACTTCGGAGCGCAAAAAGAGCGCGTACAAGAGTCCGAAGAGCAGGTTGAACGACGCATGCGACGCGACGAGGCGCCAGCCGTCCGCCATCGGCTGCAGCAGATTGGTGGCGACCTCGGTGCCGATGATGACGGTCAGAAAGTAGACGCTGTACGGCAAGGCGTGAAAGGCGACGAGAAAAGCCACGAGGGCGTAGACGAGCGGATACAAGAGGCCCGTCGGGCCTCCCGTGAGCTCAATGACGGCATACGCCGTAGCGACAAACAACGTACCGAGCTCGAGATCGGCCCAGCGCATCCCTATCGCGCGGGCACCGCCGGGACGGCGCACACGATCGAACAGCCGCGCCAACAAGAGCACCGACAGCCCGGCGAGGGCGGCAAGCTGCGGTACGCCGTCACGCGTGACGTCGCGAAACACGCCGTACGCGGCGAGCACGAGGATGGCGCCTGCGACGGTGAGGCCGAGAGCGGTATGTGTTAGGCGAAGCGCATTGCCAAGCAGCCAGCGCCCCATCGCGGTGGCTTGTTGATGCTTCGCAAGGCGGGCCCGTCGTGCGGTAGATCGTGGAGCTTCGGGCCGGCGACGCACAGGTACTTCATGCCCTACGGGCCACGGTGTAGCAAGAGCGTGGGTACGCACTATCGCGAGTCGGGTGCGGGTGCGCCCTGCGCCGCGACCGCCGGATCGAGCATGGCCGAGGCCTTGGCCGAAAGACCCATCAGTACGAGCAGCTCCTCGAGCTTGCGATACGCCTCGTCAAATCGCCGTGCCGCAATGTCATCGCTTGCCAGCCGTACGAGCTCACTAAAGCGCGGCTTGTCGGCGTCGCTCAGAGGGTGCGAATCTTGAAGGTGGTTGACCGCGCGAAAGCGGGCCATCACCAAGCCGAGGTCAATCTCAGCGGCGCGTGCGCGCGCGAGCACGACACACGCAGCGCGTGCTGCATCGAGCCACACCTCGCCGCTCGCCGCGACATTCATCTGCGTCACGAGGTCGACACCGTCCTTGACGTCCAGGGGTCGCAGCTGCCGCTCGTCCAAGACTTTCGCCAGCCGCTCACGCGCGCTCTCGTACTCGCGCCGTGCTGCGGACGTGCGCTTGGCGAGCTCGGGACAACCGAGGGCGACCTCGGCATCGGTGATGCGTCCCGCTGCGGGTACGTGCACGCTCGACTGCGGCGACGCCCCCGTCGGCATACGCTCTGGCAAAAGCCAGAGGTCATTCGAGCCGAGCACGAGCGCCAGCGCGGTATTGAGCTCGACGTTGGCTTTCACCAGACGACCGGCTGCCATGTCCTCGTGCGCCGCGGCAAGGAGCGCCGTCGCCCGCTCGCGGGCCTCGTCATCGAGCGACGAGCCTGTCACCCACCGCTCGATCCGTGAGAGCTTTTCGGTGACAAAGGGCTGATCGACGACCACCGCGGTCGCCGCCGACGACAGGGTCGCGACGTCATCGCGCACGCGACACCACGCGCGTTCTGCTTCGTCCTTTTGTAGCTGACGAAGTTGTGCTTGCGCTTCCGATGACAGATCGAGCACGTGCACGCCGCGCCGCTTGAGATCGCGCCGCAGCTGCGTGAGCGATCGCCGGATCTTGCCGACCGGCACGGAGCGCTCGCGTCCACTGACGGCATCGACGCACAGGACTGTGGCGGCGTGGGCCAGGCGTACGCTCGGCAGCGCGATGGCGCAGGTGATGACCAAGGCGAGTCGACGCATCACGCGCCTCGAGGTGAAAATCGGTAGGGCGACACAAATGCTTTATTGACACAATTGCGGCTCGCTTGCTAGGAGGTAGCTCGCTTCGGCAAGGAGACCATCATGGCAGCGCGCTCCGAGGAATTCCGCAAGCAGGTCAATGAGCTGTGGAAGCAGGCAATCGATCAGCTCGATGACGTCAAGGAGACGGTGTTGCGCTCGACGGAGCGCTTCGAAGCCGACATCCATCGGCTGCGTCTCGAGCGCGACAAGCTCCTCAAACGACTCGGTGAGCAGACTTACCGACTCGCCAATGAGGGCAAGCTGCCCGTGCCGGCCCTTGTGAAGCGCACCGTCGATCGACTCAATGAAGTCATCGATGGGCTCGTGGCAAAGTCGGCCGCGAGTAACAAGAAGAAGGCTTCGAAGGCGACAACGCGCAAAGCCAGCGCGAAGAAGGTCGCCAAGAAGGCCACCAAGCGAGTTCCGGCGAAGGCTGGTAGCTAGGTGGCACTGACGGTGGGGCTGTAGCTCAGCTGGGAGAGCGCCTGAATGGCATTCAGGAGGCCGACGGTTCGATCCCGTTCAGCTCCACCAATTCTTCCACCTGCGAGCCAAGCGGCTCAGTTGACTAGCACCAGCTTACCAAAGACCTGACGCGCTTCGATGAGCGCGTGTGCCGTGCGCGCTTCCTGAAGTGGCAGGGTCCGATCGACGACGGGTCGCAGGCGGCCCGCCGCAATGTGCGCGAGGATATCCCACAGCTCACCTTTGCTCCCCATGGTGGAGCCGAGCAGCGACAGCTGCTTGAAAAAGAGCTGACGCAAGTTGACCTGCACATCGGCGCCGGTGGTCGCGCCACAGGTGACGAGCCTTCCGTGCCAGCCAAGAGCCCGCAAGCTCGCCTCCCACGTGGCGGCGCCCACATGCTCGATGACCACGTCGACGCCGCGTCCGCCCGTGAGCTGGCGTACGCGGGCGCCGATGTCCTCGTTCGCGTAGCAGAGCACCTCGTCCGCACCGAGAGCCCGCGCGCGCGCGCCCTTGGTGTCGCTCCCGGTGGTGGCGATGACCGTGGCACCCCAGAGCTTGGCGATCTGCACCGCCGCCGAGCCCACGCCGCTGCCTGCGGCTTGCACGAGCACGGTCTCGCCTGGCCGCAGCTCGGCGCGCGCGACGAGCATGTGCCACGCGGTCAGAAACGGAATTCCAATCGCGGCACCTGTGGCGAAGTCGAGCGTGGGAGGCTTAGGGAAGATGCTCGTGCGCGGCACGGCGATGCGCTCGGTGTAGCCGCCGTCGCAGTGCTCGCCCAGGATGCGATAGGCGCGGCACTGGTGGTCGCGGCCATGGTGGCACGCGGCGCAGCGGCCGCAGCTGAGTGCTGGAGCGACGATGACCTCGCTGCCGACGGCGAGGTCGTGAACGTCGGCGCCGACGCTGCTGATGACGCCGCACACGTCACTCCCAGGAATGATGGGGAGCGGGAATCGCACTCCTGGAACGCCGCGACGAACCCAAAGGTCGAGATGGTTGACGCCGACGGCCCGCACATCGACGACGACGTGCCCGGCCTCGGCCACCGGCTCCTCGCGCTCCTCGCGCTCAAGGGCCTCGATGCCGCCATGCTGTCGAATCACCCACGCTTGCATGTGTGCCTCCGTGCGCCGCCGACGCTCACGTGTGGGCTAGCGCTGACGCAGCTTGGCGTATGCCTGATTGAGCTCTTTCGTTCGCTCTTCGGCCAGCGCCTGGAGCTCGGGCGCGAGTCCTCCGGTGCGATCGGGATGATACTGCTGGATGAGCAGTTGGTACGCAGCTCGGATCTGCTCTTGCGTGGCATCCGCACGGACGCCAAGGACCTCCCAGGGTGATCGGCTCCTCGAGGGAGCACGAGCCGCCGTTGCCGAGGCCGCCGACGGTTGCAGCATCTGGCGTACAGCACGCATGGCGAGGTAGATCAGCGCGCCAACAAACAACAGTCTGAAGATGCCCATGGGACGAGGGCCTCCCATAGCTCAACGGGCATGCTTGCGCCACCGAAAACGGGCACTCGGCTTGAACGACCGCGAACCGAATGCTAGCGTAGGCGCACGTTACAATGCGAACCTGGAGCGACGCATGCGCCGCATGTTGAGTGTTGCAGCTGTGCTGGCAGCGATTCTTGCAGGGTCGGCGGTAGCGCAGGCCGCCGGATCGCGCGTAGCAGTCGTCGTGCGTGGGGCGGGCGCCGGTTCGGATAAGCCAGCTGGATTTGTGGCCCACTTCCTCACCACGCAGCTCGCGAGCGATGACCGCTACAGTGTCGTCGATGTCGAGTCGTCGCTGGGAAGCCGGGACGCGAAGAAGGCGGAGCGCACGTTTCGCCTTGCCGACGACATGATCCAAAAGGGTCGTGCGGCCTACGAGTCGCTCGATCTCGACGTGGCGGTCGATCAGCTCAACGGCGCGCTCGCAAAGTACGAGCAGCAAGTCGACTATCTCGGCGACATGAAGAAGATGGCAGATCTCCTCATGCTGCTGGGTGCCACGCACATCCTGCGCGGCGAGGAGCGACTCGGTGCCCGGCGTTTGGGCCAGGCCGTCACCCTCCTGCCCGGCGTGGAGCCGGACCCGCGTATCTTCAACCCGGCGATGCGCAGCGTGTACGACCAAGCAGTGCGCGAGGCGACGCAGCGGCCGCAGGGCTCGCTCTCGTTGAGCTCGAATCCCAGCTATGCGCGCGTGTACGTCGACGGTCGCTTTGTGGGCGTGACGCCTCTGGCTGTCGAAGGGCTGCTCGAAGGACAGCACTACGTGCGCATGGTGCTGCCGGGCTACCGCGCTTGGGGCGAGGTCGTCGAGCTGCCCGGGCGCATGGAGATCAGTGAAGTTGGCACGCTCAAGCCGACGGCCAAGGCGCAGGCCTACGACGCGCAGTCGACCGCTGCGGTCAAGGCACTCATGGATACGGGCGACTCGGAGAGTGGTCCGCTCCCCCCGGCTGTCGAAGCCCTGGCGACGCTACTTGAGGCAGAAGCGCTCGTTCTTGCGGAAGTGCGGCTCGACGGCGAGCGTGTGCAAGTGGTCGCGGGCCAGTTCGAGCTCAAGACGCGACGCATGACCCACCGCGCGCGACAAGTGTTTGCCTACGACTCGCGTCCGGACACGTACGAGCGCGAAGTGCGCGACATGTTACAGCGCCACTTCAATGGTGTCGGCTCCACATCCGTAGCCGACGCGGAGGGCGACGGTGGCGGCGACAGTGATGATGGGAGCGCGTTTGGTGGTACGTCCGGCTGTGCGGACGCGAGCTGTCGCCGCACACGAGTGTGGTTGCTCGCGGGTGGCGTCGGCGGTGGCACGGTTCTGGCTGGCATTGGCGGCCTGCTGCTCAACGCCGCGTACGGCGATCACGACGAATTCTTGGCGACGCCGCAGACGCACACCGCGCGGCTCGACGAATTGCGCAGCTCGGGTCGCAAGAAGGCGCTCGCGGGTGACGTGCTGCTCGTCGTCGGTATTGCAGGCGCGGCAGCATCGGCTGGGCTCGCGTTCTTGTGGCTGCCCACCCGCGGCAGTAGCGCGTCGGCGGACGTGATAAGCTTACAGCTGGTACCGTTGGCAGGTGGTGCGGCATTGTCCGCGCGTGCGACGTTCTGACGCGACTTGGTTGCGCGCGCGTGTCGCAAGGAGATGGGTAAGATGCGACGACTCTTCGTAGCGGCAGTCATGGGAGGCGCTCTCGCTGCGGTCGGCCTCGGCTGTCTCAACTGGGACCTGCAAGCGGGCATGAAGTGCGATGACGGGCAGTGTGCCGCGGGCTTCTCGTGCCTCGGCAGCTATTGTTACGCTGATGGCTCCATCGAGGAGGGCCGCACGTGCTTCAATGACGTGCAGTGCGTGGACAATCTCATCTGCCCACCAGAGATCTTTGCCTGCCGCCAGCCGTGCGATTCGGCGGACTTCTACAGTCGTGGTGCCTGCGATGCCGACGAATACTGTCGACCGGTGCGCGGCGCCGACAACAACTGGATCGGCGCGTGCCAGCAGAGCGATGCGTGCTCAGCGTGTCCGATTGGCACGGAGTGTACGCAGCTGACGTCTCAGGCCTTCGCGTGCCTCAACGTATGCGAGGTCACGTTCATCAACGGCGGCGTCGACTATCAGGACAACTGCGATCATTCGGACGTCGATACACTCGTGCGCTGCCAGCCGGTTGGGGCCGCGGGGCTGGAGAAGACAGTGTGCATGGAGCACACCACCAACGGCGGCACGAACGGCGTCGGCGAGGTTTGCGCCCGGGTGGGGGGACCGTGCGATCCGGGTCTGGCCTGCGTCGATGGACTGTGTCGCCCCTACTGCTCGACGCCGGGGATCTCCGCGCCGCAGTGCCAGGGTGTGTCCGGGATGGGGACGTGCTGCGCCATCGACGGCGACGGCATTACCTACAACGTCTGTAAGGGCGTTTGCTGAGGCTTCACGTTAGTCCAACTGCACGAGGGTGACGCCATCGCCGCCTTCGTGATCCGTACCGGCACGCCACGACGACACTTGCGGCATCACCCGCAAGGCGTCGCGCACCGCCTGCTTGAGCACGCCCGTGCCGTGACCATGGATGACCAGTAGCGCGCTCGGGCCATCGAGCAGCGCGCGATCGATGAGCGCTTCGAGCTCTTTGATGGCCTCGTCGACCCGGTAACCTCGCACATCGCAACGCGTCTGCGGCAGCTCGAGGGTCTTCGCGCCCATCTCGGCGGCAATTTCGCCGCGGTGCCCCGTTGGACGCCGCGATCTTGCGGACGGCGCCTGCTGCTCGCCCGCCGGCAGCGACGTGAGATCGGCCAAGGGTACGCGCGTATGCAACGACCCCATGCTCACGATCGCCGCATCACCATCGACCGCGCGCACCTGCGCTCTTTGCCGCAGCGACTCCACCATGACCCAGACGCCGGGTGCGATTGGCAGGCCGGATGGACGCGGCGGCGTGCGGCGTAGACGGGCCACCTGCGCCTCGGTGTCGCGCACGGCCTCCTCGATGCGCGCTTGCGCTCGTTGGGCGGCCTCGAGGCGGGGCTGCGCCTGGAGCTTCGCGATCAGCACGCCCACCTCGCGTCGCTTTTCGACGAGCTCCGCGTGTAGCTCCTCGCGTACACGCTGCTCCGCCTCACGCATCGCCGCCTGCGCACTTTGTCTCTCGCTCGCGATGGCCTCGCGCTCTCGTGCGACGCGTGTACGCTCATCATGCAGCGCCGCTTCGGCTGCGGCGAGACGCTCTTCGTGTCGCGCGAGCTCATCGAGTGCGCGACTGAGGGCCCCACCTGACTTTAGATAGCCGCGCGCCGCGTCGATGACTGCATCGGGCAATCCCACCCTGCGCGCCACTTCGAGGGCATTCGACAGGCCGGCGACGCCGAGCTGCAAGCGGTAGGTGGGTGCGTGCGTCACCGGATCGAGCCCGACGCGCGCATTGACAAAGCGTGCGTCAGTCATCGCTAGCGCCTTGAGCTCGTCGAGGTGGGTGGTGACGAGCACCCGTGAACCGTGGTCGGTCAGTGCCTCGAGTACGGCGCGTGCCACTGCGGCGCCTTCGGTTGGATCCGTATCGGCCGCGATCTCGTCGATGAGCGCGAGGGCTCCTGGTCGGGCTTGGGCAAGCAGCTCTCCGAGACGCGCCACGTGCCCCGAGAAGGTCGAGTGATGCGTGCGGATGTCCTGGGCGTCTCCGAGCGTCGTTCCGAGCACGTCAAAAAGTGGCAGCTCGGATCCCTCGTCACAGGGCACGGGTAAGCCCGCGCGCGCCATGAGCACGCAGAGGCCGACCGCGCTCAGTGTGACGGTCTTACCGCCTGCGTTCGGGCCGGAGATGACGAGCGCCGCGTGCGATGGCGCGAGCACGACATCGTTGGCGACCACGGTGCCGCCTTGCAGGACGAGCAGCGGGTGCCTTACGGCACGCAGGCGAAGGCGTGCGGTCGCGTCGACCAGAATGGGTGACGTCGCGCGAAGGGTATCCGACAGTGAGGCGCCAGCCCGCAGGAAATCGAGGCGCCCGAGGATGGTGAGCGCGTCGGTGAGCACGTCACCTTTGGCGCCCACGTCGCCCGACAGCTCGGTCAGTATCCGTCGCTCCTCCTCGGTGACGAGCGACTGCGCGATGGCGAGATCGTTGCCAAGCGGGATCAGCTCGGCGGGCTCGGTAAATAGCGTCTGACCCGACTGCGAAGCGTTGTGCACGATGCCGGGCACGTGGTTCTTGAACGACGCGTTGACCGGCACGACGTAGCGGTCATTGCGCACGGAGATGTAGCTGTCTTGCAGGTATTGCGCGTGCGTCGGATCGTGCAACATACCCTGGAGGCGCTCTTGCAGCTGTCTTTGGATCCCGCGCACCCGCTGGCGCAGGCGTGCAAGATCATCACTCGCCTCGTCGCGGATTTCGCCCGAGGGATCGAGGCTCGCTTCGATGCGCGCGGCAAGGCCATCGAGCGTCGGCAGCCTTGCGGCGAGGTTTGCGAGCCGCGGCGTCAGCTCTGCTTCGCGCACGAGGAAACGCCGTACGGCGCTGGCGGTGCGGATGAGCCCCGCACAGGCGATGAGCTCGGCGGGCTCGAGCAGACCCTCCTTGGCGGCCCGCGCCAGCGCGGCACGGGTATCTGTGACGTCGCCGAGCGGCAAAGCGAGCTCGTGGCGTACAAGAGCACGCATTTCTTCGATTTCGGTCAAGGTGTGCTCGGCGTCCCTCGGGGCGGCGAGGGGCGCTAGGATGAGCGCCTGCTCGCGCGCCATCGGGGTGCGCGCTCTCGCGGCGAGCGCCTCGCAGAGCGTCGGCCACCCCAGCTCGCGCAGACATCCAGCCCCAAGAGACATCGATGACATGACGAGCGACGCCCTAGCAGGCGCGTACGGCCGTTGCAACTTGCCCCCGGTTGGGGCACGAAGAGACAAGACGGAAACGATCCGCACAAGGAGCACAACTTGAATAGCGAGCATATTCCCTTTGAGTTCTTGCTGGAGGTGCCTAAGAGCGATCTCCACGTGCATCTCGACGGCTCCATTCGACTCTCCACGCTCATCGAGCTCGCCCGCGAAGCTCGCGTCGAGCTGCCAAGCTACACCGAGGAGGGTCTGCGCGAGACCGTCTTCAAGGACCGCTACCAGAATCTGGCGGACTATCTGCGTGGGTTTGCCTACACGGTGGCGGTGCTGCAGAGCGAAGCGGCGCTCGAGCGCTCCGGCTACGAGCTCGCCCAAGATGCACAACAAGAGGGCGTGCGCTATCTCGAGGCGCGCTTTGCGCCGCAGTTGCACATGCACGATCATCTCAATGCCGTCATGGTGCTCAAAGCCGTCGATCGAGGCTTGCGGCGGGCCCGTGACGAGTTCAACGCGCGCCCGGTCATTCGCGACGGTGTTGAGCCGCCGTTCGAATACGGCATCATTTGCTCGGCGATGCGCATGTTTCGGCCCGAGTTCAGTGAGTACTATCGGAACTTGATGAACGCGCACCTGTACTCGCGGCCCAAGGAGATCTACAGCCTCGCGTCGCTCGAGCTCGCGCGGGCCGCGGTCATCGCGCGTGATGAGCACGGC
>CAYHNK010000012.1:8796-13175 GCA_964357695.1 uncultured Bdellovibrionales bacterium | reverse complement strand
ACGGCTTGCAGGTCGTTGGCTTTGACCTCGCAGGCGAGGAGTCAGGCTATCCGGCAGTCGACCATGCGCCCGCTTTTCAGTTTGCGCACCGCAACTTTCTCAAAAAGACCGTGCACGCCGGCGAGGCCTACGGACCGGAGAGCATCTTTCAGGCGATCACCGCTCTGCATGCGGATCGCATCGGCCACGGGACGTACCTGCTCGACCCGGACGCGATTACTGACACGAGCATCGACGACCGCAAGAGCTACGTCGAGCAGCTCGGCGAGTACATCGCCGACCGGCGCATCACGCTCGAAGTGTGTCTGACGAGCAACTTGCAGACCACACCCGACATGAAGGGCGTCGGTGAGCACAGCTTCCGACTGCTCAGGCAGCATCGGCTGTCGACGACGATCTGCACCGACAACCGCACCGTCAGCAACACGACCGTCAGCCGTGAGCTCGCGCTGGCAGTCGAGCACCTGGGGCTAAGCCGCCACGATCTCAAGTCGATCATCGTCTACGGTTTCAAGCGCAGCTTCTTCCCCGGCACGTACCGGCGCAAGCGCGCCTACGTTCGCCAGGTCATCGACTACTACGAGACCGTCGAGCGCAAGCACTTTGGCAACGTGGTGTCCTAGCCGCAAAAAAACGCCCCCTGGTTTCGCTAACGGAGCCAGGGGGCGTCGCGAGATCTAGGTGCTGCGGGTAGTGGTTAGAACTTCACCACCATGCGTGCGTCGAAGTGGTTGTTGGGCTTGTCCACACCGTCCGTACCGGCGTGGTCGTCCGTCGATGTGCCAAACAACGAGAGCGCGATGTTGTCGTTGACGAAGTAGTTGACGCCGATGCTCGAGGAGACGATCTCGTCGTCTTCGGCGTCCGGATTCGGGTCGAACGACTCGAGGCGGTAGGCGATCTGCGTATTTACGGGAGCGATCGTGTACGCAATGTCGGCGTGCCAGGCGACGGCGTCCTTCTTGTTGGCGTCGGTGGCGCCGTGCCGTGGTTCCGAGTGCAGCATCCAGTACTCGCTCTGGAGGTACAGACCGTACGCCTTGAACATGAACTCAGCTCCGGTGAGCTGAGTCTGGCGGCGAGGCGCAGTCCATTTGGTCGGATTCACCTGGGTGGCCTTGAACGTGTAGGTCGTGCCGAGAAAGTCCTTGGCCAAGTCCTGGACCGCGGCCTCGTCTTTGCCCTCGAGGGCCGGCGAGGTCGTGCGCATGGCGCTCGCCCCGATGCGCACATCGAACTTCTTGCCTGCGAATGCCTTGCCGGGATTCAACATGACGCGACCGACGTACAACAAATCGCGATAGCTGCCTTCCTTGTCGATGTCGTTCGAGCCGACATTGGCGACGCCGTTGCCGTTCATGACGCCGACCCAGTAGTTGACCAGGCCGTTGTAGAGGCCCGCTTTGCCCGTGCCGAGGACGATGCCCATGTCGCGCAGACGCTTTTTGTCCATCTTCGACATGTAGTCCGGTCGATCCATCATGACCAAGTCGGCGGACGGTGAGGGTACGAGCTCGCCGAACGCGGGACGGAACTGCCCGACGATGATGTTGGCGGCGTCGTACTTCTTCCATGCCAACTGCATATCGAACAGTGGGTTCTTCGGGTCCTCGAGGGACACGACGACTTTCGCGGCAATGTCCTTGGCGAGATTGCTGTCGATGTTGACACGTGCGTAGCGCAGACGAAACGCCGCGCGTGCGTCCTTGTTGTCGGCCGGCGCCTCGCCGAGGCGCAACCACGGCACGGCAAAGCCGCTGATCTTGGCAGATTCGACGGCCTTCTCGACGGCGGTCTTCGCTGCCGGTGCCGCCGCGGCTTCCTCAGCGCGTGATACCCTCGGTGCGAGTGTCAGTGCGCCCGCAAGAAACATCATGGGTACACCGTGCCATGCTGCCTTCTTCTCAAACATGCGCTCTCTCCTTGTTTTCCCCCGTCCGGACGGGGGGCATTGGTGGTACAACGCGAAGCACGCGAGTGCTTCGAGACTAGCCTGCTTTGGATGAGTCCGTCGGCCGACGCGAGCCGTCGAGCACGAATCGCCCCACGAGGCCTTGTAGCCGCTCCGAGAGCTTGACGAGGTCGGTCGTGGCCGCCACGATCTCTTTGCTCCCCGTCGCGGTTTGTACCGCGATCTGCGAGACGTCGTCCATAGCCTTGGTCACGTCCTCGGTGGCGCTCTGCTGTTGCTGGATGATGAGTGAGATCTGCCGTGTCGAGCGCGTCGTATCCGCGGCGAGCTTGGTGCTCTCCTCGGTGGCGAGCACCGCAGATTGCGTGGCCTCGGTGATGGTTGCCGTCAGCTCCTTGATGTCGCGTACCGAGCCCATGACGTTCTCGGCCAGGCGCTGCATCTGGTTGGCGACGAGGGAGAACCCGCGACCAGCCTCACCGGCTTTGGTGCCCTCGAGCGCCGCGTTGAGCGCGAGCAAGTCGCTCTTATTGGCAATGTCTTTGATGACGTCCAGGATCTCGGTGATGCGGTGGGTGTGCGTCGAGAGTGCGGCGATGCGCTCGGCGACGACTTGGCTGTTCTGTTGTGCCCGCTCGGCGTTCTGCAGCACGGCTTGCGACGTCTTGGTGATCTGGCGGCCGGAGTCGAGCAGCGATTCCATCGTCCGTCGTGTCTCCTCGACGGAGCTCGACTGTTCGGTGGCCCCCCGCTCCTGCTGCTGCGCGTTGGCAAAGAACTCGCCGGCTGTTGAATTGACCTGCACGGCCGTCTCGGCGATTTGCTTGACCATGTCGCGCTGGCTCGCGATCATGCGCACGAGCGCCGCTGCCAGATCGCCTTCGATCGCGACATTCTGTGACAGATCGCCGGCCGCCACGCGGGTGACGTGATCTTCGAGCGTCTTGAGACTGTGCAACAGACGATTGAAGGCCTGCCCGAGGCGACCGACCTCATCGACGGACGCGTCGATGACCGGAGGGCGCGACAAATCGCCGCGCGCCACCACTTCACTCAAGTCGGCGATGACGCCCAGGCGTCGGCCGAGCGAGGAGCCAAAGACGAACGCGATGATCAGGCCAAACAGCAGGAAGACGAATGCAATGATCATGGACGTTCGACGAACCGAGGCCACATGGGCCTCGACCGCCGCGGTGGACAGGGCGAGCAAGAACCGTCCGTCCGTGCGGATCTTCGATTCGACGGGGGCCAGGATCAGAAGCAGCTCGCCACGACGCATTGCCTGCAACTCGGTTGCGTCCTGCCTTGAGGTGCCCGCTCTTTGTCTGGCCAGTGCGGCGAGGGCTTCTTTGGCTGGCGCATCATCGACACCGTTGCGTGCGATGACCTCGTCCGCGGTGCCAAAGAGCGCGCCGTAGGCAAAGTCGCGATCGAGGGCGGCACCCGAAAAGACCTCACGCGCCATCTCGGCGTCGTTGAATTCAAGACTTGGAACGAGCTCGTGGGCGAGCAGGCGACCCAGCGAAAAGCCCTTTTCCCGCAAGGCTTCGGTGAGCAACGTGCTCTGCTGGCGCGGGACATAGGCGAGCTGAGTCGCCACGACGACGACGACGATGGCGGCAATGGCGCCGAAGGCCTTCAGCCGAATCGACAGATCTCGCGTGGGTGATTGGATAAATAGTCGAAGGTATTTCTTCATGTCGGACAGTTACCTCGCTTTTTGGCGCCGGCTCAAGAAACCGGCACAGCGGATTTTCGATCTCTTGCCCAGTAGGGTCCCAGGAGATTACGGTACATATGGGGGCGCGTTTCAGTGCGGACGCGCGATTTTCATTGGGTTCGTGCCATGGCCACTCGCGTACTGCTCGTAGACGATTCCCGGTTCGATCGCCGCATGTACGGCGATTTCCTGCGCCACGGAGGTTGTGACGTTGTCACGGTCACGAGTGGCGAGGAGGCCCTCGAGGCGTTGCCGGCGAACGCGTTCGACGTTGTCGTCGCGGACCTCGTGTTGCCGGGGCTCGACGGTTTGGGCGTGCTTGCCGCAGCTCGGCAACTCGATCCCGATCTCGGCGTGTTACTCATCACGGCCATCGAAGACGTCGAAACCGCCGTGCGCGCCATCAAGATGGGCGCCTTCGACTACCTCGTAAAGCCCATCGCGGCCGAGCATTTGCAGCGTGCCGTGCGCCGCTGTCACGAGTACCGTGGCCTGCTGCACGAAAATAGCGAGCTACGTCGCACAGTCGCTCTGACCGAGGCGGCAGCTCGCCTCGTGACCCTTGGCGATCGAAACGAGCTGTGTCGTGCGCTTGTCGACGCGCTCGTGCGTGAGCGGCTCGGAGCCCTCGCCGCCGTAGCGAAGCTGCTTCCTGACGGGTCGATGGAGCTCCTGCACCTGGCAGGGCTTGGCTCGGAGAAGGCCGCCAGCGCGCGGCGATGCTTGCTGCCCAGCCCGCCTCCTCCC
>CAYHNK010000012.1:0-8786 GCA_964357695.1 uncultured Bdellovibrionales bacterium | reverse complement strand
GCTGACGGCGTCGTCGCGAGCGACCGCAGGCAGCGGGCTCGTGGATCTCGCGGCTGTCATCGAGCACGACCTCGGTGAGGGATTGCTCGCGCGTGTGGACCCGTCCAACAGCGCCTACGTGGTCGGGTTGTTTGCCACAAATGGCGGACGGCCAAGTGAGCTGGATCGCGAGTCGCTGCGTTTTTTGAGTCGACAGTTCTCCTATGCACTCAGTGCTCTCGACCGCGCGGCTGCGGTGGAGAGTCTAGCCTTCGTCGATGACCTTACCAAGCTCTACAACATGCGCTACCTGCGTCAGGCGCTCGCTCGTCAGATCGAGCTTGCGGATACCGGGCACGGTAGCTTCTCGCTCATGTTCATCGATCTCGATGCGCTCAAGGCAGTCAACGATGAGCACGGCCATCTCGATGGCTCGCAGCTTCTCGTGGAGGTGGCGCATATCGTGCGGGCGTGCGTACGCGAAGATGACGTCGCGGCGCGCTATGGGGGTGATGAGTATCTCGTGATTCTGCGCGACAGCGGCAGGGAGGCGGCGGCACGGATCGCCGAGCGTATTCGCGAGGCGATCGCGACCCATACTTTCCTGGCGCGGCAAGGCAAGCAGCTTCGCGTCACGGCGTCGATCGGTGTTGCCACCTATCCGGGCGATGCGCCCGACCAGGAGTCGCTTATCGAGGCCGCCGATCAGGCGATGTACCGCGGTAAGCGGGCGGGGCGAAACATCGTCATCGTTCATGGCGACGAACGCCAGCTGGACGTCTCCAGCTCGCAGCGCGCTTAGTCCAGGCGCCTGGTCGAGAACGCCGTCGTGCCAGAGCTTCCCGAGGTCGAGACTACCCGGCGCGCGCTTATCCGCGCCGTCGTGCAGGAGCGGCTCGTTGCGGTGCGGGTGCGCGACGAACGCCTGCGGCGGCCTGTGCCGCCGGTCGCGCAGTGGGAACGTCTCGTGGGACGTCGGCTGCTGGCGGTCGAACGGCGCGCGAAGTTTCTCGTGTGGCATTTCGAGTGCGATCCCCGTGTGCTCGTGCATCTGGGCATGAGTGGTCGCCTCGTGCGCGCCGATGACGCGACCCCGTACGAACGACACGACCACGTGGGTTGGCGATTCTCGAACGGCGTGGAAATTCGCTTGCGTGACCCGCGTCGATTCGGCCTCGTGGATCTCGTCGATGACGTCGACCTCCCAGAGCACCCATCGCTGCGACGGTTGGGGATGGAGCCGCTCAGCGACGACCTCGATGTCTCAGCCCTCTTTCTTTCCACGCGCGGGGTGCGACGATCCGTCAAGGCGCTGCTGCTCGATGGGCGATGGATCGTGGGGGTCGGCAACATCTACGCCAGCGAAGCGCTGCACCGCGCTCACATCCATCCACAGCGCGCCGCGGGCGCCATCGGCAAAGCGCGCTGGCAGCGCCTCATGGTCGCGATTCGAGAAACGCTCACCCAAGCGATCGATGAGGGCGGCACGACGTTGCGTGACTACGCCAGCGTCGATGGCGAGCTCGGCCATTTTTCCGAGCGGCTACAGGTCTACGGACGTGAGCGCGCCGCGTGCATGCGTTGCGGTCGTGCGATCCGTCGCGTGGTACAGAGTGGCCGCAGTACGTACTACTGTCCCGGGTGTCAGCGCTAGGGCGATACCCGCCGTGCGTGTCTCGCTCAGCTGATCTTGCGGCGATCGGCCATGCGTCGCATCTTCATCAGGCCCTGGGCCTGGATCTGTCGTACGCGCTCGCGTGATAGGTTGTAGAGCTTGCCGATCTCGTCGAGGGTCTGATCGCTGTCGTCACCGAGTCCGAAGCGGCGCCGGATGATGTCCTTTTCGATTGGGTTGAGCAGATGCAACAGCTCGCGAATGCGCTCGTGTGTGTTCTCACGAATGAGCGCTTCGTCGAGACTCGGGTGACGATCGTCGCGGACCAGATCGACAAAGCGACGCGGGTCGTCGCTCGCAATCGAATCGTCGAGCGACACCGGATCCTGCTGCACGCCACTTAAGATCTGCTCCACCTTGCCAGTCGGGAGTCGCACCGACCGAGAGATCTCCGCGGTGGTTGGCGATCGACCGAGCCGCTGCGTCAGCTTGGCGCTCGCCTTTCCCACCTGCCGTCGGGAGTCGATGACGTGCACCGGGAGGCGCACCTGGCTCCCCTTGTTGATAATCGCCCGCTCGATCGACTGGCGGATCCACCAGTGGGCATACGTCGAAAAGCGAAAGCCGCGATGGTGATCGAATCGATGCACAGCCTTCATCAGCCCCATATTGCCTTCCTGGATGAGGTCGATGAACGGGATGCGGAAGTGATGGAAATTTCGGGCGACGCTCACCACCAGGCGCAAATTCGCGCGCACGAAGTTGTTGCGTGCCCGCAAGGCGACGGCCCGTGAGCGTTCGATGGCGTCGAGGTCGGTGTGGGTCAGGCGAAATGCAGGACTCGCGTCGATGACGCGTCGCCCCCAGGCCTCGCGCCGCAGGCGCTGCATCATGCGCTCGAGCAGCTCCTTGTCAAAGTCCGCATCGCGCAGGCGTGGTACGATGCTGTCGATGACCTGACGCCGCGCGTGGGTGAGCGGCAGTCGCCGCGCGTGCCGTTGCATGGCGGTGCGTCGATAGCTCGTGAGCAGGCTTTCGACCTTGGGGACGAGGGTGGGCTCCACGCTCTTGAGCTCGTGACACAAGATCTGCGTCGCCTTCGGCGTCGCCAACAGGAGTCCCCACGTGTGGTGCTCGAGGGCCTCGAGCTCGCGCGCCCGTTGGAGCTCCTGCTCGGGTGTGAAGAGCGGGATGCCGCTGAGCTGCTCCATGTAGCTGGCGAGCAAGTCCTTCCCGGGCGCGGGGATCTGGCGCGCCGCACGACCCTTGGGCGCCTGCTCTTCGTTGACTAACGACTGCTCGGCCGCAATCTCGATGTCGGTCGGTTCCGGGTCGCGCAGACGTTCCTTGGTCGCGGGTGCTGGGCTCGGCGTCGCATGACGGGCCCGTCGGGGTATGCCAGTGCGCGCCGCGTGGGCGGCGGATTGACGAAGTGCAAGCGTGGGTTTGGCTCGTCGCCGTCGTGGTTGCTGCGCCATTCCTTTTGACATCGACACGCGTTCGCTGAGACGACAACCTCGAGACAGTCCCCCGCACGCCCGTAGCAGGCGCAGCACTCCCAAACGTCATCGCGGCCCTTACAGGGCACGCCCTGTCTACTCGATCGCTCTAGCTATGCGGGCGATGTTCCCTCCGTCAGCTGTGGAGTCGCCATTTCTCCCTCGCGCTTTTGCTCTCTTACCCCCTAGCATGCGAATGCGGCGCAAAAAGATCAACTTCTTTCGATGACGCACGTGCTCGCAAGGTGGGTGGATGTGGGACACTACGAACGGGCATGCACGAGCACGCGCGCCGCGTCGCGAAAGATGACTTGCACCTTGTCGTCGCTGAGCACGCGCGACACAATGCCGACGCCGAACGTCGGATGACGCACGAGCGCGCCGGCGTCGAGCAGACTCTGCGGGGCGTACGGGCGAGCCGTCGCGGGGTCCTTGCCCGTCAAGAGCCGCTCATATTCTCGTTCGTGCACCGGCACGCGCGTGGGAGCGCTTCCGCGGGCTCGTGGCTCGTGCGCGCTCGGAGCGCCCCTGCGATGGGCGTGTACGGTGTGGCATGTCTTGCACTCCACGCGCACGATGCGCGCGCCATTCATGGCGACCACCACGTGCGCGAGCTCGAGTCCGCAGCGGCTGCAGTACGAATCGGTGTCATCACCGGCGTTGACGCGACTCATGTCTTCAATCTCCTCGGACCCTTGTGCCGGGTCTCGGCGTGAACGTGTTTCCTTCGGCGTTTTGGGCTACCATCCACAGATGGTTGCTCGCACGGCGCTGTCGCTCCAAGCTATAGCACGCCACGTACGGGCGTACCGCATCGGATCGCTCGTCGCCGCACGCGCCATTTCGAACCGCGGTGCCCACACGCTCTACGATGTGACGACCACGCAAGGACAATTCACTTTGCGCATCCTCGAGGATCGTCCCCGCAGCGACGCGCGCTTCGAAGAGGTGCTGCTCGCGCGGTTGCGGGAGCGCGATTTGCCCGTGCCCTCGATGCTGGAGGCGGGCCGGCGTGGTCGGGTGCTGCCGCTCGGGCCGCGGCGGCACTTGTCGCTGTTTCTGCCCACGCTCGGCCGAGAGGTCGCGGTGTTTGAGATCTCCGCCGCGCACGCGACGCAGGTGGGAGAATTCCTGGCGAGCATGCATCTCGCGGTGCGTGGCCTGCGCCGTCGCCGTCGTAATGGAAAAGCACCCGCACGCGCGCGGCGCGTGCTCGAAGCGTCTCTGGCCGCAACGCCCGATGAGGTGCAGCGACGCGATCTCCATCTGTGTCTCGAGGACCTCGGCGATCGTGAGTGGGAGGACGACTTGCCCACGGGCGCTATTCACGGCCATCTCGGCGTCGATAAGGCGCGCTTCCAGAACGGTCGTCTGTGTGGCGCCTTGGGTTTTGACGGTGCGTGCACCGGCGCGCTCGCCTATGATCTCGCCGCTGCCGTCGTCGATTGGGCGTTCTTGCACGACCGACTCGTGATCGCGCATGCGATCGCGCTCGTGGCGGGCTACGAGCGATTGCGACCGTTGCGTGCACGCGAGCGCGAAGCACTCTACGCTCTGTGTTGCTTTGTGGCGGCTCAGCGGGCCGTGCGGTGGCACTATGAGCACGAGGTAAGAAATCGCGTGGGCACGACCACCTCCTACCGCGACTACCGGCATTTCGTCGCTCGCCTGTTGTCCCTGCGACAGCTCGGCGAGACGGCGTTCACACGCGCGGCCTTCGGTGTGCGTCGGTGCGGGCTCGCGCGTGCACAGCCGGGAAGTTGTGATTTGCCGTCCGCCTGGTAGCGTGTCGGGTGTGAGTGCACTCCGGATCCCATGGCTCGTGGTGCTTTTTGCTGCGCGCGCTGTCATGGCGGCGCCGACGAGTGGCTGGGTTATCCGCGAGGAGGGTGACCTTCTCGTCGTGCATGCGCCGGAGGTGGCGGCGGGCTCGTTGCTTGTTGTGGAAGTGGCAACCGAGCGGCACGGACCACCACCCGCTGCGGTGTGGCAGGGCCAGGTGTTTTCGGGTCATCCGGTGGGTGACCGCTGGCACGTGCTGTTACCGGTGGCTCTCTCTCTCGAGCCGGCGAGCTACGAGATTGTTGTGCGCTGGGGCGCGGAGGAGCTGCTCTCCGGGGTACGTGTCGTCGCTGGCACCTACCCATCGTCGAGCTTGCGCGTTGACCCGAAGTTTGCCGGAGCTGCGCCGCCACGCGTCGATGAGGAGCGCGAGCACATTCGTGCAGCCCTGTCGCGTCGCAGTGAGCAGCGATTCTGGGACGAGCCGTTCACCCTGCCGGTCGACAACCGCGTGACGAGCCCATTCGGCGCGCGCCGAACATTCAACGGCGCCCTCAAGAGTCAGCACCGCGGCATCGATATAGATGGAGCCCGTGGAGACGAAGTGCGGGCGGCCAACCGCGGCGTCGTCGTGCTCGTCGCGCGCGACTTCTACTACATCGGCAGCGCCGTGCTCATCGATCACGGTGATGGCATCGTGTCGGTGTATTTCCATCTGAGTAGCGTCGACGTGCAGGAAGGCCAGACCATCGAGCGTGGCGCTCGCGTTGGTGCGATCGGCTCGAGCGGTCGAGCGACCGGACCTCACTTACACTTCGGTATCCAAATCGATGGCACGTACATCGACCCGCAGGCGTTGCTCGCCTATCAGCCGAGTCTATTGTTGTCGGAGATGCTCTCTACAAGCCGCTGACGATTTTCCACGTGTCGCCGTCGCGCACGAGCTCGATGCGGTTGAACTCCTTGTTGCTTGCCCATTGGGTACCACTCGGTAAATTGATCTGTGCACGGGCGTGATAGCGCACATCGACGTGGGCGCGATCGTCCTCGACGTCGATTTCGTACACCTCGAAGGCGAGCTGCATCTCCTGGACGGCGCCAAAGAGTTCCGGGATGACTTTGTCGCGCAGCGCGGTGTAGCCGTAGTCGTCGTTCGGATCAGTCGTCCCCAGGGTCTCGAAGTACTTCTCCGAGATCAACGCCATCACCGCGTCGGCATCGCGGGACGTCAGTCCTTCGCGCAGCTTCTGCACCACGTCGTACACCTCGCGGTTTTCGCGGGTATCGCGGACCTCAGTTCCTTGGATGAGCGAGTGAGCGCACGAAATGTTGGCGAGCAAGGCGAACCATAGGGCTGTCTGGCGCATGCGGGACAGCTAGCAGGGCCCGTGGCGGGGGTCAATTGCGATGGTTCGTTGACACGAGCCATCGGCGGTTGATAGTTCGCCGAGCCATGACGAAGAAGATCGCAGTCATCGCGGGGGACGGTATCGGCATTGACGTGACGCGTGAGGCCGTCAAGGTTCTCGAGGCGGTCGGCGTGTCGCATCGCCTGGGGCTCGAGCTCGAGCACCTCGATTACGGGGCCGAGCGCTATCTCAAGGATGGTACGACTCTGCCCCCCGGCGAGATGGAGCGCTTTCGCCGTGAGCTCGACGCTATCTACCTGGGCGCGCTCGGCGACCCACGCGTCCCGGATATGCGCCACGGCCGCGAGATCCTGTTGGCGATGCGTTTCGAGCTCGACCTCTTTATCAATCTGCGACCCGTGCGCTGTCTGAGCGATCGGCTCTGCCCACTCAAGGAGAAGCGCGCGACGGACATCGATTTTGTCGTATTGCGCGAAAACACCGAAGGTCTCTACGTTGGTATGGGAGGCAATTTCAAAAAGGGCACGCCCGACGAAGTGGCCATCAACGAGGACGTCAACACACGCAAGGGCGTCGAGCGCATTGTTCGCGCCGCCTTCGAATACGCCGTGCGGCACGGACGACGCCAGGTCACCATGGCCGACAAGTCCAACGCGGTACGCTTCGCTCACGATCTGTGGCAGCGAGTCTTTGACGAGGTGTCGCGCGAATATCCCAAGATTGAGGCGCAACATCTGTACGTCGACGCCCTGACGATGCAGATGATCAAGCGGCCCGAACAATTCGAGGTCATCGTCACCAACAACATGTTCGGCGATATCGTCACCGATCTTGGCGCGCAACTGCAGGGCGGTCTCGGCATGGCCGGGAGCGCCAATCTCAATCCTGGCAATGTGTCACTGTTCGAGCCGGTCCATGGCTCGGCGCCGAAGTACGCGGGCAAGGACGTCGCCAACCCGATCGGCGCGATTTTGACGGCCGCGATGATGCTCGACTATCTCGGCTTCGCCGAGGCAGCTCTTACGGTGGAGCGCGCCGTCGAGCGCGCGGTGGTGGAGAATCAGACGACGAGTGATGTCGGCGGTCGCCTCGGTACGCGCGCCGTCGGTGACTTTATCGCGTCGGCCGTTTGAAGGCCCCGGTGATTTCAGGCCAGTGATGCTTGGCGCCCATCGATGAGAAGATGGTGCGCCGTGCGTCGGCGAGATCTTGGTCGGCAAGAAAGCGCGCGAGCATTTCGTCCGCGACCGCCAGTCGGTGGCAGGCCACGCGCGCAACGTTGAGCGTGAACTGCGTGAGCGCTGCGTGTTTCTGAGCAAAGAGCTGATCGAACGTCGCGCGCGTCAAGCGATAGGTCTGCACGGCCGTCAGTGCCCGTACGGTGGCCACCGCTGGTATTTGGCAGAACAGCTCGATTTCGCCGAACAACGTTGGACTGTCGAGCTCCGCCAGCGTGCGCTCACCGTTGCTGGCCGTGCGCTTGATGATACTGACGCGCCCGGATGTCGCGATGAACAACGGCGGTGGCGCCTTCTCGCCCTCTCGTACCAGCACGTCGCCTACACGATACGGAGCGGGCTCCATCTTGTCGACGAGACTCACCAGCGCATCGACAGAAATGCCCTCAAAGTACGGCAGCTCTAGGAGATCGACGTGTGGCATTTCTCGCCCCTTGCGCGCGCGAAGGTAACCGCCTTTGGCTTTGACTGCAATTTCCCGACGGGTCGGCGTCTATCTTGCGCCCGCGAGTCCCCTCTGGCAAGGTAGCCGGTCCGCGCGGCGCATGCTGCTGACTGGCACGACGACGTCGCCGCGGGCAGTGGACGAGGGATGAGTAGTCGCCAAAAGGTCCCCCGCGAAACGGGCCAGCTCGTCTGGTGTCCAGCCGATCCTGGACTCGGAATCGGCGTCGTGATGGGCACCGAGGGCACCGAGGTACGGGTCAAGTTTCTGCGGCTGCAGGAAGAACGCCGGTACACGACGCGTGCCGCCGAGCCCGTCATCTTGCGCTATCAGATCGGCCAGGGCGAGCGGGTGCTCGATCCGCAGGGTCGCGAGCGCCGCGTCTCGCGCTGTGTCGGCGACGATACGGTGGGGTTGCTGACGTACGAGCTCGATGACGGCGAGCAGGTCGTGGAGAGCGATCTCGTGCCCGAGGTGCGCGATATCGGTGCCAAAGAGCGCCTCGCCACGCTGACGCTCGTGCACCCTGAGGTCGTGCGCGCGCGGCTACAGGGCCTCGAGCTCCTGAGAGTCGCCCGTCGACCCGGTCATGCGGCGCTCCTTGGGGCGCGTGTCGATTGGCTGCCCCATCAAATCGATGTCGCTCGGCGCGCCGTGGAGAGCGATCCAGTGCGTATGCTGCTCGCCGACGAGGTCGGTCTCGGCAAGACGGTGGAGGCCGCGCTCATCTACGCGGGGCTGCGTCAAGAGGGCCGCGCGGCGCGCGTGCTCATCCTGACGCCGGATGCACTCGCCATCCAGTGGCTGGGCGAGATCTACCGCAAGACGCACGAGCTGCTCGTGCTCTTGGATGAACAG
>CAYHNK010000011.1:0-31667 GCA_964357695.1 uncultured Bdellovibrionales bacterium | reverse complement strand
GCTCGAAGATGACGTCGCGGACCCGCTCATCCCACGTGCCGTTCTGGGGACCTGCGGTCATCATCCAAGGGGATGAAGTCCCCCCTACTAGTTTGTTGTCAGAAAGCAACACCTTTTCAGAGTAGCCAAAAGTGGTTGTGCCATTATTCCACACCGCATCGACCGGCGCAGTATCGACTTCCCAGTCGCAACCCGTCTCACACCAAGTGAGTCCATGCAACTTGACCAATTCGTAGGTTGGTGCAGAGCCGCTGAGAGTATTGTTGCTGATGACTACCTTGACAGCCCTCGGGAACCTGAGCATGGTCTGGCCCAGTGTCGCATCGGTGAATGAGCTGCCGAGTATGGCAAAACGATATCCGGCTAGCATGCCTTGATAGCCACTGGCGACGATATGGTCGAGGCGCGAGTCGGCGATGATGGTATCAAAAAAGGTGAAGCCATAACCTCTGCCGACATTCTTAATGTCCATACGGAGCATCGTGATCTGACTGACAGCGTTGGTGCTAGACGCGAACCCAGCCGAAGATGCACCTGACATACCGTCAATCGTTAGATCCATCACGCGCCAGTCAGCGAGGTCCGTGCCAAAACGGATGACGGTATTGTTGCTTGCTTGCACGATCGGCAGTGCCCCCGTTCCGTAGGCGCCCAGGGTTCCGGGGCCAGCATCTGCAATGGAGGACGTGCTGGCGTTGGAAAAAGTGTCGCCTCGCTTGAACAGCACTCTTGTGCCTGTTGTGGCGTAGCTGCTGAGCGCGGCGGAAAAGGAGGATTGTTGTGCCGTGTTGGCCCCGGCGGGACAGCCATCCGCTCCCGCGACAGGCAAGGAGCTTGCCGCAACGCAAATCGTGCTCGTGCCGGCAAAGACCACCTCTGGGTCACTCACGGTGATGGTCGTCTCGGCGGTGGCCGTGTGGGTACCATCAAAGACGCTCAAAGCCACCGTGTAGGTTCCGGGCGTCTCGAACACGTGCGCGGCCACGGGACCTGTGGCCAGGTTCTTGCGGCTCACGCTGGGTTGGGCGCCGTACGCCCAGGTGGCACCGTTCGCCGGATCGCCAAACTCCCAGCGATACTCGAGGTCATGGAAGGGTTGGGAGGTCACCGCGGTATCCGTGGTGCCCGACGCATCGAAGAACACCGACAGCGGTGCCACGCCCGAGGCTCGGCTGGCGACGAGCGAGACGACGATGGGCCCCGCGTCCGTACGAATGTCAAAGGTCACAACGTAGTCCGAGGTCGTGGCGTTGCCGACAGCATCCTGGCAGCGGACGTAGTAGGTGTAGCTCTGCCCGTCCGCCAAGCCCGTGATCGGAGTGTTGTGTGACGTGCTGCCAGTGGTCGTGAACGTACTCGCCATCGCGACATACGCGGTCCCTGCTGACGTATCCCACTTGCAAGTGGCCGCCTCGTTGGTCGTGACGCGCAAGGTCGCTTGTGTCGTACCGCCAGGGAGCACTCCGCTCGGCTGACCGCCGCTCAACATCGGCGCCGTGGTGTCAGTCGGACACACGAGATCGCCACCTGCGCAGTCTTGGTCGACACTGTCACCACAGACTTCGGTGGACCCCGGATGCACCGCGGCATCGTCGTCATCGCAGTCGAGTTGGGTCGTGTAGCCGTCGTGATCGGCGTCCACCGTCAGAGCAGAGCCTCCCGGTTCGACCGTGCCGCTGCTGCACCCGGCGAGCAGCAGGAGGCCGAGGCACAGCGACGGCAAAGCGGGCGAGCGCGGCATTAGCGTCGCAGCGAGGGTCAACGGACGCTGTTTGTTCAGGGACATGGGTCTCTCCTGCACCGTTGTGCGGCCCGCCCTAGTCCATGTCGTGAGCACAGAAATCATTCCCAGGCGACGGTACGGCGCCTGGGCGCCACCGCCTGGGGAGCGCTATCGTGGCAATTAGACCCGCCGCGAGCTTGGCTCAGTAACACCCGATCTGTGTCCTCGTCGCTGACGGGGTCACGGAGGTCGCGCCAGTACAGTCCTGCGAGCCGCACGTACCGTTGTCGCAGCTGCCAATATCCCGCCCACCGATCACGTTCGTGCCCGAGCATGCCGCGGACTCCGTGGCTGCATTGCTCCAGGTATGGGACGACGTGGAGCAAGTTGCCGCGTTGAGAGTGCAAGCATTGTTCTGGCCGCAGCACCCGCCGGCGAAGCCGTTGTCGCCATTCGCGGCTTCGTTGTAGTAGGTTGCAGAGCCCGCGGTCGTCGTCGACCAGCTCTGGAACGCCGTCCACCCCGACGGGCAGCCGCTCAGAGCGAAGCGGCAGAAGCTGTTGCTCGCGTCGCTCACGACCACGCCGCTCAGAGCGATGCACTGTGCCTGGCCGTGCGCTTGGTAGACGAGATCATAGCAGGCACCCGCCGTACACGATGCCGCCGTGCCGCTGCACGTCTCTGGGTCATCGGTGCCGGCGGCCAAAGCGCCGTCACACAGGCTGTCCCCGGTCTGGTTGAACGCGCACGGGCATGCCACGGGACTACATAGGCGTGCGCCGCAGAACAGATCGACGCACTCGCAATGCCCGCTGCCGCACTGCGCATCGGCGGTGCACGCGAGACCGTCGGCGAAGCCGCACTGTCGCGAGGCCGTGCAGGCGGTTCCCGCCGCCGTGCAGTCCTCGCCAGCGAGGGTGGCGCTCGTGGGGTCGCAGAGGCCCAGGCCATCGGCGCTGTACTCGCACGTCGCACAGCCCGCCTCGTGGCACGCGCGCGATGAACAACCGTCGTTCGCGCACTCGCATGCCTGTGCGACGCAATCGGTGTCGGTAACGCACGGTTGCCCCGGGATCAGACGGCAGGCGATGCCTTGGCCGTCAGCGACACATACCGCGTCGCCGCTAGCGACGACCGCGCAGGGCACGCCAAGCTTGGCCGAGGTATCGTGGACGCACCGGCCGTCAACGCAGTCATCCAGCGTGCACGCGTTGGTGTCGGCGCACTGGGCGAGAGTCGTACAGCCGATGCACGCGCCGGTGTGCTCACAGCGGCCCGCCCACTCCTCCCCGAGCCCCAGCATGCCGTCGCCGTTGGCATCGTCACCTGCGAGTGGACACGCGGGCGCCGGGTCGAGACTGCCGGAGGACCAGCGCGGCGGAAACACGCAGCAGCTTTGCTGTAGGCACACGCCACCGAGCGTCGGGTCACAGGTCCCCTCGGACGCAAGGCAGGGGTCCAGGGGAGCGCCCTGGGAGCAGGCAAATGGCAGGTAGATACACGCGCCCCCCTGGCAGACAGATCCTTCGGCGACTTCGCACGGGCCCGGTGCGACGCAATCGGCACTCGCTGTGCACTCGCCGTTGGCGGGTTGGCACGTACGGTCCACGCAGGATTCGTCCGCGCGACACCCCGCGTCTGATGCGCAGAGCGCGCGGCAGGTGCCCTGAATGCACACGACGCCAGGATCGCAGTCGTTGGTGTCATTGCACCGACCCGGTGCCGACGTGGCGTTCTCGTTGTCCATACAGGCCGCCATGAGCGGGAGCAGGGCCGACAAGGCGAACGTTGCCCCATAAAGTCTTCTGATGAACATGGCTCGACCTCCTGCCGATCTTGTACTGTGCTTTGACGCCGATCGCCAGCGCGCACGGCGTGTCACTCGACGGATCGACGTGGCGAAACTCGGCGGCGCGAGGAATTCGCGGCAGTCGCGGCGAGAGTGGCTTCGGTTGGTGGGGGCTACGTGGTGGCAACGTCGAGCTGACGCTCGAGGTCCGTGATCTGTTTTCGCAGCGTGCCGTCGCTCGTGAGCAAGGCCTCGATCTTGCGACAGGCGCTGAGCACGGTCGTGTGGTCCTTGTCACCAAAGCGGCTGCCCAGCTCGGGGTACGAAGCGCCGGCGTGCTTGCGGGCGAGATACATCGCCACCTGACGGGGCCGCACGAGCACGCGCTGGCGACGCTCGCTCTTCAGATCGGCGACCTTCACCTGAAAGTAGCCAGCGACGATCTTCTGGATGGACTCGACCGAGCACAGCTGCGCGCGGCTGACGAGCATATCGCCGAGCACCGTGCGCACGTAGTCGACGGTGATGGGCGAGCCGGTCAAGGACGCGTGGGCGGTGACGCGAATGAGCGCCCCTTCGAGCTCGCGCACATTGGAGCGAATGTTCTTGGCGAGAAAGAAAGTGACGTCGTCGGTCAGCGGCAGCCGCTCGGCCTCGGCTTTCTTGCGCAAGATGGCGACGCGCGTCTCGATCTCGGGCGGCTGAATATCGGCGATGAGGCCCCACTGGAAGCGATTGCGTAGCCGCTCTTCGATGTCCGGGATCTCGTGCGGCAGCTTGTCGCTCGTGACGACGATCTGGCGCTGCGAATCGTAGAGCGTGTTGAAGATGTGAAAGAACTCGTGCTGCGTGCGCTCTTTGCCGGCGAGCAACTGAATGTCGTCGACGAGGATCACGTCGCAGTTGCGCCGATACTTGGCGTGGAATTCATCGAGGCGCGAGAAGCGCACGGCGTTGATCACTTCGTTCATGAACTGCTCGCTCGAGCAGTAGATGATGCGCGTTTTGGGCCGCTCGGCGAGGATCTGATGGCCGATGGCGCACAAGAGGTGCGTCTTACCGAGCCCGACGCCACCGAAGAGAAAGAGCGGATTGTACGAGCTCGCCGGATGCTCGGCGACCGCTTTCGACGCAGCGAACGCGAATTGATTGGAGGGGCCCGAGACGAAGGTGTCAAAGGTGTAGCGTGGATTGAGGTGGCGCCGGCGATCGTTGCTGGCATCGGCGGATTCAGACACCGAGCTGGGCTCTTCGTGCAGGGCGGCGGGCGATTCGGTGGGCGCAGCGCGCTCGGCCTGAGGATTGATCACCCACTCGACCGTCACGGGCTCGCCGAGCTCGCGCGAGAGGCCCTCGCGTACGACATCGTGGTAGTGATCGTCGAGCCAGTCACGGGCAAAACGATCGCGCACCTCCAGCACGACGCGGCCGTCTTGCACCTCGAGGCAGCGCAGCCGGCGAAACCAAGTCTCCAGCACGTGCGGCGACACATGGGACGCGAGCGTGCCGAGAAAGCGCTCCCAGAGGGCGGACGGCGACAGCGTGACAGACGACATGATGTTATTCACACCCACCGACAAAGGAGGAGAAAGAGACGCGAGAACAAGACGTTGAGTCGACCCTGTGCACATGCTGCACACAGAGATATCCACAGGTATCAAGAGCTAGGGCGAGGGTTGCAGGCGACGGTTTCGAGATCGATTGACGAGCGTGCGACAGCGCGTTCACAGCCCCCCCGGGCACTCGCGATGAGTGCGTTGAGTGGACCCCTGGTGTTAGATGACGTTGCGGTGGCCGTCAAGAGACTTGTCGCACCGACTGTGCATGGCGAGCGTGATTTCGCGCCCATTTCATGGGGATCGCCCGCGATCGCGCGAGATCGGTTGACAATGGGGCGCCCATGGGTAAGATGCGCGCCCTCGCGGAGCAGATCCGGAAAGGAAGTAGATAGACATGAAGCGGACCTATCAACCGCACAATCGTCGCCGCAAGCGCACGCATGGTTTTCGCAAGCGCATGGCGACCGCCGCTGGTCAAAAGGTCATCAAGCGTCGCCGCAGCAAGGGACGCAAGCGACTGACCGTGCGTGTCGCGAGCAAGTAGCGCGACGAGTACCGTGCGTGCTGGAGCGTATGCGACGGCGCGCCGACTTTTTGCGCGCACAACACTCGGGCAAGCGCTATCGCGGACGGCAGATGGTGCTGATGGTGACGGGCGGAGTTGGCGCTCGCTCGCTCGTTGGCCTGACCGTGAGCCGACGTGTTGGCAACGCGGTGGTGCGCAATCGGGTGCGTCGGCGTTTGCGCGAGATCCTGCGCGGCTCGTCTTGCGAGCTTCGACCTGGAGATGACTATGTGGTCGTCGCCTTTCCCGGCGCAGCGATCGCTAGCTTTCGAGAGCTGCGTGAGGAGCTGATATGGCTACTTCGCAAGGCCAAAGGCTCGGACTCGCACAGCGCCTCCTCGTTGCGCTCCTCTGGCTCTATCGCTTGACCCTCGGCGGGTTGCTCGGTGGTCAGTGTCGCTTTCACCCGTCGTGCTCTGTCTATGCAGAGGCGGCGGTGAGACAACACGGTGCGACGCGTGGGGTCTACTTGGCTGCTGCGCGGGTCGCGCGTTGTCATCCGTGGAACCCGGGCGGTCTCGATCCGGTTCCGTCAACCTTCTCTTGCTGCGTGCGGAAACATCTATGAGCGAGCAACAACGCCTCTTTGCCGCCATCGCCCTGTCGCTCGGGATCTTTCTCGTCTGGCAGTACTTCATCGTGCCGCCGCCCAAAGCGCCGCACAAGGCCGCACCCGTGACCGTTGCCGCGCCCGTGGTCGTGCCACCTGCGGCGCCCGCGACGCTCGAGCAGGCGGTGCCCGTGGTGGCACCGACCCTCGAAGCAGCACCGACAGCGCTCGTCACTTTCGCGACGCCGCTCGTGTCTGGCACCGTGTCGAGCGAGCGCGGCGCCCTCGTGCAGCTCGATCTCAGCCGCTATCTCGAGCGTGGCGAGGCGAAAGGCACGCAGAAGCCGGTCTCTCTCGTGCCGCACGCGCAAGAGGGTACGCCAGCGGGCCAGGCGGTGCTTGACGTCGACGTCGGCGGTGAGGCCGTGGTCGGCTACACTCTCGTCGATCGGCAGGGCACGCTCGTGCTCACCCGGCGGACGAGCTCCGGAGTTGTGGCCGAGGTGCAGATAACCCCACGCACCGACGCCTACGTGCTCGACTATGTCGTGACGCTGCACAACGACGGACCCGAGCCCGCAACGACCCGCGGCGCGCTGCGCTTTCGCTTGCCCGTGCCCAAGGAGAAGGGCAGCATGTTCTCGCCGCAGGCGGACATCGTCGGGGCGCTGTGCGATGTCGGCGGCTCGCTCAAGCGCCTGCACGCGTCGGACTTGGAGACCCAAGCCTGGTTGTCAACGCAGCCCGGAGTCTGGGGTGGGCTCGATCGTCAGTACTTCGTTGTCGCGGCGGTGGCCACCGATGCGCAGACGCTTGGCTGTGAGGCGAGCGCCACCGCGGAGGCGATGACGCTGTCGCTCGGGCTGGGCGAGAAGACGCTGGCTGCCGGTGAGCGCGTGGAGCGCAAGCTGGCGCTGTTTGTCGGCCCGAAGAGGCAGCAGGAGCTCGAGCGTGTCTCGCCGCTCTTGGCGCAGGCCATCGACTACAATCTCTGGGGTATCCCGCTCGGCTTTCTCTCCCGACCGATGGTCTTCCTGCTCAACACGTTCCACGGCTGGACGGCAAGTTGGGGTATGGCCATCATGCTGCTGACGTTACTCGTCAAGCTCATCCTTTTTCCGGTGACCTACAAGAGCGCGGTGTCGATGCGCCGCATGCAGCTCCTCAAGCCGGAGATGGACAAGCTCAAGGTCCGCTTCGAGGGCGATCGCGAGCGCCAGCAGGTCGAGCTCATGAAGCTCTACCGCGAGAAGGGCGTCAACCCGTTTGGTGGTTGCCTGCCGATGCTCATGCAGATGCCGGTGTGGTTTGCGCTCTATCGCACGTTGTGGACCGCGGTCGATCTGTACCAACAATCGTTCTTGTGGGTGCCGGATCTCACCGCGAAAGAGCCGTTCCCGATCATGGCGTTGGTACTCGGGGCGCTCACCTTCGTGCAGCAAAAGCTCACGCCGACGCCCGATTCGCAGCAGGCGAAAATCATGCTCTACGTCATGCCGGTGATGCTGACCGTCTTTATGATCGCGCTGCCGAGCGGGCTGGTGCTCTACATCCTCGTCAACAGCGTCTTGACCATCGCCCAACAGCTGGTTATCAACCGGCGGCAGGTGGCCCTTTAGGTTCTCATTACAGGGACGACCAGGATCGAGGTAACGATGTCGCGTCGTGAGTTTCGTGGTCGCAGCGCTGCCGAGGCAGCGATCCATGCATGCGAGGAGCTCGGCGTCTCGCGTGCTGACCTTCGCTACGAGGTGCTCTCCGAGCGCGGGGAAGGCCTCGAGCGCGTGGTCGTCATCGCCGTCGACATCGAGGCCGGCGCCGCCCCCTCAGGTGAAGGGCGTGCCGCCACGGCCGATGAGGAGCGCCAGCGCGAGTGGCATCGCGATCGCGAGCCGCATCGTGGCGACGAAGAGCGTGGCGGTGGGCGCGGTCGCCGCGGGGGTGGTGGCGCAGGTCGACATCGTGAGAGTCGCCCGCATGGGGGCGAGGGTCGTCCGCCGCGCATGGCGCGTGGTCGCGATGACGATCGACATCGCCGCGGTCCGCGTGAGGCCGAGGGTGATGGTATCGAGGCGCTGCTCAATCTCGATGCGCCCGGAGCCGTCAAGGCGCCGCCTCGTCCGGCGCTCGAGGGCGACGGGGGCGCGCTCGCTGTGCAGGCCCGCACCGTGCTCACCGATTTGACGCGCCACATGGGCTTGTCGTTGGAGATTGTCCGCGTCGGTGAGAGCGACGAGGAGCTGGAATTCGACTTGCGTGGTGCGGATGAGACGCGCGTCGTTGGCCGCAAGGGCGAAGGCATCCTGGCGTTGCAGTTTCTCGTCAATCGCATGATGTCGCGCGAGGCCGAAGAAGGTAAGCGCGTGGTCATCGATGCCGGTGGCTATCGGCAACGGCGTCGGGACGCGCTCGCCGACTTGGCTCGACGGTTGGCGGCCCGCGCGCTCGAGGAGCGCAAGGTGGTGCGCTTGAGCCCCATGTCGGCCCACGATCGGCGTATCTTCCATATCACGCTCGAAGAAGTGGCTGGCGTGACGACGCGCTCGGAAGGCGCCGGCCTGTTTCGCAAGCTGCTCATCATTCCCGAAGAGAACGAGCAGGAGTAGGCACGTGAGGCGTCCATGACGGACTACAAAGATACGCTCAATCTTCCCAAGACCGAGTTCGAGATGCGCGCGGGGCTCGCCAAAAAGGAGCCCAAGTACATTTCGCGTTGGGAGGGCGACAAGCTCTACGAGCGCATCCAGAAGTCGCGCGCCAAGGCGCCGTTGTTCATCCTGCACGATGGCCCGCCGTACGCCAACGGGCACCTGCATCACGGGCACATGCTCAACAAGATCTTGAAGGACATCGTCATCAAAGATCGGACGATGGCCGGCTTTCGCGCGCCCTACACGCCGGGGTGGGACTGTCACGGGCTGCCCATCGAGGTGCAGGTCGACAAGGAGCTCGGCGCCGACAAGGCGTCGATGACGCGCATCAACATTCGTGATGCCTGCGCCCGCTACGCGCGCAACTACATCGACATCCAGCGCGAGGAGTTTCGCCGCCTCGGTGTGCTGACCGACTGGGAGAAAGTCTACGCGACCATCGAGGTCGGCTACGAGGGCGAGGTCGTGCGACAGCTGTCGCGCTTTGTCGAAGGCGACTTGCTCTACAAGGGCTTGCGACCGGTCAACTGGTGCACCGTGCACCACACGGCGCTCGCGGAGGCGGAGGTCGAGTACGAGGACCATCGCTCGCCTTCCATCTACGTGGCCATGGCGCTCGACGAGCTGCCGCCGGTGCTCAAGGGACGAGGCGTGCACGCGGACCTTGTCATTTGGACGACGACGCCCTGGACGCTGCCAGCGAATCTTGCCGTCGCGGTGCACCCGGACCACGAGTATGTCGCCTACCGTGTGCGGGGTCGTGTGCGCATCGTGGCCCGCGAGCTGCTCGCGAGCTTTCTGGCGGCCATCGGTGAAGGTGCTCCCGAGGCGGAGAAGACCTTGGGGCTCATGCGGGGTCGTGAGCTCGAGGGCCTGCAGTACAAGCATCCGTTTCTTGAGCGCCACGCGAAGGTGGTGCTCGGCACGTACGTGACGCTCGAGACCGGGACGGGCTGTGTACATACAGCGCCAGGTCACGGCGCCGACGATTTTGAGACCGGACGGCGCTACAACCTCGAGGTGCTTAGCCCCGTCGATGCGGCCGGCATGTTCACCGCGGAGGCTGGCGAATTTGCGGGACTGCGGGTCTTCGAGGCGAATCCCCGGATCGTGGCGCGGCTCGCCGAGCTCGGGGCGTTGCTCAATCGCCCGGGCGAGACCGTGGTACATCGCTACGCGCACTGTTGGCGGTGTCACGAGCCCATCATTCAGCGCGCCACCGAGCAGTGGTTTGTGGCCATGGACAAGCCCTTTGCTCGCGGTGGCTCGTTGCGCGAGCGCGCACTCGCGGCCCTCGACGAAGTGACCTGGGTGCCGCCGTGGGGCAAAGATCGCATGCGCGGCATGCTGGAAGCGCGGCCGGACTGGTGCCTGTCGCGACAGCGCATCTGGGGTGTGCCCATCCCCATCATCTACTGCGAGCAGTGTGGCACGCCGATGATGGACCCGGTGCGCATGCGCGCCATTGGCGACGTCTTCTCGGTGCGCAGCTCCAACGCCTGGTGGATGCTTTCGATCAAGGAGCTCTACGGCGAAATCAGCTGCGCCAAGTGTGAGGGGACGACGTTTCGCAAGGAAGAGGACATCCTCGATGTCTGGTTCGAGTCCGGCATGTCGTGGTCGGCGGTGCTCGATCTGCACCGCGCCGGGCATCGCGACGGGCCTTCGGCCGACTTGTATCTCGAGGGCTCCGATCAGCACCGGGGCTGGTTCCACTCGTCGCTCTTGTGCGGTCTCGCCGCGAAGCAACGGCCACCGTTTCGTCAGGTGATCACGCACGGCTTCATCGTCGATGGCGAGGGCAAGAAGGTATCGAAGTCCAAGGGCAACTACGTCGATCCGTTCCGCACCATCAATGAGCACGGCGCGGAGATTTTGCGCCTCTGGGTGGCGGGCGAGGACTATCGCGACGATATTCGCGTCTCGCCCGAGATCATGAGTCGCATCGGCGACGTCTATCGCAAGCTGCGCAATACCCTGCGCTTTTTGCTCGGCAATGTGCACGACTTCGATCCGCGCACCGATGCAGTGGGCATCGAGGAGATGGAGCGCTTGGACCAGTACGCCCTCGCGCAGTTTGCCGAGGTGAGCGCGCGCGTGCAGCGGGCGTATGCGCTGTACAACTTTCACATCGCCGTGCATGCGCTGACCGAGGTGTGCACCGTCGAGCTGTCCGCCTTCTATCTCGACGTGCTCAAGGACCGTCTGTATGCTTCGGCACCTAAGAGCCGACTGCGGCGCTCGGCGCAAACAGCCCTCTACCTCATCGCGCGTGACTTGTTGCTGCTCGCGGCGCCGATCTTGGCCTTTACGGCCGAAGAGGGTTGGGACCATTTGCCGAAGATCGAAGGGGACGCGAACAGCGTGCATCTGATGCACTACCCGGCCATGGCGGAAAAGGGCTGGCTTGTCGAGCTGCGGCGCGAGGTGCACACGCGCGCGGGTGAGCTGACGGCCTATTTCGGCAAGGCGATGGAAGTACGCAAGACGGTGCTGGTGGCGCTCGAGCAGGCGCGCAAGGCCAAGGACATCGGCTCGTCGACCGAGGCGCAGGTGGTGGTGACCGTGCCCGTGACACTGTCCGGCGATCTACGCGACTTTGGCGAGGTTGCACTCGCGGACCTGTGCATCGTCTCGCGGCTCGAGCTGCGCGAGGGTGCGGGCGACGAGATGAGCGTCAGCGTCGCCCGCGCGACGGGAACAAAGTGTCCGCGCTGCTGGTTGTACCGCGAGGACGTGGGCCGCAATGCCGCGCACCCCGAGGTGTGTGGGCGTTGCGCGGAGGTGCTGTGAGCGACGCACAACAGGGATCTCGCGGCGGCATCGCCGGGGTTTGGCAGCGTTTCTCGCCCGCCGGGCGCTTATTTTCCGGCGTGGCCGGGGCGGTCGTGGTGCTCGACCTGTGGACCAAGTGGTTGGCGGTAGCGCATCTGACACGGGCCTTCGATTTGGGGCGTGACGGCACGGCGGCGGTGACCTTTGGGGAGCGGCTCGGGCGCTTTCTCTGGCTCGCCCACCCACCGCGCGCTCCGGACATCACCGTCATCGAGGGCTTCTGGCGCTTTCGCTATGCCGAGAATCCCGGGGCGGCCTGGAGCCTGTTTGCCGGCGCCGCGGCCTGGTTTCGCACGCCGTTCTTCTTGCTCGTCTCGCTCGCCGCCATGGTGTTCATCGTCTACTACTATCGGCGCGTGGGCGCCGAGCAGCGCTGGCTGCGACTGGCGTTGGCCATGGTGTTTGGTGGCGCGGTGGGGAATTTTCTCGACCGTGTGCGCTTTGGCTACGTCGTCGATTTTATCGAGTGGCACTGGCACGAGGTCGCGAGCTGGCCAATCTTCAACATCGCTGATTCGGCCATCTCGGTCGGGGTTGCCATCATGCTGCTCGACATGGTGTTGCGGCCCAAGGAGTAGCTCGCGTGCATCCGGTGTTGTTTCAGACGGATTTCTTCGGGCTCCTCTCCGAGCCTTTTTCGCTGCACACGTACGGGCTGCTGATCGCTGGCGGCTTCTTGCTGGCCATGATGCTGTCCAAGCGTCAGGCCGAGCGCGACGGCGAAGATCCCGATCGCATCGTCGATCTCGCCTTCTATATTCTGCTCGCCGGTCTCGTGGGCGCGCGCATCGTCTTCATCTTGACCAAGATCGACGAGTACGTGCGCCGTCCCCTCGAGATCTTCATGTTCTGGCGTGGTGGCCTCGTGTGGTACGGCGGCTTTATCGCCGCGGCGCTGTACATCGCCTACTACACGCGCAAGCATCGCATCGCCTATTTCAAGGTCGTCGATATTCTCATTCCGTACATGGCCCTCGCGCACGCGTTCGGACGCTTCGGTTGTCTTGCGGCTGGCTGTTGTCATGGCTCGCCCACCACGGAGGCCTGGGGGATTGTGTTTCCGCCCGGGTCGATGGCGCAGCAGGCGCAGCAGGTCGCTGGGCTCGTGGGGATTGGCGATGCCTCGTTGCCGGTGCATCCGACGCAGCTCTATGAAGCCGGGGCGGAGCTCATGCTCTTCTGGCTGCTCACCTGGATGCGCCCGCACAAGAGATTTCACGGCCAGCTCTTTCTCGTCTGGCTGGGTCTCTATCCCGTCTTGCGCTCGCTCATCGAGATGTTCCGCGGCGACAAGGAACGCGGCGTCTACATTCTCTCGACCTCGCAGTACCTTTCGATCGGCGTGGGCATTGCCGCGCTGGTGATCTTCTTCTACTTGCGGGCAAAGCGACAGGCGGCGCTGGCGGCGCAGCGCGGTCCGGCTAGCGCCCGAGCGTGATCTCGGGCGCCGTGCGGGTCGAGGCCGCTCGTCTTTGTGCTTGTCCTGCCGGTTGCTCCGTGTCTTGGAACCGACGTCGACCGTACGACTGCCGAAAGGAAGCCGCATGTACCGGCTCTGGGCGTGCTCCGGACGCGTCACGCCGGCCAGCGGCCCCTGGCTCGCCAAGTGCATTCATTCCGATACGTGCACGCCGGGTCTGGCAACGCAGCTTGGCGAGGTCGATATGCTGCTGCTCGTCGCAAGCACAGGAGCCGCGCCACCCGTTGGCGTGACCACGGTCAGCGAGAGGTGTCGCTGGCCGAGGCCGCGAGTGACCCGGTGCAGCCGGAGAGCTGCATTGACATCTTCGACCCGGCAAGCGGCAGTCACGCGACGTCGTCTCACGACGACGTGCCAGTGTTCATAAAGCCCAAGGTGTTGCTGCTGCTCGACGTGGCGTACACGCTGCTGACGCTCTTTCGCTCGGTGACGCAGCGCTCGGACGAGAATCGCTCGATGCCGTGGGCGGCGTTGTTGCGTTGGGTCTACCGCGCTGTCGTCGGCGCCAGCGACGAGACCATTTCGGGTCTGCGTCAACGAGAGGCCACCGCCGCCACACTTTGATCTCGCCGGGCTCCCACCCAGGCGGCGGCTTCTCGACAGGACGGAATGCAGTGGCAGTGACGCAGCGTTGGCGCCGGCCGACGATGGCGACGCGTGTGCTGTGCTCCTGAAAAATCACTGCCCATGCCCACTACGCGGCAGGATCGCCAGCGTCCAAAAGAGAAGCGATCGAAGGTGGTGAGTGTAGCAACCAATCGCCGCGCCGTCCGATAACTCCGTGGCAACTACTTGGAGGAGTCACATGAACGACACGAAGTCTCTTACGCTGGTGGCACGGCATCTTGGAAACTTTCTGCGTGAAAACGGTGTGACCGACCTGACGGGGCCCGGGGTTCCGAAGCCGGTGCGGCCGCTGGTGGCGGAGTTGGCCAAGGGCGGCAAGCCCGCGACCCTCGAGCGCTTGGACGCGGAGTTGCAGCGCGCCACTGTCGCCCTTCATAGCGCGGATGAAACCAGGGCTCTTGACGGAGCATCCCCGTGGCGCAAGCTCTTCGCCGTTGGAATGATGAACAATCAGATCGAGCCCGTGGAGGCAGCGGCCGCCGCGACGAAGGTTCCGGTGGCCAAGGCGCTGGTGGCCTCAGTCGACCAGCTCTGGGCCATGGTCGAGCCCTACATCCAGAGCGTCGAACGCAAGGACCTCTTGGAGACGAACCGCCACAAAGAGCAATGGGCCGAGATGTACCAAAAGAGCCTTGTCCTCTTTAGCGAGCGCTTCGCGCCGATGCTCCAGAAGGCGGACGCGCAGCGCTCCTGGGGCAACGTTGAGGCGGCGATGCATATCTTCGCCGAGCTCCGCGCTGCGGTCGCCGCGCTCGACGAAAAGGCCTATGACGGAGAGATGAAGAGGGTCATCGAGACCTGGGTATTGCGGGCCATCGGCAAGATCCTCAACCCGCCCACGTGGCACTCATCCCAACGCAAGTGACGCCAAAATACGTGCCTGGCACCAGGATCGGCCACCGCCATGTGGGCATTCGCGCGGTGCTATCGCGCGCCCCAGAACTCCTCGAGCTCGCGAATTCGCTTCTCCGGGTTACGCGCAACGAGCGCGAGCTGGGCGACGAGCTCGGGGCTTGCAGCTCGGTCCCCGGACTTGAGCTTGGAGAGATCCCCCTGTGAGAGGCCGAGTAGCGTTTCGAGTCTGCATTGCGGCCGTCGCTGGGCGATTTTGGCGATGGACTCCTGGGCCCGGCGGGACAGCTCGGCGCGATAGGCCACTGCGAGCACCTTGTCCAAGGCTTGGGCGGTCTTGGCGTCGAGCCACTCGGCGCCGCAGCGCTCGCACGTGGGGATCTCGAAGTCCTCGGGGATCTCCAGCTGTTGCATGGTCTTGAAGCTCGCGAAACGGCCGGCCTGGCTGACCTTGCGCACCGTGCCCTCGCCACATTCACGACATCGTCTCATCTTCATGGCTTCACCACCCCTCCTCGGGTTTTGATGGATCGCTCCAACGGATGGAGCGACACCACGGTGACTTCCGAGACATCCTCGTCGATGCAGAGCTTGAGGTACCAGCCAGCTTCCTCGGTGCGCACGCCGTAGATGTCCATGACGTCGTACGTGTGCTGCTTGGACTCGACAAAGCTCTTCTCCGTCAGCTCCGCAATGACCTCTCGCGCGAATTCGTAAGCCGCTTTCGGGCCCTCAAACGAATCCAGCGCGCGGGTGCGCTGCAAAAAGAGCTTCCCATCGGATGCGAGCTCTTTGACACGCTTGAGTGGCCAATGCGGTCCCTTCACCGGTACAGGATCGTTTGGACACAGTCCAATGTCAAGAGACACCGGCCGTCGTCGGTTCTGACGCCAATCGATCGACAGGAAAGCGGCGAGGTACTAGCGCCCGAGCGTGATCTCGGGCGCCGTGCGCGTCGCGCGGCCAACCAGACGCACCACCTGATGCTGCAAGGTCACCGGCTCGGTGACGTAGCGATCGAGCAGCGTGAGCAGCTCCAGCTGACGTCCGGGGTCGCTGCCGAGCCACATGGGCAAGAGCACGTTGGCGAACAAGCCGTCGCGGGAAAGTGGCGCAAAGAGCGTCAGCGGCACGGTGTGTCGCTGTAGCTCCACCTCGGAGACGCGGGCCCGCTCGAGGGCGCTCGTCCAAGCCGCGAGGTCTTCGAGGCGGCCGCCGTCGGTCAGCAGCGGTCGCCAGCGTTCTTGGGGAACGTGCCGCGCGAGTAGCTCGCTAAAGACGTGAATGAGCTCCAGCGCCGCTTCGCGCAACGGGGTGACGATGAGTATGCGCCCGTCGGGGCGCAAGACCCGCAGCGCTTGAGTGAGATAGGCCTGGGCGGGGCTGAGCTGTTCAAAGCCCAATACGGCGTAGACGAGATCGAAGGCGCCACCGGCAAACGGCAGGCGCAGGCGGTTTTGTCGGCGTGGAAAGATGGTGCGACGCAGCTCGCCGTCGAGGCTGCGGTGCAGGGCATTGAGGCGTCGGCGATCTTCAGCAAGCGCGACGATGCGCGAGCCTGCGGGAACCTTCGCGGCCAACGTGCGCGCCGCATGACCCGTACCGCAGGCGAGATCGAGGACCAGCAGGGGCTGGGAGGGCGGCTGCCAGTCGGCCAGCATCAGGTCGACGAGCTGGTGCTCGTACCGACGCGCGACCTCGAGATCGTGACAGGTATCTTGCGCCGGGGCGTGCACGCTCACCGCAGAGCACTCCCTACGAAGCGTCCGACTCCTTGGGATTGAGCAGCGTCACCTTGGCAACATCGCGTGTCGCGGTCTCCATCTTGCAGGAGCCTTCGAAGACGACGCCCTTGGCGATGACGAGCTGCGGGGTGGCGATATTGCCGCGCACTTTGCCGGGGGCGTGAATTTCGACCGACTGCTTGGCAAAGACATCGCCGATAACCTCGCCATTGATGACGATGCTGCCGACGTGGACCTGGGCCTCGACGCGCGCACCTTGGCCAACGACGAGTACGTTGTCGGTCTTGATTTCGCCCTTGAAGTGGCCGTCGATGCGCACCGTGCCTTCAAAGGACAGCTTGCCTTCGAAGGAGCTTTCCGGGCCGAGAATCGTATGCACGTCGTTGACGTTGAGCTCAGCCATGTAGCCGACGTCTTCGCGTTTTTGCACCGCCATGGGGTAGGTCTCCTTCACACGGGATCGAGAGAGAGGGCGCACGCTATCACGAGGCGGGCGCCGGATCCAAGATCAGGTCGCGCTCGCGCGCATGCCGCGTACGGCATAGAGGGCCACCGGCTCTTGCTTGCCCTTGACCTTGACCGGGGGCAGCGCTTCGGCGTCGACGTGCGCCGCGACCGCGCGGTAGGTGCTCTCGGAGATCAAGAGCGGTGAGCCGGAGACTTTGGTCTGACTCTCGACGCGTTGCGCGAGGTTCACGGTGTCGCCGATGACTGTGTACTCGAGGCGTTGCACGTGGCCGATGTTGCCGGCGACGACGGGGCCGGTGTTGATGCCGATGCCGATGCGTAGCGGGAACTGGCCACGCGCGGTACGGCGTCCGTTGAGCGCCGCGAGGGCGCTGAGCATCTCCACGCCGGTGCGCACGGCGCGTAGCTCGGGCTCGGTTTGCGTCAGCGGTACATTGTAGATGGCCATCAGCGCGTCGCCGATGAACTTGTTAACAAAGCCCTCGTGGCGAAAGACGATGCCCACCATTTCGGTAAAATACTCGTTGAGCATGGCAACGATGTCGGCGGGGGAGAGCTGCTCGCTGAGCGCGGTGAAGCTGCGGATGTCGGAGAAGAGGACGGTCGCCTCGCGCATCTCACCGGCGAGCTGGATTTCTCCGCGCTGAAACTTCGCGTACACCTGGGGAGAGACGTAGCGACTGAAGGCGTCTTTCAATCGCTCGCGCTCGCGCAAGCCGCGGATCATGAAGTTGTAGGTGTCGGCGAGAAGCCCGAGCTCGTCGTTGCGCTTGAGCGTGAGCTCGTGCTCGAGGTCACCCTCGTGCGCGGCGCGCATGGCGTCGACCACTTGGTTGAGCGGTCCGACCACCATGCGGCGCAGGGCGAGACTCGAATAGCCAATGAGCACCAAGAGCGCCACGAAGAAGGCCGCGAGGTTGATGGTCAGGTCGCGCGCGGCGTCGCGCTCGACGCGGGCGAGCGAGGTGCCGACGAGCAGGCGACCGACGGTGTTTTTTACGCCATCTTTGAGCGTGATGCGCGTCGTACGCATCTCGCCGCCGAGGGCGCCGTCGAGCTTGGCGATCTGTGCCAGGGCGAGCTTCTCGTCCCGGAGAAGCGCACCCCCGGGAAAGCGCGTGAGGGCGATGCGGGCGCGGCCCGAGACGAGGCGGCCGCGGGTGTCGACGACGAGCACGAAGGCCAGATCTTGGTTGCGGGCGTTGAGGGTCAAGGCGGCCGTGAGGAAGTTGTTGAGCACCGTCGTGATCTGCGGGCTGTCGATGTTGTGACTGCCGAGCTGCCCGGTGAGGGCGCCAGCGACGAGCCGCGCGATGGTTTCGCTGTTGATGAGCGCCTCGGCACGACGGGCCTGTCGGTGCGACAGAATGTTGAAGGCATTCAGACCGGCGAAGATGATGCCGATGATGAGGATGAGACCGAGGGTGAGCTTGAGGCGCAGGCTGCGCCGGGGCTTGAGGAGCGGAGCGTCAGCGACCATGGTGCGCTGAGCCTAACATGAGCCGGCGTGCAGGGCGAAAACCATGAGGGTCAGTGGGTGCTCGGTCTCACGCTCGGCGCAGCAGCAGACGTATCACCGCGGCGCGTCCGGCGTGGTAGGGGCCTTCGTCGAGAGCGGTGTCAAGCTCCGCGATTTCGATGATCTCGGCGCCGGCAAAGTCCTGGCGCAGCATGGCCGTGGTATAGAGCAGGGCCGCCGATTGCGGCCCACCGGTCTTGTAATCGAGCTGCTTGGGCGTGAAGGCTTCGAGAATGAGTAGGCCACCTGGGCGCAGGGCGGTGAGCATGGCGCGGTGCATGCGGGCACGCTCTTGCGGCGGAAAGTGCGCGAAGATGCTGATGACGACATCGTAGGCGTCCGTGGGCCAGTGCCAGGTGAAGAGATCGGCCTGCTCGGTGCGCAGGGAGACGCCACGCTGCCGGGCGAGCGCCCGCGCCTTGTCGAGCCCAGGCGCAGATTGGTCCACCGACAAGACGTCGAGGCCTTGTTGTGCCAGCCAGACACCGTTGCGGCCCTCGCCGTCGGCGACCGCGAGCGCGTGCATCCCTGGGCGCAGCAGTGACGCGTGCGCGGTGAGGTAGGTGTTCGGCTCGGTGCCGTAGACGTACTCAGCTTGGCTGTAGCGCTCGTCCCAGAAATCTTTCATGACAGCGGCCTACGTGAAATTGACACGGTCGTCCAGTCGGCTACTGGGCGCAGATCCGCAAAGTCGGGCTGACGAGAGCCGCGTCCCTGAGGAGCCGCCGCACCACGGTAGTCGATCGCGGCCTTCGAGACGGCTTGCTGCGCAAGCCTCCTCAGGCACGCGGTTCGAACGGCGGCGTCTCGAAGGGCGCGGCGGGTGGGCCACCCCGACGGCCGGGAACCGCACCCCCTGCTACTCGAGACGCTGCGTGTCGGCCCGCGCGTCGGCGAGCATGTCGGCCATGCCGTGCGACAGATCCTCGGGTAGCTCCGAGTCGGCAAAGCAGGCCACCTCGACGATCTCCGCGGGGTTGGACGGGTGGTCGTGTGGGCTGCTGACGCGGGCGTGCACCACCACCGTGACGGCGTGAAAGCGCGGGTCCCGGTCGGGGCGGGAATAGACGCCGACGATCTCCCCGAGATGCACGAGCTGCACGCCCGCCTCTTCCCACAGCTCGCGCGTGAGACAGGCGCGCAGGGTTTCGCCCCACTCGACGGTGCCGCCGGGGAGGGCCCAAAGGCCGCTGTCGCGTCGGCGTACGAGAAGCCAACGGCCGTCCGCAGTGCGCGCGGCAGCGGCGACCCCGACCACCGGTCGGCGCAGTAGGTGTCGGAGGATCTCTTTGACGATCTTCCAAATGCCGCGGGGTATCGTCACCATGCAGGTGTCGCACATTGCGCGCCGACGTGCTAGACAGCCGCGCCATGCTGCGTCCCACGCGCGTTCTTGCTGACACCATCGTTGCGCTCGCGACCGCCCCCGGAGAAGCCGCCATCGCGGTGGTGCGCTTGTCGGGCGTGGAGTCGCGGCGCATCGCGAATGCGATGGCTCCTGGTCGGCGACAAAGCGAGTCACATCGGCTCGTGCGCGCGACGCTGCGTGCCGGGGATGGCTCGGTGCTCGACGACGCCATGGTGGTCGAGATGCACGCGCCGCGCTCCTACACCGGCGAAGACGTCGTGGAGCTACACCTGCACGGCTCGCGTGCGGTGACCCAGGCGGTGGTCGAGCGTTGCTGCGCGCTCGGGGCGCGACTTGCGGAGCCGGGCGAGTATACGCTGCGCGCGGTGCTCAACGGGCGCATGGACTTGGCGCAGGCCGAAGGAGTGGCCCAGCTCATCGGGGCGCGCAACGAGGCGCAGCGGCAGATCGCCACCCAGCAGCTCCAGGGACGCTTGTCGCAGTGCGTCAATAGACATCTCGATGCTCTTGAGGGAGTGCTTGCCAGCTGGCAGGCGACCTTCGATTTTCCGGAGCACGACAGCGGCGCGGCGCTCTTGGCTGCACATCGCGTGACGATGGCCGAGGTCGACGGCGAGGTGCAGCGGCTGGTGGCGGGGGCTCGCGTAGCGGCGAGCGGGCGAGTGCAGCTGGTGCTCTGCGGCGCGCCCAACGTCGGCAAGTCGACGCTGCTCAACGCCTGGGCGGGTGAAGAGCGCGTGCTTGTCGACAAAGCGCCTGGCACCACGCGAGATCCAGTAGAAGTGGAGCTCGGCGAGGGTCTGGTGCGCTGGTCGGTGTGGGATACGGCCGGGATCCGCGACGTCGCGCCGGGCCTCGAAGCACGCGGCATCACCATGGCGCGCGAGCGAGTGGGCAAAGCGGATCTGGCGTTGTGGCTCGTCTCGGGTGAGGCGCCCAGCTGGCCGGCACCAGGCCTCGGAGTGCGGGTCGTCGGCAGCAAGAGCGATCTCGTGGGCCCTGCGGCGCGCCGCGAGATCGAGGCCGAGGCCACGCGACGCGGCTTGCGGCTTCTCGGGTGGGTGTCGGCGGCGACCGGCGAAGGTGTGGCGGAGCTGCGCACGACGATCGCGGCAGAGTTGGGCGGCGACGAGCGACCGGGGGAAGTGGTGGTGGTGCGGCAACGGCATCTGGAGGCGCTCACGCGCACGTCGGCGGCGCTGCGGCGTACGCTCGCCGCGTGGGATGAAGGGCGCACGCTGGACGTGCTGGCGATGGACCTCGAGGACGCGATTGCGGCGCTGGGCGAGGTCGTTGGGCGACACGTCGATGCAGAGGTGCTCGATCGCATCTTCGCGGAGTTCTGTCTTGGGAAGTAGCGGGCGAAAGTACGACGTGGTGGTCGTCGGCGCCGGGCACGCCGGCTGTGAGGCGGCGCTCGCCGCGAGTCGCTTGGGTGCCAGCGTTGCGCTCGTGACACTGCGCCTCGACGGCATCGCGCAGATGAGCTGCAACCCGGCCATCGGGGGTGTCGGCAAGGGGCATCTGGTGCGCGAGATCGATGCTCTCGGCGGCGCCATGGGGAAGGTGGCCGATGCCACCGGCATCCAGTTTCGGCGGTTGAACCTGAGCCGCGGTCCGGCGGTGCGCTCGACGCGGGCGCAGAGTGACTCCCGCCGTTACCGCGAGGCGATGGGTGAGGTGGTCGCGAACGCCCCGGGGATCGAGCGGGTCGAGGGTGAGGCGATCGATCTGCGCGTGCAAGGCGGACGGCTCGCCAAGGTGGTGCTGGCGTCAGGGGAGGAGCTTACGTGCGGCGCCGCGGTGATCACCACCGGGACGTTTCTCAATGGCCTGTGTCACGTCGGCGAGGAGCAGTTTGCCGGCGGTCGGGTGGGCGATGAGCCGGCGCGGCAATTGTCGACGGCGCTGCGGCGGGTGGGTCTGACGCTCGGGCGTTTTAAGACCGGCACGACGCCACGGTTGGCCGCCGACAGCATCGACTGGTCGCGGCTCGAAGCGCAGCCCGGGGACGAGCCGCCGCCGCGCTTTTCGTTCGATCCGGTGCCCCACACCTTGGCGCAAGTGTCGTGTCACATCACGTACACCGAGACATCGACGCACGATGTCATCCGCCAGAACCTCGGTCGGTCGCCACTGTTCTCCGGCGTCATCAAGGGAACGGGGCCGCGCTACTGCCCGTCGATTGAGGACAAGGTGGTGCGCTTTGCCGACAAGGAGCGGCACCAGATCTTTCTCGAGCCCGAGGGTTTGGACTCCGATCGCGTCTACCCCAACGGGCTGTCGACGAGTTTGCCGAAGGACGTGCAAGAGGCGTTCGTGCACAGCATCGCCGGTCTGGAGCGCGCGCGCATCGTGCAATTCGGCTACGCGGTCGAGTACGACTACGCGCCGCCGACGCAGCTTTTGCCGAGCCTGATGACCAAGGCGGTGCCGGGGTTGTTTCTTGCGGGCCAGATCAACGGCACGAGCGGCTACGAAGAGGCGGCGGCGCAGGGGCTGATGGCCGGGCTCAATGCGGTGCAGCATCTCGGCGGCGCCGAGGCCGCGGTAGTGCGGCGCGATCAGGCGTACATCGGCGTGCTCATTGACGATCTCGTGACCAAGGGGGTCGACGAGCCGTACCGCGTGTTCACCTCGCGGGCCGAGCATCGGCTGACCCTGCGCGAGGCCAACGCCGAGGAGCGTCTGTGGCAGCTCGGGGCGCGGTGGGGACTCTTGTCGACGCAGCGGCGGGTGGCCGCCGAGCAGCGCGACACCGAGCGGGCGGTGCTACGGCGGCGACTGCTCGAGACGCGGGTGGATGGGGCAATGGTCGAGCGCTTGGCGTTGAGTGGCGGTGAGGGCATCGGCCTGACGCTGGCGCAGATCCTACGGCGGCCCGAGGTTGAGATCGCCCGCGTGCTCGGTGCCGACGTAGAGACGTTGGACCCGGCGATCGTCGCTCAGGTGCACGAAGAGATCGTCTACGAAGGCTACATTCGCCGCGAAGCGCGCGAGATCGAGCGCCTGCGCGAGCTCGACGACCACTGCCTGCCGTCGGGAATGGATTACGGCGCGGTGCCGGGGCTCTCGCGCGAGGTGCGGGACAAGCTTCTGGCGGTGCAGCCGACGACGCTGGGGCAAGCGGGGCGCATCCCCGGGGTGACGCCGGCGGCTCTGGCGATCTTGCGCTTAGTGGCGCGGCGGGCGGCGTAGCGTGACGATGGACGCGTTCTTGCGTGACGCGCTGGCCGATTTGCTGGCGGCGCGATCGCTGGCCAGCTTGCGGTCCTCACCCTCCGGCTCCCCGGCGGTACGGGGCCCCTCGGAGGGTTCCGGTCCCGCGGCCAGCTCGACCGTTCTTGCGTTGGCGGAGCTTGACGACAAGGTCCCGTCGCTCGTCGCCCATTGGCGCCTCGTGCAGAAGTGGGGCGCGCGGATCAATTTGACCAGTGTGGATGCGGACGAGGAGGCGGCGTGGGTGCACTACCGTGACAGCCTCGAAGTGCTGTGCTGGTGGCAGGGTGGCTCGCTCGTGGACATCGGCTCGGGTGCGGGGTTTCCGGGGGTGCCGCTGGCCATTGCGCGGCCCGAGGCGCCGGTGACGCTGCTCGAGCCGCGTCGCAAGCGGGCGTCGTTCTTGGAGGTCGTGCGCGCTGAGCTGGGCTTGCGCAATCTGACCGTCATCTGTGGCCGGGTCGAGGATGCGCCGCCAGCGTTGTTTCAAACCGCGGTCAGTCGGGCGACGTTCTCTGATGAGGCAGACCTGCGGCGCTGTTTGAAGTGGGTGGCACCTGCGGGCTCACTCATCGCCATGCGCGCCGGCGCACCGATGCGCCGCGACAACGAGTTGCACGGCTACGACCTCCGCGGAGCGACGCGTCTGCTCGAGCGGTGGCGACCCGCGCAACTTCCTTAGCGGTGCGGCTCGTCAGCGGTGAGGCTGACTTCGATGCGCTCGGCGCCCTCTTGCACGGACACCTCACCCCGCCAGGCACGATAGCCATCGTGGCGCAGGGTGATTTGGTAGATGCCGGCCGGGCGGGGGACAAAGTGTGGTGTCGCCGAACCCCCGGCAGCGACGGTGCCCAGGAGCTCGCCGTTGAGCTCGAGCACCGTGTCGCTCGGGGCGACGAGGAAGCATAGGCCCGGCTCGTTGGGACAGCTCGGTGGTGCTGACTGGGCAATGGCAGCCGGAGCGCCGGCTGCTGGAGAGGGCGTTGCCCCGGGCTTGGGGACGCAAGCCCAAAAGAAGAGGGTGGCACTGGTGGCGACGGCGACGGTGACGACGAGGCGCGGCATGGCGAATCCCCCTTGGTCGGTGTTACGCGAGGGTGAGCTCAGTCGGTGAGGGTCAGGCGGCGTGCGTGCTGGAAGATGGGCTTTTCGCGGCCAGTACGTTCGATAAAGACGCCCCAGTAGTAGATGCCCGGCTCGAGCTGGCGGGTCATGACGTTTTGCGAGGTGGTGACGATGGACAGCGCCGGTTCTTCGGTGAGCTCTGGGTCTGGCGTGACCACGAGGCGATACGGTGCCGGGGGCACCGCGGCGCGCCACGAAAAGGTGACAAAGCGCACCGCCTTGCCGCCGAAGGCGAGCGTGGCATCGTCGGGCGGAGCGATGAGCAGGTCGGGGATTTGCTCAGCGACGACGTAGAGGCGGCGCACAAAGCCATACTCACCCAACCGACCGTCGGTGCCGAGGCTGGCGATTCGCCAGTGGTACGTGCCTTCGGTGGGGGGCAAGAAAGAGTAAGGCGGTGCGCGCACTTGCTCGTCGACCAGGGGGTGGACGAAGGACTGGTCGGTGGCCACCTGCAGGCGATACGTGGTCACCTTCGGCACCGCCGCCCAGCGCAGCTCGACGGCCAGCTCTTCGATGCGCTCCACGGTGGCGTCGATGCCGGGCGAGATGAGACGCGGAAAGTCAGCGAGCTTGGCCACCGTGCCGCGCAGCACGCCAGCAGCGATATCCTGTGCCTCGCCCGCTTGTAGGGTGACGGTGGCACCACTTGCGGCGCGTAGTGTGCCCTTGCCTTTGCGCAGGGCGACTTCGAGCGCCCCACCGTCGCGTACGCCGATGCGATATTCCAGCGGCTCAGTGGCATCGCTGGCGGTGATCGCCACGGCCTCGTCGTCGCCCTGGCGCACCCGCAGTCCGGCGCCTCGACCGGAGAAGCCGCCGGCGCGCAGCGATACCTGCTCGCCAACGCCAGCCGTGCCGGCGCCGCTTTCGAGCACGAGGAGTGAGCGAGGCGCGAGCGTGCCCATGGCGCCGGAGCGATAGGCGATGACCACCTCGCCGTCGGTTGTTTCGAGGACATCGCCGACGTAGAGCGGCGCGCCGGGGACGAGGGGCTCCCAGGTTAGCGTCGTGGCGCGGCGCACCCGGGCAACACCCGCAAGGGTCTCACAGCGGGCGATCTCGCCGGGCGCGACCGCAGCCGCGCGCGAGCGGGCCTGGGGTACGACGCCGAAGATCTGCTGGTAGCTCGCAGCCAAGCGGGCTTCGAGGCCGGCACGATCGGGCGTGGCGTCTTGGGCGCTGCGCAGCAAGGCGCCGTCGCCACGGCGCAGGGCGAGGTACTGCAGCACGAGTCCCGGCGGGCGCGTAAGCAGGCGACAGACGACGAGCTCATCAACCTCCCAGACGGTAGCGAGCGCACCGAGGCAGGCCTTGTCGGCGCCGCAGCGCGCGACGGTGGCGGTTGTCTGCTCGTCCGTCGTGGACAGCGCGGCCGTGGTGCGTAGCACAAACGTGGGTGCGCCGGCCGCGAGGCGCCCCGCTTCGCGCTCAAGGGCGTCGGCGAGCACTTTGTCGGCGTCGTTCGCGGCGAGGACGACGAACGCGGCGGTGCGCGGGGCGTCAGTGGCCGCGGCGGGCCCGTCGGTGGGCCCGCGACAGGCGGCGGCTGCGAGCGGGAGGCAACCGTATAATATCGCGTGGCGAAAAAGCACTATGGTCAGTGCTAACCCCATTGGACCGGCATGTCCAGAACGGTGCGCGCGCGGTAGGATGGGGGACGCTCGTTCAGACACCGTAGCGCTCACGCATGTCGCGGTAGCGGCGATAGGTCCGCTCGTCCAGCTCGGGCGTGAGGTGTCGCTCCAAAATCGGCAGCAGCGTGTGGCGCAGGACGTCGCCGCGAGCCATCCACTGATAGTAGTGGCGACCGCCGTGGTGGTAGGGACCGTAAAGCTTGCTTGCTGGCAGTCGCTCCATGAGCCAGCGAAAGAGCGTCTCGTGGTCGGTGTGCATGCGTAGCGTCACGTGCGGCTGCTTGCCATCGCCGCCGAAATGGCCCTCGCCGACGAGGATGCCGACGAGAAAGCCAGCGTCAAAGTCGGATAGCGGTGGCGCGGAGGCCTGCGGTGCTGTCGACATGTTCTTACACCCACGTTGTTTCACCGTCGTATTTCACGTGAAACAGTGAGGGTCAAGCGCCGAGCGACGGCGCGAATGGGGTTGGGCGTGGCCTCGTTAGGTCGTGCCACAACGACCTGCGCTACGGCCTCGGGGGGCCCTCGTGCGTCCCCTGGCGCGTTGCGAGGCGCGAATGCTGTTGCCCTGAGGCGCGCGAGGACCCCCCTGCGGCACGACGGCGCATGACTTTGACTACCGTCTGCGTGTGCGAAGTAGCCCATGGTAGTCGGCCGCGCGGGGACCGGAGCCGCACCCGACGTCGTGAGAAGTGACGTCCGTTGTTTCACCGTCATATTTCACGTGAAACAATGCCCCGCGGGCGATCGCTCACGTACATCATCCTTGAAAAGCGCCGCGAAAGGTGAAAGGTGTCAGCCCCCCGCGCTACTTGGGAACAGCAAGTCCACAAAGCGCGGAACGAGGAGGCGGCCGATGGCACGAGTGGTGGCGATCGCAAACCAGAAAGGTGGCGTCGGCAAGACGACCACCGCGGTCAATCTCGCGGCGACGCTGGCGGCTGCCGAGCAGCGCGTGTTGCTCGTCGATATCGATCCGCAGGCCAACGCCTCGAGTGGTCTGGGCATCGGACCCCAGCCGCTCGAGCAGAGCATCTACGCGGCGCTCGATCGCAGCGCCGAGCTCGCGAGCCTGCGCCGCCAGACCGAGCTGCCGACGCTGCATCTCATCCCGTCCGGCCCGGATCTCTACGGCGCCGATGTCGAGCTAATGCCGCACGATGACCGCTATGTGCGACTGGGTGAGGCCTTGGCGCCCGTGCTCTCCGAGTACGATCTCGTGCTCATCGATTGTCCACCGTCGCTTGGACTCTTGACACTGAGCGCGCTCACCGCCGCCGACTCCGTGCTCATTCCGCTACAGTGCGAGTACTACGCCCTCGAGGGGCTGACGCAGCTCACGCGCACGATCGAAATGGTGCGTGCCAGCTCTAATCCGCGGTTGGAAGTCGAGGGCGTCTTGCTCACCATGTTTGATGCGCGCAACAACCTCTCGCGCCAGGTGGCCGACGACGTGCGTACGAATTTTGCGGGACGGGTCTTCGAGGCGGTGATCCCACGCAACGTGCGGCTCTCCGAGGCGCCGAGCTTTGGCAAGCCCATCATTTTGTACGACGGCACCTCGCGCGGCGCGCAGAGCTACATGGATCTCGCCCGCGAGATGGTAGACAAGACGCGCGGTGCCCAGGCGGTGGCATGATGAATAGTGCACCCAACGCCGCCCCGCGCAAGGCCCTAGGTCGAGGCCTGGCCGCCCTCATCCCTGGCGCTGGCGAGACCCTGCCGAGCCCCGTTGGCCTACGGCAGCTGGCCATCGAGCGCATCAAGCCCAACCGCGCGCAACCGCGCAAACAGTTCGACGAGGCGGCACTCGAAGAGCTCGCGGCCTCGATTCGTGAGCGCGGCGTCCTGCAACCCATCGTCGTGCGCCGCCGCGGCGAGGGCTACGAGATCGTGGCCGGTGAGCGGCGTTGGCGTGCGGCAGCCAAAGCGGGCCTCACCGAGATCCCGGCGCTCGTCAAAGAGCTCACCGACAGCGACGCGCTGCAAGTGGCGCTCATCGAGAACATCCAGCGCGAGGATCTCGATCCGCTCGAAGAAGCGGAGAGCTACCATCGCCTCACGCACGAGCACGGGCTGACGCAAGAGCAGGTCGCTCTCGCGGTGGGCAAAAGTCGCGTGACGGTGGCCAACAGCGTGCGCTTGCTCAAGCTCTCCGAACCCCTGCTCACCATGCTCGCCGATGGGCGCCTGACAGCCGGTCACGCCCGCGCGCTCATGATGCTCGGCACGGACGGCGCCATGCGCAAGCTCGCCGACGAGATCGTGGCCCGCCATCTCAACGTGCGTGACGCCGAGCGCCGTGCACGGGAGCTCGCCCCCGCACGCAAGAAGACCGAGGCGACGCCAGCGGCAAGTCCCGCCGAGCGACAAGTCGAAGAGCGTCTCCAGCGTGCGCTCGGCACCAAGGTGCGCGTGCATCAGCGCGAGGGCAAGGGCCATCTGGAAATCCACTTCCACTCGCTCGACGCGCTCGATACGTTACTTGAGCGCCTGGCGCCATAATTATACTCACAATACGTCTCCCCCTGCCGAGGTGCAGGTGTCCAACCGCGGCACCGCGCCATCGTGCCGCAGCGCGCCTACGCAAAAAAGTTCTTGAGTCGCTCACCGAGTCGCAGTAGGTGAGATGCACCAAAAAGGTTTACCCATCTCGGGGGAGAGACGGGCACCTCGTTGATTCTCAACTCAAGACAAGGAGCGACACATGAAGCGCAAGACAGAGGCCCTGCTATTTGCAGTTGGACTGGCGACCGCCGCCTGCAGCACCGACACCGATCTCAGTGATCGTCCGTTGTTCAACGGCAACAGCGTGCTCACGTTACGCCTCGTCGACGCCGTCGACGGCACGACGTTGAGCGGCGACGTGACGCTCACCGTGGGCGTGCACACCCTGACGGCCGACGCTCAGGGCAACGGCTACTACGTCATCGACCACATTCCGTCGGGCACCTTCCCGATCATGGCGACGGCGGCGGGTCATCGCGCCTTCGCCAACACCATCACGCTCAACGGCGGGCTCAATTACACCTCCAGGAACCTCATCATGTTCCCCACCGCCAACGTTTCGACGCCGATCAACGTGACGGTGTACGACACCGACGGCGCACCGCTCGCCGGCGCCACCGTCGTGGCGCAGCTCACCGGCGCCGCGGGCGTCATCGAAGCGACGAACGACTTGTATCCGGATACCGGGCTTGTGCCTTCGGCGCTCCGTGCGACGAGCGGCACCAACGGCGTCGCCACGATCACCGCGACAGATCTGTTCTACGGCGGCACCTACACCGTCAACGTCTTCAACGCCGTTGATGGCGATGGCAACTACCTCGTGGTGCCGGGCACGACCGACATCACCGTGGGTGACGACCTCATGGACATCGCCTACTACATGGCCTTGCCCCCGACGACGATCACGGCCCGCCTGGTCAACAACGAGGACGGTGGCCACTACCCGACGCTCGTGGTCACCTTCCCCTACGCCATGGAGCTGTGCACCGATGCGGCCGACGCGACGTGGTCGAACACAACTAGCAGCCACGGCGCGTACCAGGACAACAACGGCGGGACGCCCATCACGGCGGCGCCGGCCGATACGAACCCGGTCACGCCGACGTTCTCCGCGAACAACACCGTGTTGACCCTCGCCTACGTGGCCGGCACCGGCGACAATGCCGATGACACGGGTGACAGCTTGTACGTCACCTTTGACGACATCAGCGTTGCCCCGCTAGGCTCCTCGACCTGCACCGCGTTGGACAACATCGAGATCCGCAACACGAACGGCGACATCGATCTTGAGATCTGGGTGCGCGAGGTCGAGGCCCCGTAGTCTGGCTTGAGCCATCTCGAGACGCACAGCAGTCTAACGTTGCGAAAGGAACGAACACGATGAAGATCAGACGACGAGCTCCGGCAGCGCTCTGTGCTGCGGCCGGATTGCTCCTATGGACAAGCGGTGCCGCGGCCCAAGCGCCGGCCGGCACCGAGCAGATTGACGCCGCTGGTGTGGCCACCGAGCCCGCTCCGGCCCCAGCGCCCGTGCACACGTACACGGCCCCGGCGCCCGCGACGGTCGAGGCGTCGATGGACGGCGGTTGGAACACGTCGTATGGCGTGCTCTTTCAGCTCAACAACATCTTCCAGGAGTCAGACATCCTGTCGAGCTACGACCGCTATGGTTTTGGTGCGCAGCTCAACCTGGCGCCGACCGCGGCGTTGCGTCTGGGCGTGTCGATGTACCGTGACTCGCAGCCGCAAGTGAACACCAAGTACACGACGACGCAGGGTAGCGACGTCACGACGACCTACAACGTCGATAACAGCTACGCTAGCCACAGCTTCAACGTAGGCGCGGACTACCTCATGCGCATGAGCACGTCGGCGCTGTCGCCGTACGTGGGAGGTGGGCTCTTTGTCGACTGGTCGCGCTACAGCCAGGGCTACAAGGATGACCTAAGCACCCCGGACGAGACGACGACCTACAAGTACCACACCAACAACTTGACGTTGGGTGCGCGCGGCCTGTTCGGCATCGACTGGCGCGTGCACAAGTACTTCTCGTTCTTTGCCGAGTACAGCCTGGAAGTGCCGGCGTTCCAATCGTACTCGTACTACAACGAGACGACCACCGAGTCGACCACGGTGGGCACGGCGACCGAGCAGGACAAGACGGAGCAGAGCTACTCGCGCTACTTCAACTACAACCTGGGACTCAACCAGGGTGCCTCGTTCGGCCTCATCGCGCTCTTCTAGGCGATAGCTGAGCAAAGATCTGGGACGGGTGCCGATCGCAGGATCGGGCCCGTCCCTTTTTTTGGGTAACGCAGCGCCTGCTGCTAGCGTACTCGTTTGAAGGAGGCTTGTTGACGATGAAATCGATCCGCGTGCTCGTAGGTGTCATGGGATTGTCTCTGCTCGGTCTTGCTCTGGCCTGTCACAAGGAGGAGGCGGCGCCGGGTGCGGTACCTACGGACGCCGCGGCGGGGCAAGTCGCACCGACCGAAGGATTAGCGCCGCAGGAGCCGCAGCCCAAGGCCACGCGCCGCTTTCTCGCTGTCGAGGGCGCAGTTACGGTCGATGGGGCTCCGGCCGCTGTCGGCAACGCAATTGGTGAAACCTCCACCATCGAGACGGCCGCCGATGGCAGCGCGGTCATCACGCTCGAGCCCGGCAGCGTCGTCAAGCTGCGTCCGAGCACCAAGGTGACGCTCGGCACCTCCGAGCGCAAGAAGCTCTCCGTCAAGCTCGCTCTCGGCGCCATCTGGAGCTTTCTCACTCCTGGGTCGAGCTACGAGGTCGTTAGCCCCAATGCGGTAGCCGGCGTGCGCGGCACGGTCTTCTACATGGAAGCCGAGGCTGCGGGCGCGACGTACGTCTGCGCCTGCGAAGGCAAGGTCGAGATGCAGACCCCGGATGGCAAGGGCTTCAAGAAGGTGGTCAATTCGCCCAAGAAAAACCACAAGGGCTTCCGCTTTGCGCAAAAGGGCAAGAAGATCAAGGCCAAGCCGGCCAAGCGCGCGAATCACACGGATGACGAGGCCGCGACGATCATGGCGCATGTCGAGGAGAGCAAGTAGCGCTTGTGTCGACCCGGGCGCCATTGCGCAGCAGCTCGGCTATGACGCGTGGGGCGTGGTGCTCGCCGACAGCAACCCCGGGTTCCAGCCGTTCGGCTTCGCGGATCGAGAACGGCAAGCCGGTCTCTCCTGTGAGTGCGGCACGCTACGCGCGCGCGCTTGGCTACAGTGAGGAGCAGCTTGTGCGCCTCGCCCTTCAAGACGAGATCGGACGTGCGGGCCTGCACTACTACGTCAAGATTGTTGTGGCGACGAAACCTCGGGCCGCATGACCGCCGCCGTCGGCAATCTCGCGGCACGGTTCGTCTACGGCGGAGCAGGCAGCGAACGATATCGCCGATCTCATGGCGGATCTGAATGCGAAGCCTTGAGCGCGCG
>CAYHNK010000010.1:28882-32615 GCA_964357695.1 uncultured Bdellovibrionales bacterium | reverse complement strand
GCCGCGCGACGGCGGCCTCGAAGACGACTATCGTCTCGCGGTGGGGCTCGCCGAGGAGCTCGGGGTCGAGCTGGATCTCGTCGTCGCACCCGCCGACGTGAGTCCGGCAGGTGTCTTGGCAGAGGGTCGCGCCGACGTGGCCACGCCGGGATGCGCCCGTGGCTTTGACGTGCCGGGCGTCGCTGTGGATGCGCTCGCCGTGGGCAGTGACGCTGCCGTCGTGGCGATGCGTGCCAACCAACGACCACGACCGCGCCGGTTGCGAGATCTCGCGCGCGCCAAGATGACTGTACGCGCCTCCGGTCCGGACGTCGTCGGTGAGGCGAGTACGAAGCACGCGCTTGGCAAGAGCACGCTCGTCACGGTGCTGGCCAATGCGGACGCGGGCTCGCTCTTGACTGCCGTCGCGAGCATCGAGGCCGATGGGGCAATCGTCTTTCGGCGCGAGCTCGAAGCCTTTCGCGCCTATGACGACTCAGTCACGGAAGTGCTCGTCGTCAAGGACAAGATCCCGCTTTCGTGGCTCGTGCCCAAATCGGCTCCCGCCTTGCGCCAGGCAGTCAAGAACTATGCCTACGCGATGGCTCTCACGACCCACCAGCGTCTCAAGCAGGCCGGTGATCTTGACGCCATTCGCAAGCGGGGCGCACTGCGCGTCGCGATGCTCAACAACGCCGCGTCCTTTTTCGTCTACCGCGGCCAGCAGCTCGGCTTTCAATACGAGCTGGCGGCGCTGCTTGCGAGTCGCCTCGGCGTACGCCTGGAGGTGGTCGTACCGTCACAGCCCGACGCCATGCGCGCCCTGCTGCTCGAAGGCTCGGTGGACCTGATCCCGATTGCCCCACTCGGGGACGACCAAGACGCCGACGTCACGTACTCGCGGCCGATCATGCGCGCCAACCAAGTGCTCGTGCAGCGACGTGGGGAGACACCGATCACCGCCGTGGTCGAGCTCGCTGGCAAAGCCGTACACGTGCGTGCCTCGAGCGCGTATGTCCCAGCACTCGAAAAGCTTCGTGCGCAGGTGCCGACGCTCACCGTCGTCGACGCCGCGGAGGACCTCGAGACCGAGGACCTCATCGACAAGGTGGGGCGCGGGGAGCTGCCACTCACCGTCGCTAACGCCGTGCTGCTCGCCGCCGAGACCGCGTATCGCGACGATGTCTTCGGCTCGCTCGTGCTCGCCTCGGACCGGCCGCTCGTCTACGGCACACGTGCCTCGACACCCAAGCTCTCTGAGCGCCTCGATGCGCTGCTCGAGCGTGAGCTTGCGGGCGCGGCGTTCGCGCGCATCGATGAGCGATACTTCACGAACCGACAGAAGATGCAGCAGCTCACGGCCGGGGACGCCGCACGGTCGGGCGTCGTGTCTCCGTACGACGAGGTTGTGCGCCGCTACGCCACCCAATTCGGTCTCGACTGGCGCCTCATACTGGCCCAGATGTACGAAGAGTCGCGTTTTGATCCCAAGGCGCGCAGTTGGGTCGGAGCGATCGGGCTCTTGCAGCTGATGCCACGCACCGCCGCTGAGCTGGGCGTCGGCGACGTGCGCCACCCCGAGACGAACATCCACGCCGGCACGAAGTACCTCGCACGGTTACTGTCGAAGACAGACGCGTCACTGCCCATGCGTCAGCGTGTGCGCTTTGCGCTCGCCGGCTACAACGCGGGCATGGGTCACGTCGAGGATGCGCGGCGCCTCGCACGACGTCTCAAGCTCGATCCGGACCGCTGGTTTGGCAACGTGGAAAAGACCATCCAGCTCCTTGAGCATCCGCGTTACTATCGCCGCGCGCGCTACGGCTACTGTCGCGGCCGTGAGCCCGCTGCCTACGTGAGTCGCATTCAATCGAAGTACGATGCCTACGTGACCATTTTGCCCGGCGTGCTCACACAGTAACTACCCAACGAGCCGCTCTGCCGGTGGCTCCAACCGCTCGACGCGGCGGGCAACGTCACTCGTCGCGTGCCGCAAGATGCGCACCACCTCATCGACGTGCTCGAGCTTGTGGAAGATGGGCTCGAGGCTCGCACGCACCTCTTCACGAAAATCGTCGAGCGAGCGGACGTGCTCGGAGATTTGCCCGATCCATTCGAGCGACTTGCGCTTGGTGACAGCGAGTGAGTCGATCTTCTGTTCCAGTCCATCGAGCCGTCGCTCAATGCGTGCGAGGGCGTCAGCAAGCTGCTCGGATAGCTCCATGAGGCGACGGTAGCATGCGGCTTCGGGTCACCCAAAAAAGCCGCCGGGGCTTGCGCGTTTGCTACAGACCTTGGTAAGTCGGCGGGTGTGGATGGTTCGCCTCTGAGCATCGCGGCGCTGAGCCAGCTCGCGGTCTTCCCACTGCCCAACACGGTACTGTTCCCCGGCACAGTCTTGCCCCTGCGCGTCTTCGAGAAGCCTTACTGCGACTTGGTCAACGACGCACTCGCTGGCGACAGCAGTATCGCCGTCGTGCTGCGCAAGATGGGCGAGGCACAGGGCGGCGCATCGCCTCTGCACGCGGTGGCGGGGGCCGGTCGCATCATCCACGCCGAAAAGCTCGAGGGGGGACACTTCAACATTCTCGTGCACGGGCTGCACCGCGTGCGTCTCGTCGAGGAGCTACCCCGCGAGCGCAGCTATCGACGCTTTCGCTCCGAGGTCATCCCCGCACCCGATCGCGCCCAGCTAGCGGCCGCCGGCGGCGAGCTGGCACGCCTGCAAAGTTGCGTGCTCAGCCTGCGTTCGGCCGTCGCCGAGACCGACGCCCAGCTCGTCGAAGTGCTGCGCTCGACCGCCGACCCGCTCGAGCTCGCCGACATCCTTGCGGCAACGTTGGTCTCCGAGCCGGAAGTGCAGCAGACGTTGCTCGCCGCCGGAGAGCTACGCGTACGCCTGTCACGCCTCATCGATCTACTCGCCGACGTCATGGTGCGCATCGGCGCACCTCCACGCACAGCACAGTTGAACTGATCGCGCCAGCAACAACTTACGACGCCGGCCTTGCACCCTTGCCGCGCCAGTGTCACATTTATGGGTATGCTGCGTGCTCGCGGCGCCCAAATGGCGTACGGTGGACCATCTCATTCGCGCAACCCCAGCCGACATGCCTCGGCTGTAGGTATTTGTGAAGGAGGTCTGTATGCAGGTGATCGTCAAGGGTCGTCACATTGAGCTGACCCCAGCCATCAAGAGCCACGCCGAGGAGAAGCTCGGCAAAGCAATGATGCGAGTCTTTGATCGACCTGCGGCCAAGGTCGAAATCGAGCTCAGTGATCTCGGCAACATGCGCGACGGGCTCAACAAGGAGTGCCGCGTCACCGTGTTCATGCCGAAAGGCAAAGCCATCAACATTTCCGAAGTCAGCGACGACATGTACAAGGCCGTCGATCTCGCCCACGACCGTTTGATGCATCAGGTCAAGCGGGCGCGTACCAAGAAGGTGGTCACCACGCGCGACCGCAAGGGCGCGGCCGAGGCGCGCGCACAGACGGCACGCGATACGCTCACCAGCAATCCCGAGGGCTGGGAACAGGATCTGCAGGCAGATCTTGCCTAGGAGCCGGTTGGCAAGCACCGTGCTCGTGCGCGGCTGCGACGTAGCGTTCTCATGAGTCACGAGGTCATCGTGGTGGGCGCCGGCCTCGCCGGCCTCACCTGTGGCCGTCTCCTCGGCGAGCGCGCGATCTTGCTCGAGCGCGGCGAGCAGGTGGGCGGCGTCGCGGGCAGTGTCCAGCGAGACGGCTTCAC
>CAYHNK010000010.1:0-28872 GCA_964357695.1 uncultured Bdellovibrionales bacterium | reverse complement strand
CACACCGGCCACTGGCTACACCTGTCCCAACCCTGGACACGCGATCTCATCGCCGAGCTCTTTCGCCCGGAGGAGCTTATCGAGGTGCAGCGCCGCGCTGCCATCGTCAGCCGTGGCATCCGTACCGCCTACCCCTTTCAGGCCAACACGTACGGCCGGCCGACCGATGTCGTAGCCGCCTGTGTGCTCGGCTACTTCCAAGCCCGCGAGCGCAAGCTGCAAGGCAACGCACCCGCACCGGCGACCTTTGAGGACTACATTCGCGACGAGCTTGGTGATGGCGTCGCCGAGCACTTCATGCTGCCGTACAACCAGAAGCTGTGGTGCACGCCGCCTCGTGAGCTCGACGCCGCCTGGTGCCGTCGCTTCGTACCAACACCTACGCCCGAAGAGGTCGTGCGTGGCGCACTCTCGTCGGATGGTGCCGGCCACGGCATCGGCTACAACGCCTCGTTTCTCTACCCGCGCGTAGGTGGCATCGGCGAGCTGTCGCGGCGGCTCGCGCACTCGCTGCACGCGGCACCGAGGACGCATGCCGCGGTGGCCAAGATTGACTGGAGCGCCAAATCCCTCGTCCTCGGTGACGGCACGACCCTCGCCTACGAGCATCTCGTTTCGTCGATGCCGCTGTGTGATCTTGTCGATCGGCTGGCACCGCTTCCCGCCGAGCTGCGCGAAGCTCGCACGGCGTTGCGCGCGGTGAGCGTCACTTACTGGGACGTGGGGGTACGCGGCGTCAACGGTACGGACGATGCGCATTGGACCTACTTTCCCGACGACGACGTGCCCTTCTATCGCGTCGGCTCGCCCTCATCCGTACTACCAACACTCGCACCCGCAGGGCACCGATCGTACTACGTCGAGGTCGCGCACCTGCGCGGCAATCCACCGCCGTGCGACGACGCGAAGGTGCTTGCGGGCCTGCGCCGCGCCGGCCTGGTCGGTACGCACGAGGAGCCCGTTTTGATGGTGCGCAACACTCTCGATGTAGCCTACGTCATCATGGATCACGCCTACGGCGCAGCCCGCGCGACGCTGCTCGCTTGGCTTGCGGCGCACAATATCGCCTCCATCGGCCGGTACGGCGCCTGGACCTACGACTCCATGGAGGGCGCCATGCTCCAGGGTCGCGACGCCGCTTGGCGCATTGGCGCATCTGTGGCAGCGTGCGCCTAAATGTCGCATCTCATCGTCGGCGATGGGCACTTTGTCGGCGCGCCTGGCGAAGCCGAGGGCTGGACCCAGCTGCTCGCGCACGCACGTGCCCAAGGCATGACGGAGCTATCGATTCTCGGGGATTTTTTTGAGCTGTGGATCGGTCTGCGCGGGCTCGAGCAGCCTTGGCACGAGGCACTCTTCGCACCGCTGCGCAAGCTCAAGCAGGACGGCGTCCGTCTGCGCTATGTGGTCGGCAACAAGGACTACTTCGTGCGCGAATGGAACGAGCGACACGCGGTGTTTGACGAGGTCTGGACCGAAAGCGGCGAAATCGACTCGCCGCTCGGACGACTGCATCTCGAGCACGGTGACGTCGTCAACCGTGCGGACCGGCCGTATCGCCTCTGGCGCGCCTTCTCACGCTCGCTGCCGGTACGTCTGCTCGCCCGCGTGCTACCACGCCCCCTGCTCGCCCGCCTCGGCGAGCGCGTAGCCACAGCCCTACAGCGCACCAACCGCTACCACAAGTCGTACTTTCCGCGCGAGGCGCTGCTCGCACGTGGCGCCGCGCTTCGCCATCGCGCCGTCGTGCTCGTCTACGGCCATTTTCACGAGCACCACGTGCTCGCTATCGCGGGGCAACAGATTGTCACGCTGCCGTTTCTCGGGCGCGAGCTCGCGGGAGTATGGCTATCGGCGGCCGGCGTACAACGCTTTGACGGCAGGTCCTGACGGCCGGGCAGGCAGCGCTACTTCGGGGCGGGCGTACCCGTATCGATTTGAACCTTCGTCGCATGGGCCTCACCACGCACCGTGGCGTCACGAACAATGAAGGTTCCGTCACGTCGAAAGACCAGCGAACCGAGCGTCACATCCACCCAACCGCCGAGCCCCTCGACCACCCGTACGTTCTCTAGGTGCAACAGGCGCGCGAGATCGTCCTTCGACTCCACCTTGACGTGCATCGTCACCTTGCCGAGCTCGACGTCGGGAAGGATCTGTCCGGGCACGAGATCGACATCTTTGACATCCACCGAGAGGGTGCCGTCCTTGGCCACGATAGGCTTGCCGTCCACCTCGATGCGGAGCGCTTTCACCTTCCCGGCGAGCGAGCCACCGTCGGTCATGATGCCCTGACCGAGCTTGGGCGCCCCCGAGCCGTCGAGTGCCACCTCGTTGGGCTTGAGCGTGAGCGTCGCTGGGCCAAGCACCACCCGGTACTTGCCATCTCCGGTCTTGGCCTCGCCGCCGCCAAGATTGACCGTCAGCGCCACGCCGCGGCCCCGTCGCACAGCGACTCCCTCCGTCGTGCTCACCATCAGCTCGGCAACAGGCGGCAAGGCGGCTTCGTACACCTGCCCCAGGGCCTTGCGCACCTCACCGCTGTTCTCACTGCTGAGACTCGTCTCCGTCCATAAGGCTTCAGCGAAGGTACGACGCTGACTGAGCGCCGCGCGGCTGCCGCCCTTGAGGCCATCGACCACGGCCGGATCGAGGAGCTTCTGCAATCGACGATCGCGATGACTGCTCGATTCGAGCAGCGCACGCGCGTTGGAGATGGCCTGGCGCAGGGTCTTCTCTTCGTCCGCCGCAAGGGCACGCGACTGGCTTGCGCCTTCGAAGCGCGCACTCGAGACCTTCCACTTCAAGGACACGCCCTGCGCGCTCGGCCTGGTTGGAGTGGGCGACTCGGCGCTCTGCACCTGCTTGATCTCGATGTCGGCCGCGTACACTTTGCCGCTCGCCTCGAGCTGCCAGGGAAAGAGCTGCCGCTCGGCGCGCGCTGCCAGATCCTTGGCGCGTGCCTTGTCGACCTTCGTGCCATTGAGCAACACCCGAATGCCGCGCAGCAGCGCTGCCCGCTCCTTCGGCGAGAGCACCTCGTCCTCCGGCCGCCCCACCTTCGTCGCCGCCTTCGGCCACACTCTCTCGAGTGCGCTCTGGTCGACATGGGACGAAATCAGATCCTGACGAAAGTCCTGCAGATCGCGCGCGTACTTGGCCGTGAAGGTCGGATCTTGCACGACGCTCAACGTGCCACGGAAGCGATTTTCGCCGATAGCAGCGCCGGTTTGATCACCGCCACTGCTCTGCAGGCCAATCCAACCCTGCCGCAGCGAAATATCACCCGCCGCGCTAAACGCGATCTTCTGCGAGCCACTCACCGGCATGAGGATGCCGTCGTTGTTCTTTGCCAGCTTGTCCGACGTGACGCTGAGATCGAAGTTGGTCAAGCGACTGGGCCCGATCTTGACCATGTTGCCCAACACCACCTCTTCCGTTTCGAGCTGGCCCCGGAGACGGAAGGACGAAGGTGGCACGAGCTTGTCCTCGCGCGTCTTGTCCGGCCGCATGGCGAGCTCGATGCTCACGTCGCCGTAGCCCCCCACGATGGAGGCGCTCGTCTTGCCGGCGTCGTCCTTCTGCCGGTAAACGAACTCGCGCACCTGGCCGTCAAAGCTGACCGTCAGGTACGGCCACCTGCCCTGCACCTGCACGTTCGTGGCGGAGATGATGTCCACCGCGTTGCCATGACCGAGATCGAGAATGGCTGGCACCACGAGCTCGCGCACCTTGCGCCGTTCCCCGAGCTGGTGGGTCCTGAGATCTGGGTGCGCCGCGAGCACCGCGTCGACCGTCACACCGAGACGCTTGGCGAGCACGCTCAAGGTGTCCGTCGGCCCCGCGATGACCTCGCGCGGCGTGCCATCCGGGCGAGGATTGCCGAGCTTCCCTGTCTCCTTGGTGACGATGGCCGCCAAGATGCGATCGAGTGTTGGGTTGGCGCGCAACAGATGCTCCGCGGCGACGCCATGGGACTTTTCGAGCGCGCCGAGCGTGAACGGGCCCTGTAGCTGCTCCTTGCGCTCCCCGCGGATCTGCGCGTTCTTGACGGTGACCTGCGTGCGGGCAAGATCGAACGCCCCAAGGTCGTCCGCCGAGACCGCCGTGCCCTTGGCCGCCAAGAGCTTGTGTCGCTTGACCGCCGCATCGATCGCGCGCACGAGCTCGCCCACATCGACGGGGATGCCTCCCGAGGACGTGCCGAGGAACCGGTTGAGCTCGTCTGTCAATGCGTTGGTCACCTTGGCGTTGCTGACGAGACGCACACCATCCTGCGTCGCCACAGGCACGAGACGCTTGGTCTTCGGGTCCAGCACAAACTTGATGCTCTTGAGATTGGCAAAATGCCCATCGAGAAACGGCTCAAAAGTGACGTCGATCCCGACAACCTTGCCATCACGCACCTGCGCGCTCACTTGCGCGTACGGTTCGTTCGCACCGCGCCCCGGCAACTGGCGCGGTCGCTGCACCTGCATCTTGCTCGTAAAGCTGTCACCGATCCACGCACCGGGAACCATGGGGATGCGAATGCCAAAATCACCGTCACGCAAGAGCCCCACGGCCTGCACGACGTTGGTCGTCGGCTGCATACCCTCGAGCGCCGCCGGCTCGATCGACAACGGCGGCTTCGTGCTCACGTCTTTCGTCGCGAGCTGCACATCGGCCGGAGCGAGCGCCGTATCGACGGCGCGCACCTTGAGCTGGCGTTCGGCTGCACCCAGGACCTGCACGAGCGGCAGGCTCAACAGATTCGGGTGACGCTCGAGCAGCTCCGCGACCGTGATCTGCTGGCTCTTGGCAAGAGCACTGAGACTCATCGGAGCGCGCGTGGCGGCGATGATCTTCGCATCGAGTCGCCGGTCGACAAAAACGCGCCCGAGGCTGCCATCGAGGTGCGGGTTGAGCTCGACCAACTGGCTCGGCACAAGGTCGCGCGAGGCAGCCACCGAGCTGAGCGTGTCGCCTTCTTGCACGCCGGTCTGCACGAAGGCGAGCTTGACCTGTCCGACGACCTGGCTGGCGTTGAGCTCGAGCGCCACGCTCGGATCCGACAGCGTCACCCCGCCAGCGTTCGATTCGATCGTCCCAAGATCGACATACACACGCGCGCGCGCACCTTCGAGACGTGTCACCTTCACGTACTGGCTGCTCCTCAACGCCTTCGGCACGTCCTGGGTCCTCACCTCGAAGCTGAGCGCGGCGGAGCCCTTCGACCCGGCGTCCTTCACGTCACCCATGGATACCGCAAGGCGCGCCCCCGCCGGCACGTCGAGCGTGAGACCGTCGGCAAGGCGCATCTGACTATCGCCGAGCTCCACCTCGAGCTGCACCGCGTGCTTGCCACGCTGCACCTTCAGAGTCATGTCCCGCACGGCCAGCTCGACCGGCTGCTTGCCCTTGCCGGCGGCGACCGCGATCTTCGCGCGCGCCACCTTGGCATCGAGCGCCACGCCGTTCTCGTTGAGCGTCAATCGCCCTGTCAGGTGCGCCTCCGTGGCGTCAACTAGTGGGCGTGACGCGCCTTTGTCGCCCCGATAAGTGAGACGAGGCATGTCGCCGTCGTACTGCAAATCGAGCACCGCCGTCGGTTGCTTCGCGACGCCGGGGATCCCTGCACGCGCAAAGATCATGCTGCCCGAGATCTTTGCCCCGGGGCCACCGAGCTGCAGGAAGTTGCCCTCGCCGGTGGGCAACTGCATGTCGCGCACCTGCGCGCGCAGGTCACTAAAGCGCCACACAGCGTCACGCCAACCGGTGCCCCCACCCTGCACGAGATCGATCTCGACGACACCGCTCGCCGCGTCCGTATCGATACGCGTCGAGCGCGCGCCCTTTTTGGGCGGCTCTTCGCCGAGCTGCATGCTGCGCGCGTGCACGGTGCCCGTCACCTTGGCGCTCTTGGCATCGCCTGTGAGCACGAGTTTGCTCTTGTTGGCATCGAGCTCGATGTTCGAGCGCGCCCCGAGCGGCAGACGCACAGACCCTGCGTCGTTCGTGGTCTTGAGCGCGCCGGGCTTCGTCTCGGGATCACGCAGCCGCGTCACCTCCACGGCGTACACAATCTGCGACAGGTCGGCCATCTCGCGAAGTGATCGGGTGCCCGGCGTGGTCGGCTTGCCTCCATCCCCCCGCGACCCCCTCCACGTGCTGTGCAGCGCCTGCACCGAGGCCGCGAGCTGCATCGGCACGTCGCGCTGACCGAAGACCTGCTGGGTCACGTCCTTGCCAAAGGGAATGAAAAGAAAGCGCATGTCGAGCTTCAGACGGTAGACCTCACCGTCATCGCCGCCGACCTCGCGCATCTTCGCGCCAGCAATTCTCGTCAACCAGGGCGACTTGATCTTGGGTGCAACGCGCAGCCACGTGTTCTCGGGGACGAGGCGGCCGTCTCGCACCTCGATTTCGAACGTGGCGACCGAGTCCTCCTTGACGGTGACTCGAGTCACCCCACCCTTGCCGTCGGGGAGCTCGTAGATCCCGGGCTTGAGGGCGATCTGCGCGCGCAGCTGACCGTCGGCGACGATGCCGATCGCCTTGAGCCCCTCAGCCGTCTTGAGATCCACCAGCGCCAGCTCGGGCGCGGCGATCTCACCAACGCCCGCACCACTTGTGGAGCGCGTCTCTGATGATGGCGCGAGCGTCTTTAGCTGGGTGACTGGCGTCGAAACGCCCTGCGTGCTCGGCTGCTGGAGCGTGCTGCCCCGTCCGTCGTCGTCGCCGAGGCCCCGCAGACGCTTGGCAATCGTCTTGGTCGGGTAGCGTTGCTCGAAATCCGCCTCGGACAATTGTTCGAGCTTGGCGCCGCGCAGCGTGGCGGGCAGTGTCGTGCCGTCTTTTGGCAGCTCAGGCCCGAGGGCGACCCGCTGGCCCTCGACGATGGCCACGAACCCACGCTCTTTGCTGCTGAAGGCATACGGTATTGAGGTCATCACGCTCCCCGTTATCGTTACTGCTGCTCATTATCGCGCACGCGTTGGAGCCGGTTGCGTCCGTCGGCGCTCGGCTCATTCTACTCGAAAGCCGCGAGCGGCGTAATCCCCGGCAACAGCGGTGGCGGATTGGGCGTATGTGACGAGGCGTACACAACCACCGCCGCATCGGCGAACGCGCGCCGGTAGACGTTGGCGTTGGCGGGCTCGTTATCGAACGTGGCAACGACCTTGCCGAAGTGGCGCAGGTACGCGGTCACCTGCTGCTTGAAGATGGCATCTTGCGTCTGCGCCGTCGGCTTCATGATGAGCTCGGTGCCTTGGATGCCGATGGGGAAGCCGTTGTCACGCAGCTGCTTTGCGGTACCTAGGAGCTGACGGGGAGCATCACGGCCGGTGAGGTAGACGATGCGCGCGCCGTTCGAGTAGAGCGTGCGTACGTAGCCCACCGCCCCCGGCGTCGGCTGGTCGTATTTTAGGTACTCGTCGGTGAAAAAGCGCTGAGACCAAAAGACTGCCGCATTATTGACCACCGCCGGCTCGTTCACGCCGGCCGCTGCCAAGGTGTCGGTGAGCATGTAGCTCACCATGGGCAGAGTCAGCACCGCAAGCTTTTGCGCCGCCTCGGGGCGGACACTCTTGAGCTCTTGCTCGCCGTACTCTTTGATGATCTGCAGGTGACGCGAACGATTGTCCATGAGCGTGCCTTCGAGGTCGAAGATGACCATCGGTCGCTCCTGGCGATTGTAGGCCGAGCGCACATCTTCGAGGATCTTGGCGAGCACCGGCGCCTGCGCGCGCGCGATGGCCGGGACCCAGACGGCAAGCAACACAGCGAGAGCCAAAGGCCGCTTCAACATCCTACCCTCCGTTGCGAGATGACCCCCGGACCTTATCGCAAGTGTGCGCCGCGTCGATAGTTTTTTTTGCCCGCAGGTGCGCACGCCTTGCCTGGGCACGATCGCAGGGCTATACACGAGGCGATCGTGATCCAGCTGTTTCATGTCTACAAAGCGTACGGCAACGACGGTCAGGCGCTGGCCGACGTCAGCCTCGAAATCGACAAGGGCGAGCTGGTCTTTCTCACCGGACCCTCCGGGGCAGGCAAGTCGACGCTCTTGCGGCTCATCTTCTGCGCCGAGCGCCCGACACGTGGGCAACTACTCGTCGGCGGCCGCAACGTTGCGCGCCTGCGGCCGAGTGCGGTGCCGTATTTGCGACGCAACGTCGGCGTCGTGTTTCAAGACTTCAAGCTGCTCGCGCGCCGCACAGTGGAAGAAAACGTCGCGGTGAGTCTCGAAATCTTGGGGTTGCCGGCTCGCGAAGTACGCAGTCGCGTCTACCGCGTGCTCAAAGAGGTCGGGCTCGCCCATCGACTGCACCACTTGCCCGCACGACTGTCCGGCGGCGAGCAGCAGCGCGTAGCCATCGCAAGGGCACTCGTTGGCGAGCCCCAGATCTTGCTCGCCGATGAGCCCACCGGCAACCTCGACTCCGAGCGCTCCGCCGAGGTGATGCAGCTCATCGAGGCCGCCCATGCACGCGGCACCACGGTGGTCGTGGCAACGCACGATCAGAGCTTGCTCGCGCGCGCCGAGCGCCGCATTCTGCGTCTCGACGCGGGACGACACGTGGCGAGATAGCCGCCGCCGACGAGCGACGAAGGACGATGAGCATGTGGCGTCGCGCCGCCTATTTTGTCAACAAGGGGCTCGCCACCGTACGCGAGGCGCCCGGCATCAGTGTTCTGACGAGCGGCACCATCGCCGCCGCCTTGCTGCTCGCCGGTCTGTACGCCACCGCCCTGCAAAACTTGGAGGGCGTGGCGCTCGTCTGGGGTCGCACCGCGTCCGTAACGGCGTTTCTCCGGGAGGGCGGCGCCGCCGCAGATTGGGAGCAGACTCGCAAGGCGCTGGCCGAAATGGATGGCGTCAATGAGGCGCTGCTCGTCACCCCGCATCAGGCCCTCATAAGATTTCGTGCGCGTGGTCCCGCCGCCGCAGCGCTCGTTGAGGGCGTGAGCGAGGAGATCTTGCCTCCTGCCGTCGAGCTGACACTGCGCCCCGGCTTTGCCGATCTGGGGGCCGTGGCCAATGTTGCACAGCGCGTCGGCAACGTCGCCGGCGTCGCCGAGGTCGATTACGGCGCCGACGAGCTCGAGCGACTACACGCGCTGCTCGGCGTCCTGCGACTCGGGGGCATGGGCGCGGGGGCGCTCTTCGTCCTGGCGGTCGCTTTCATCGTCTCGAACACCATTCGCCTGACGGTCTACAGCAGGCAAGACGAGATCGCCATCTTGCGACTCGTGGGCGCCACACGCTGGTTTGTACGCGTGCCTTTTCTCGTCGAAGGCGCGCTGTGGGGCACAAGCGGTGGCGTACTCGCGGCCGCGCTGCTGTACGTGATGGATCGGGCGCTCGCCCCGCGCTTGAGTGTCGCGGTCGCTGACGTGCTCGGGGGCCTGCGCGTGCACCTGTTCGCCCTCGACGTGGCGCTCGGCATGGTAGCGGCCGGCGTCTTTCTCGGTGTGCTCGGCAGCAGCCTGGCGGTCAGTCGATTTCTCGACGCGGAGCCGTCGTGATGCTCATCGCGCTGCTCGCCGCGCTCGCCTCATCGCCACCGACGTCGCGCTCGGTGATGAGCGACCTTGAGCGGCTGGACCGCACGCTCACCGCAGCCGAGGCGTACGCCGCCGAGAGCGAGCTGCGACGCCAGCAGCTCGATGACGAGCTCGCCACACTGCAAGGCAGCATCGCCGCGACACGGGTGCGCCAAGGCGAGTCGTTTGAGCGCTTTCGACGGCGCGTGCAGGCCTTGAACCGCATGCCGAGTGGCGCCCGCTTCGTGCTGCTTGGCTCGGCCGCCTCGCTCGCAGACTATCTACAGTCCGCTCGCGTGTTGCGCTGGGTGGCACGCCACGACGTCGAGCTACAGCACACCTATGTGAGCGAGAGCACCCGTCTGCGCACCCTGCAAGGAGCGCTACAACGCCGTCGCACGCAGCTCGAAGCCAGCGAGCGCGAGGCGCGTGAGCAACGCGACGAGATCGCGAGCCGGCGGCAAGAGCGTCTGGAGCTCCTGCAAGCGGTGGCCTCACAGCGCGATCTCGCCGAGCGCGCCGCGAATGAGCGGTCGGTCGCGCGACGTGAGCTCGCGGAGATGGTCAAGCGCCTCACGCCCGCCGGGACGAGCGCCGTGCGCTTCGCCAACAACCGCGGCCGCCTACCTTGGCCAGTCGCCGGCACGTTGCGTCGCAAGTTTGGTGAAACCATCGAGAGCGACTTTGGCACCATGACGGCAGCCAATGGCATCGACATCGACGCCGCTGCGGGAAGCAGCGTGCAGGCCATCGCCGATGGCGACGTTGTTTACGCGGACTGGCTGCGCGGCTACGGACTGTTGGTCATTGTCGATCACGGCGAGGGCTACCACGCGGTGATGGCTCATCTCGCCAAGTCGCTCGTGGCGGTTGGCGACCACGTCTCGCAAGGCCAGGCGTTGGCGCTCGTGGGCGATACCGGCTCCCTGCAGGGAACGCTGCTCTACTTCGAGCTACGGCGCGAGGGCGCGCCCGTCGATCCCGTGCCGTGGCTGCGGCGCTAAGGCCGCGTCTTGAACGACGAGCGGACTTCGACCGGCAGCGGGCCGATATCACTGTCCTGGGCCTCGATGCCCTCGCCCACGACGATGGCGTAGCAGGTGTCATCGAGCAACGGCGCGCTCGGCGTGATGGTAGCGACCTGGGCGCGCGCATCCTCGAAGGTGACGGCAATCAGCGGCGCAACGCACGTGGCCGCGGTGGGACTGCTGCACGGAGGCGCGCCCAAGCACGCGAGATCAACCGCTGCCGCAGCCGCCGCGGTGTCGCCGACGCTCTGCGAGAAATAGACGAGTGGCACGACGTCCGCGACCACATCGGACGCGCCGTGCGTCGGCAAAATGGTGACCACCGCGAGCGTCTCGGGAACCACGACCGCGGGGTCGCCGCACGAGCCGAGCGTCAACGTGGCCCAGGTGACTGCCGCGACGCGCGTTACCGAAGTGATCGATGCAAGAGCTCGCATGCGATCGTCATAGCGAGTTACGTCGGGCGCGGCAAGTCGAGGCGCGGGGGCGCAGATCCGATTGCGTGCCGACTACTTTTCTCCGCGTCCCTGAGGAGCCTTGCGCAGCAAGGCGTCTCGAAGGGCGCGGCCGACTCGTCATGGTCGCTACGACGACAAGTCGTGCAACGCGGTGATAGCCCCTTTGGGCTCGATGGCGTCACCGCCTTCGTCGATGTGCACGATGGTGCCGAGTCGGTCGATGACGAACGTGCGCCGCTTGGCCACCGGCACCATCGGCATCTTGACGTCGTAGGCCTCGACCACCTTGCCTTCGTGATCGGGGATCATTGGAAACGGCGCCGAGAGGATCGCCTTGAACTCGCGCTGCACCGCGAGATCATCCATCGACACCGCGATGAGTGTCGCCTTGTACTTGCGCAGCTCCTGGTATTGCGCGGTGTAGCCCGTCAGCTCCCGGGTGCAGCCGCTCGTCTGCGCCTTGGGGAAGAACGCGAGCACCACCGGACCCTCGGCGAGCAAGGTCTTGAGGGCATAGGTCTTGCCCTCTGTGTCGGTGACTGTGAAGTCGGGTGCCTTGTCGCCCACCTTCGGCGCCGCGGCAAGAAGAACGCTGAGGATCATGTGGGTCGTCATGCGCGCTACGGTGCGTACGCACGGCGAACAGGGCAAGAGGTCTACGCGTGGATCTCGCGGTGCTCGCCGAAGACGCGGCGCAAGGCGTCGGCGACTTCGCCAATGCTGCACTTGGCCCGCACCGCATCGAGAATTCTCGGCACGAGATTGTCGCTCGCCCGCGCCGCTTGCTCCAGGGCCGTAAGGGCCTGCGTGACCGCGCGCGCATCACGCGACGCTTTGAATTCGCGTAGTCGCGCCTTCTGACGGCGCTCGACCTCGGGATCGAGACGCAACAGCTGCTCGGGCGCCGCACCATCGCCAGCGAACGCGTTGACGCCGACTACGATCTGCTCCTTGCGCTCGAGCGCCAGCTGGCTGTCGTAGGCGGCCTGCTGGATCTGCCGCTGCGGGAAACCCTGCTCGATGGCCGATACCATGCCGCCCATGGCGTCGATTTGCGCCATGAGCGCGCGCGCCGCGGCCTCGAGCGTGTCGGTGAGCGACTCGACGAAGTAGGAGCCCCCGAGTGGATCGACAACGTCGGCAACGCCAGTCTCGTGGCCGATGATCTGCTGCGTTCTCAACGCGAGTCGCGCCGACTGCTCACTCGGCAGCGCCAACGCTTCGTCCATGGAGTTGGTATGCAAGCTCTGCGTACCCCCGAGTACCGCCGCAAGCGCCTGCAAGGCTACCCGCACGACGTTGTTTTGCGGCTGCTGCGCGGTGAGCGTCGAGCCCGCCGTCTGGGTGTGAAAGCGCAGCATGGTCGAGCGCTCGTCACGGGCGCCAAAGCGCTCGCGCATGATCGTCGCCCACAAGCGTCGCGCCGCGCGGAACTTCGCCACCTCTTCGAAGAGGTTATTGTGCACGTTGAAAAAGAACGCGAGCCGCGGAGCAAAGTCGTCGACCGCCAGGCCCGCGTCGAGGGCTGCCTGTACATAGGCGACGCCATCCGCGAGCGTGAAGGCGACTTCTTGCACCGCGGTGCTCCCCGCCTCGCGAATGTGATAGCCGGAAATCGATATGGTATTCCACTGCGGCACCGCCGTCTTGCAGTACGCAAACACATCGGTGACGAGACGCATCGACGGCCGCGGCGGATAGATGTACGTGCCGCGCGCCATGTACTCTTTGAGCACGTCGTTCTGGATGGTGCCGCGAAGCTTCGTCGCCGCAATCCCACGCCGCTCAGCCACCGCCACGTAGAGGGCCAAGAGCGTCGCTGCGGTGGCGTTGATGGTCATCGATGTCGAGACGCGATCGAGCGGGATCTCGGCGAACAGGCGCTCCATGTCGTCGAGGGTATCGATGGCGACGCCGACGCGGCCCACTTCGCCCTCGGCCCGCGGCGAGTCGGAATCAAAGCCCATCTGCGTCGGCAGATCGAAGGCCACGGACAATCCGGTCTGACCTTCGGCGAGCAAGTAGCGATAGCGCTTGTTCGACTCCTCGGCGTCGCCAAAGCCCGCGTACTGGCGCATCGTCCACAGCTTGCCGCGGTACATGCCGGAATGGATCCCGCGCGTGTACGGATAGCGCCCGGGCAGCTCGTCGGCGTCCTCGGGTGCATACACCGGCGCCACCTCGATGTGGCTCGAGGTCTCAAAGTGCGCCTTACGCTCGGGGCTCTTCTCTACGGCCGGCGCATAGACCGCCTTCATCCACTCTCGCAAAGCGTCTCGGGTCATGATGTGCAGCGCTTAGCACGCGGGCGCGAAGGGCGGAAGCGTGCCGGACGCTGTCAGCCCAGACTGCTGACCTGCTTGCGGTCCTTCCCAGAGAGGCCCTACCCGTCGGTATCAGCTCCCAGGTGGCGGCACGAGGCACTCCATCATGGTGCACACCACGACACCGTCGTCTTCGCACGAACACGTGTTGCAGCCGTCGACCGCGGGGAACTCCGCACCGAGCAGATAGTACGCGTCGCCGTAGAGGCAAGAAGTGCAGGCAACGTCCGGACAGGAGAGATCGCCACCGACGCACTCGCACGCGCAGGGGTCCCCGACGACGACCCATTCCCACGCATGACTGTCCCAGCGATAGTACAGACCTTCTTCGCACCCGGCGCCGGGCGCGAGGGCGTCGTCCCTGGGGATGGCGATGTGGTCACCGCGCTCTAGCGGTCCGCATGCACCCAGCACGAGGCCAAGTGCGAAAAGATGTGCTCGTCCCATGATCAGCTCCCACGCGTCTACGGGCAGGGGCTCGCTCACAGCCACCGCGCCTGGTCATTTCACCCTGCACGATAGAGCACCAAGGCACCGCAGGGTTGCACCGTCTGAGATGCGCGTGCGGCTCTTGCCAAAAGGCCCCTCCTGCGCTACTCACCCGGCGCGATGACGACATTCCGCATCCTTCGCCTCGCGAGCCTCTATCAGCTCGCTGGCCTCGCAGCGTTGCTCGTGGTGGTGGCGTTTACGTGGCCGCGCGGCGCCGGCGGCGTACTGCTCGGCGGCCTGCTGATGGCGCTCAACTTCTGGCTCTTGCGCTTTCTCTTGACGAAGGCGTTTGGTGGCAGCCAGCCCAAGGTGGCGTACGCGCTCGCGCTCGGATTCAAGCTGGTGCTCGTCTTGGGTCTCATGGCGCTGCTCGTCCTCGTGCTGCACGTCGATGCTCTCGGGCTCGCCGCCGGCCTCGCGACGCTGTTTGTCGGCATCATGGGCGCCACCGCGCATCAGTCGTTTCAGCCGGCTACGGACTGCCCCGCTCGGGAGTAGATGAGACCATGGGTCACGGCGTCAGTTGGTTCAGCTTCTTGCCCGGCTATCAGCAGATCGAGGCCTATCTGCAGCAGCAGTCGCACGGCATCATCTTCGGGCGCACGCTCGTGCTCCAGCACGTCGCCGCGGCACTGCTCGTATCGATCATCGTGCTCATCTTGGGGCTGCGCGCGCGGGCCGATCTCTTGCGTGCGGGCGATGGCGCCGTCATCCCCGATCCTCGCCCCTCGGTGCGCAATTTCCTCGAGGTGATCCTCGAAGCGCTCTACGGGCAGATGCGCACCATCATCGGCAAGGACGCGGCACGCTACTTCCCGGTGCTCAGCACGCTGGCGCTCTTTATTCTCGTCTCGAACCTCTTGGGCCTCATCCCAGGATTCGTGCCGCCGACCGACAACTGGAATACGACCTTTGCGTGCGGCGGCTTCGTCTTCCTCTACTACAACTGGCACGGCATGCGGGCGCACGGCCTGGGACACATCGCGCACATGGCGAATCCCGTAGGCCTGTGGTGGGGCTGGTTTCTCGCGCCGCTCATGTTCCCCATCGAGCTCGTCAGCCATATCGCGCGACCCTTCTCGCTCGGCATTCGTCTTGCCGCCAACATGGTCGGCGACCACGCGGTGCTCGCGGCGTTCCTCGGGCTCGTGCCGATCCTCATACCGCTGCCGTTTCTCGCCCTCGGGCTCATCGTCTCGGTCGTGCAGACGCTGGTGTTCGTTTTGTTGACCATGATCTACATCGGGCTCGCGGTGGCTTCGTCCCATAACGAGCACGAGGAGAGTGACAAGCACGGGGTGCACGCACACGCGTAGGCCTACAACGAAGTTCAATCGCTGCACAGCTCACGCTCACGCCATGCCACGGCACAGGATGGGAGAGAGAGAGAGTAGAGGCGCATGGGGCGAGCAGCGGGTCGATGTGGCATTACACAAAGGGAGCTAGCGTCATGAAGAGAATGTGGTCGAGTCTGGTGTCGTTTGTTGCTGTGATGCTCGGTGCGGGCGCTGCCTTTGCACAGGAAGCAGGCGGCGGCATCGCGCGCGGTGGTGACGGTGGCTTTATCGCCATCGCCGTAGCGGTCGGCATCGGCATCGCCGCCTTTGGTGGCGCGTTCGGTCAGAGTCGCGCCGCGGCGGCCGCACTCGAGGGCATCTCGCGCAACCCAAACGCTTCGGACAAGGTGTTCGTGCCGATGATCCTCGGCCTCGCCTTCATCGAGTCCCTGGTGCTCTTTACCTGGGTCTTGATGCTGCTCATGCTGCTCAAGCTGTGATCGCGAGCAAGCTCAATTGAAAAGGGGCCCCACAGGGCCCCTTTTCATATCCTATTCTTATCCGATTCCTATTCGCCTGCTATTCGCGTCACCGCGATCAGAAGAGCGTCGAGCTCCCGCTGCCACCGCCATCGACATCCCAGTAGCGGGCACTGCCACCATTGCCGTCGACGTCCCAATAAGAAGCGCTGTTGTCACCCCGCTCACCGCTGCCCTCATCGAAGTGCGGCGAGCCTTCGCCGCTGCCGTCGAGGTACGGTCCGCGATTGCCGCCGCGTTGATAGATGCTGCCGTCGGGATCGGGCACGCGCCCGCTCGAGCGGCCATCGCCGTCGTAGACATTTGAGCCGCCACGTCGCGGACCGCCGGTGGCGCCGTACCACTCGCTGGCAATCGCCGCCGAGCGTACGAGCTCGCGCAGCAAGGGGTCACGGATCTGGGCGATCTCTTTGTCGGTGAGCGTCTTGGCGTCGCGACTGCCTGCAGGGCCGGCAACCGTGCGCACCGCCGCGCGCATGCTCTTCTGCACCACTGCCGCGCGCTTGGGGGACACCTTCACGTGCCCCATGATCTCGGCGTTTTCCACGACGAAGGGCACGCCCCGATTCAAGATCCGACCGACATCGTACGCCATGACGGCTCCGCTCCTGTGATGTCAGACGTCCGCTTCCGGGGCGGGCGCCTGCCTCCCTCACATGATCAGCATCGGCAGGTGGCAAGCGGTGTTGCGATTTTTTTCGCGGGGCATGCGCCCAATTGCTTCGTCGAATGGCACTTGCTAGCTTACTTCAGTGTCGCCGACGGTGTTCGGGAGCGGAAAGTACCGCGTGGAGGAACGTCATTCCGAGATCATCCGCTCGTGGCACAAGCACTTCGGCTGAGGTCGAGATCCTCGGACTGACGCCGCACGCCTTGTGGCGATCATAGAAGCGCGATGAGCTCATCGACGGTGATCCCGGCCTCGCGGATGAGGACTCGCAAGGTTCCCTTGGCGAGCGTCCCGAGCTTGCCGAATGCCCTTGCAGCATCGCGGCCCGAGATAGTCGGAAGCTTGCTCACACCGCGATCTCGACCATTTCCTCAAAGATAGCCGGTGGAATCGGATCACCGTGGGCCCTGAGGCTGTCGAGGTATCCCGTCATCGCGTCATGCATGTTTGCGAGCGCCTCGGCGCGCGTCGCTCCTTGCGATACACACCCGGGCAGCGAGGGGCACTCGGCAACGAACACGCCGTCCTCATCAATCTGGACAATCACACGAAACTTCATGGTCATGTTGCCGCTCCTTCGTCGCTGCACGACGCGTCTCAGTGTTACTTTAATGCAACGCGCCGAGGTCTACCAGCATCGGTGGCGCGGCTGGGCGAGGCCTGGTGGCGGTGCCGCCGGCTATTGTAGGCGGGAGGCCACCAGATCGTAGGTCACGCCACCGTCGGTGGATCTGACCCAGATGGCGAGGGCGTTGCCGGCGGGGTCGAGGGTGGTGAGCGAGGCGGCATGGCGTAGCGAAAATAGGACGTGAAAGCGGCTCATAGGCACCTCGTCGGCATGGGTCCGAGAGCGTCAACGCACTCAGGGTCCCTGGGAGTAACTCATCCCAGGCCAGTGGGCCCACCGAGAAAATGTCCACGAGCGCGGCGAGTTAGCTCGCGTCACCAGTCTCTGAGTGTCGCGCGTGTGTCAAATTGAGAAAGGGGGTGGCGCAGATTGCGACGCGACCCGTACACCGCTACAGGCAGCAAGCATACGCGAACTGATTCGTCGCTGGGTCGGGGTTGTCCGGCTGAGACGCTATCAACCCGCCGACGCGGACTGAATCGTTGTCCGCGCCGTCGTTGGTCCACGTGGGCGTCGTGCCACCAATGACACCGTAGTTGCGCAGCACCTGCGTCTCCGACTTGGTGCACACGTCGGCGCCGACGTTGGCGCAGGCTCGCGCCGCGCCCGCGAACAAGGCATCAGCTGCGGTGTGCACCGCCATCGTACACACGCCGCCGGTCAACGTTCCGGGGCACGAGTTGTTCAATGGCCGCTGCGAGGCGCAACACGCATAGCCGAACAGCGCCGTCCAGCCGGTATTGTCTGGCACGTCCGTGCCCACCACGGCGTCGAATAGATCTGCGTCGTTGTCGGACATTTCGTTGGTCCATACCCCCATGGCATTGGGGAACAGCGTGTTGTCCCGCAATGTGACATACTCACTCTTGCTACACAGGTCCGAGCCCAGCGATGCACAGACATTCGCGGCCGCGGGAAATGTCGTGTCGTTTATTGCATGCACCCACGTGACCGCAACGCCGGCCGTGCCGCTCCCTGACGCTGGCGGGTAAACCACAAGGCGATCGCGGTACGGCGGCGGGGTGACGTTTTGGCAGCATCCGAACGCGTATCGCTCGGTACTGGTCGGATCGTCGCTCGTGAGAAGTGCGAAGTTGTTCTTCACGCCACCATCGTTGTCCGAGAATTCCGAGCTCCAAACGCCGGGATTGTAGAAGATGTTGTCGTCGTGCACTCCCCAACCCCCAGCACTGCGAAGTACAGTGTACTGGGATTCCGTACACAAATCGACGCCCTTGTTGACGAGGCACGAAGTAACGGCGGTGTTCCAGTCCGTGCCAGACCCACCTGAAAGATTGCTGTAGTCTACAAGGCACACGCCGCGGCGATACATGCCCGGGCACACACTCTCTGGCGTTACGATCGCATGCGTATGATCCGACCGTGCCACCGTCGTCGCTGCTCCGTTGCCGCCGTACACGCTGCTGTTAAGACTGGCCGCGTTGACGCAGCCGCTGCACGGCACCCCCGGGGGCCCTTGGATCCCTTGATCGCCCTGCTCACCACGCAACACCGGCAGCGTCGACTCACACGCGCCTGCCTGGTTGGCGACCTGCAGCGTGTAGCTACCTTCGACGATGTCTTGCGGCAAGGCGACCACCAGCATGGCGTCGTTGCTGCTGCAGATCTCGGGCGTCCACGAATGGTTTGCATCGCTCAGCGTGACGGTGGAGCCCTCGAGATTGACGCCGCTGATGGAGATGCGCCGCTGCACGTAGTGCCCAACCTCACCGGCCGCGGGATTGACGGCGCCCCCAGCGTCGATGCTGGTGATGACCGGCGCATCGGCGCGTGCCCCGGGGACGCAGACGTCATTCTGACAGATGAGCGTCGCGTCCTGGCACTGCGGGTCGGTCTGGCACACCCGGCGACAGACGTTCCCCGAGCAGACCTCGCCCGAGTCGCAGGTCGAGCCACCACACGAGGACTTCGACGCCGTGCCCGAGCAGCCGGCCAAGGCGAGCACCGCGCCACCCAAGACGAGAGCCGATAATGCGAACGTAAGCTTGCGCATCAGAGAACCTCCTTGACGAGCAAAGGGATCCTAGCCGCCCGCGCCAAAATTGGCAAACGTGCACGGGCGCCGCAACTCGACTAGGATGCGCCCAAGCTCACCATGCGCCTCCTGCTCGTCACTCCGCCGCTCACGCAGCTCAATACGCCCTACCCGGCGACGCCATTTTTGACGGGGTTCGCGCAGAGTCGTGGCATCGATGTGGCGCAAGCAGACCCGGGGCTCACCTGGGTACTGCGGCTGCTCTCGCGCACGAGTGTGCTAGCGATGGGCCATGAGCTCCGAGGTGCGCCCGCCGAGACCCAACGCCAGCCCGCCGTTGTGCACCTGCTCGCGCACGAGCGCGCCATCGCCAGCCAGGTCGAGCCGGTCATCGCCTTTCTGCAAAACCGTGATCTCAGTCTCGCGCACCGCATCGCCACGCGGCGCTTTCTCGTCGAGGGTCCGCGCTTTGCCAGCCTCGGTCCGGCGGGACACGAGAGCGAGTACTTGGATTGGGCCTTTGGGACGCTCGGCATCGTCGATCGTGCGCGCCATTTCGCGACGCTGTTCATCGATGAGCTCGCCGACGCGATTGCCGACGGCATCGATCCGCACTTCGGTTTTGCCCGCTACGGCGAGTCCCTTGCGGTGAGCGCGCCGACGCTCGATCCACTCCTTGCCGAGCTCGATCAGCACGAGCGTTTCACCGTGCGCCTGCTCGACGAGATCACGCGCGAGCTCGTCGCTCGGCACTCGCCCAACGTCGTCGGCATGTCGCTGCCATTTCCCGGCAACGTGCTCGGCGCGCTGCGCATGGCGCAGACGATTCGCGCCGTCGATCCAGGCATCAAGATCATCTGGGGCGGCGGCTACGTATCGACCGAGCTGCGCGCTCTTAGCGACCCACGCCTGTTCGACTACGTCGACGCCGTCGTCTACGACCACGGTGAGCGACCGCTCGAGCGACTCCTCGCGATGTTTGCCGGCAAGAGCACGTCAGCCGATCTCGTGCGCACGCGGTTGCGTATCGCGGGCGAGGTGCGCTGGTACTCTTGCCCGGGCGCCGAAGACGTCCCCCAGCGCGAGGCCGGCACACCCACCTACCGCGGTCTGTCCCTTGGTGACTACCCCGCGCTGCTCGAAGTGCCCAACCCCATGCACCGGCTGTGGACCGATACGCGCTGGAACAAGCTGCTCGTCGCGCGCGGCTGTTACTGGCGCCAGTGCTCGTTTTGCGACGTGACCCTACCGTACATCAAGGACTACGAGCAGCTGCGTGCCCACGCCCTCGTCGATCAGATCGAGGCGCTTGTCGCCGAGACCGGGCAGCGCGGCTTTCACTTCGTCGATGAAGCGGCGCCGCCCGCGGCGCTCAAGGCCCTCGCCGAGGAGCTCGTGCGCCGCGAGCTGCCAATCGTCTGGTGGACCAACATCCGCTTCGAGAAGACCTTCACGCCCGAGCTCTGTGTCCTGCTCGCCCAATCGGGTTGCATCGCGGTCACCGGCGGGCTCGAGACCGCGAGCGATCGCTTGCTTGCGCTGATGCGCAAGGGCGTCACGGTGGCGCAAGTGGCGCGCGTGTGCCAAGCGCTCGGTGACGCGGGCATCCGTGTGCACGCCTACTTGATGTACGGCTTTCCCACCGAGACGACGCAAGAGACCATCGACAGCCTCGAGCGCGTCCGTCAGCTCTTTGTCACAGGATGCCTCGATTCTGCCTTCTGGCATCGCTTCGCGCTCACCGTGCACTCGCCGATGGCCAAAAACCCGGCCGCGTTCGGCATTCGCCTGCTCGACGTCTCGCCACCGCCGTTTGCGCAAAACGAGATCGCCTACGACGAGCTTGTGCGGCGCGCGCGCGTGGATCTCGAGCGCCTCGGTGTGGGCCTGCACAAGGCGGTCTTCAACTACATGCGCGGACTCGGCCTCGAAGACGACGTGCGCGTCTGGTTTGAAGGGCGCGTGCCCAAAACGACCGTAGCGGCGGACTTGGTGCGCCTGGCGCTTGCGGGGAAGACTACGTCGCAGAAGCGCCAAGGAGCCGATCGACGAGCGTAGGATTGTCGACGAAGGGATTTGTGCGGCCCTGGAGACGCGCAATGTCGGCGTTGCGCTGGCGCTCGTAGTCGGAGACCGCGTGCACGCGATTCCAGTGCAGATACGTCGCTGCATCGAGCGGCGCTATCGGCTGCTCATACGTGACCGCCACGTAGCACATGATGCGCGCGATGCGCCCTTTCAGCTCGCTCGGCGGCTCCCAGACGAGGCGGCCCGCGGCATCGGTGCCGAGCTTTGAGTCACCTATGTGCCACACGACGTCGACCACCTCGCCGAACGGTACGTTGCCGCGGCGCATGTTCGCCTCGCGGTCCGCGGGCAGGAGGTTGTGCAGATCGGTGACGGCGCCCGATTGCTCGATACCGTTGTCCTGCGGCCAGACATGCTCGAGATTGACACCGGGATCTTCGAGCGACGCCGCAAGACGGACCTGCCGCCCGGCATAGACGTCGGTGACGACCCCGTCGCGGTTGTCGAGCGCGCCGAAGATGAGTCGGCGTGCATCGTTGTAACCGAGCGTGCGGTGATCGCGCGTCACAGGCTGCATCGCGGCGCGCAGCGCCTCGCCGCGTAGCGACGTGAACAAAGCCTCGGCGACGGCGACCTGCTGGGGCGAAAGCGCTTCGTGGCGGCGGAACGATTGCGACAGGATCTTGAGCTCGGCAAGCGACACCGTGCGCTCGCGCCGTTGCAGCGACGCGGCGAAGTGCTTGGTGACGGGGTGCTGGACGGGTTGGCTCGCACCCGTGGTCGTCGTGCTCGACGAGCCGTCGGCGCGATGCTCGTGGCTTGGCGCGAGCGTCTGCGCCGCGGGAGCCAAACCAGATTTGAGTGCGAGGGTTCTCACACTTTCGGTATCGGCAGAATTGCCAACTTGTCGCGTGCGCGGCTAGCTCGCCCGCTCCACCGCGACCCGGCCCGCCTCGACATCGACGTCACGGATGCGCAAGGTGATGCCGCCATCGCCGACGCGGTAGCGGACCTTGCCGGACTGGGACGCGAGCTCGACGCCACTCTCGGCGAGCTCGAGTCGCTCGCCTGCGGCATCGCCGAGGATCTTCGCGGGGACAAAGAGGCGCACCTTGGGATCAGCACACGCGAAGGTGACGCCACCCGGCGCCACATCGAAGACGCTGCCCGTCACGGTCTTGCCCACAAACGGCGCCAGCGCGGCAGCGGTCTGCACCTCGCCGACGTTGCGCTCGACGTAGCGCATCGTGTCCTCGACGATGTTATGGCGGTCGGCGAGCTTGGTGAGCTCTTCCTCGGTGTAAGGCTGCACGAGCGCTGGATCGACGCGGCGCGCGTACACGCCCGCGAGCTGCTCGAGGTTGTACATGTCGACATTGCGCCGCATGGGCGCGGTGCCCCAGGTGTACTCTTTGAGCCCGAGGCCATGGTGCCCATGCATGTCGACGGAGACGACCGCGCGCTCGTTGGTGCGCATGGCCCAAGCGCCGAGCGCCGGCGCGCAGGGATCATCCTTGTCGATGCGCGCGAGGTACTCGGAAATCGACTCCTTCGGGGGATACCAGGCCAGCTCCGGGCGGCCCACGACCTTGGCCAACGCCTGGCTCTTTTGTGCGAAGGCGTCGGTCTTCTCCTGCTTTGGCTGCGCGTGATAGCGGTTGAGCCCCGCGGCGCCAGCGGTGGTCAGCGCACGACCGATAAAACCGTTGGCGTTGACCGAAAGCTCTTTGGTGACCCGCTGCGCCGGGATGTTGCCGTCGTTCTGATCCTCGATCTCACCACGGGCGAGCGCCGCCTTGGCAAAATCTTGGTACAGGCCCCAGGCCAGATCGAGCTGTTGCTTCTGCGCGGCGTCGAGCGCCGGCACGTCCTTGCCGTCGTAGTAGGCCTGCTGGTCCTTGTAGCAGCCGTCCCAGCTGCTCTGCATGATCGCCCGGTAGGTCTTTGACTCCTCGTCGAGGACGTTGCCGTTGGCATCCACCGCGATCTGCATGACGATGGCCGCCCGCGGCGCGCCCGCGTTGAGCGACAAGAGATCCTCGGACAGCTCGCGCGGCAACACCGGGTAGTCAAAGCCCGGCAAGTACATCGTCAGCATCTTCTCGGTCGCATAGCGATCGAGCGGCGAGTCGCGCGCGATGAGATGTCGCTTGTCGGCGATGGCGTAGTAGTACACGTGCCCGCCGCCCTCGCGCGCCTCGATGTGGAAGGCCTGATCGCGATCCTTGGAAACGCCGTCGGTTTCGATGGCGGGATTGTCCGTCGCGAGAAACAGCTTGCCGCGCAGATCGACGACGCCGGCTCCCGGCTCGAAGGTCGCAGTGCGCGTGATCTCTTGGACCTGCGCGAGCACGTCCTTGGGGAAGGTCGACGCAATGCCCGACTCGACCGCGAGCTCTCCATAGCGCACCTTGAGTGGGTCGGAGGCGTCGAGCACCTCACGCACGCCGCCGTGGCGCGAGGATGACATGGGCGAGAACACGTCGACCATGACGGTCTTGCCCACAAGCGACGCATCGGCATCGTCGAGTGGCAGGCGCTGAATGGGGCTGAGCCCGTTGCGCGCCACGAGCACGAGCTTGTCGCCCTGCTTTTTCACCACGCCGATCATGTTGGCGAGCGTCAGCGTGCGGGAAACGTCGATGGCCGCGACGAGCTTACCCGAAGGCTTCATCACCACTGGGGCGCCGTTGGGAACGCCTTCGAGGTCCGCGAGATTGTCGAGCTCGACGGCTCGCAGTCCCTTCTTGTTGGGGCGAAAGACCACCGTGACGCGCGTCTCGCCGGATTCCCGATCGATGCGCTCGATGCGCTCGATGATGCCCTCGGTGTCGCCCCGGGGCGCAAGAGCCCGCGGTGCGAGCCGCACGGCCACGAGCGACGAGGTGTCGAGAGCGCTGGCCGATTTCGCCGCGCTCTGGAGCACTGCACGGGCCTCGCTGTTCTTGGCCGTCTCCCACAAGTGCTTCAGGCCGGACAAGCTCCCGGCGTTCTCACCCGACCTCGAGAACTGAGGTTTGTCGGCTTCGTGGCGCGCTTTGCGGCTCTTGCTACGCTCGATCCTGTCGGCCTGGGACGAGGCGATTCGTGCGGGCGCCTTGACGACGGCTTGGCTCTCGGCTTCGGTGTGACCCGTGGCGATGGTGCCCGAACCGGTCTTGGTCGTTTTCATGGCGCCACCTCTGCGAGCTTGGCTGCGAGGACACGCGCTCGCTCCAACAGCTCGGGAGCATCATCGACTTCGAGGACCAGCCAGTCGAGCAAGGCGCGCGCCGAGCCGGTGCGCCCAGCGGCCGCATGCAGCTCCGCGAGCGTCATGGCGGTGTCGAGATCGGCATCATCCAACATGAGTGCCGTAGCATAGGCTTCGGCGGCCGGCTCTCCTTCGCCGAGCTGTTGCTCCACCTGGCCGAGCAGCGTCCACGCGCCCACGTGATCCGGATCGACGACCAACACGCCCTGGAGGATGTTGGCGGCGTGCTCAAGCTCGCGGCGCTGCGCGGCGTGGGCGGCAAGCGTCAAGAGTGACGCCACATCGACGTGGGCACGCTGGTCCGCGGGTAGCGACTGCGACAGCTCGACGAGCTTGCGGCGATCGGTGATGACCGACATGCAACATCCCATTCTGGCAGCCGCGCGCGGGTTTGCGCAGAACACAGGCCACCATCGGCGAGAGTAACGCGGATCGAGGCAGATCGTCAAATGCGAGTGGGTCAGGCAACGCTAGCGCAGCGCTTTATCGACGTCGGTCGTGCCCATGAAACGCAAGTACGTGACAATGGCATCCTCGGGGGCGCCGGTCGCCTTCAGCACGTCGATGAGGCCGCGGATTTCGCGGGCACTGAGCTTCTCGAACTTGGAGACGTCACCTTGGGTGAGGCCGTTTTCGTGCGGGATGCCCAGATGATCGAGGGCGGCGGCCAGCATCGGACGATGCGTCAACAGCCAGATGCGCAGCACCTCTTCGCACAGCTCGTCATCTTCGCGCGCGTGCAGCAGATCGAAGAGCGCCTGCGTGCGCATTTCGTTCTTGGCGCCCGGCTTGGGCATCCGCTGCGCGCCACCTGCGCGAATGCTGTGCCGGTGAAAATAGGTCTCGCGCGCTTGGCGACTCGACGCCGCGAGGATCTCGCCAAACTTCTCACGGGACAGGCTACGAAGGATCTCGGTATAGGCTGGCATGGGTGGGTCACATGACGAAATCAGGGTTCTTGTCTTTGAGCAGCACGACGCTGCACGGCGCGGTCGCAACGACCTTCTTGAAGGCCCGCGTCGACCATGCGCCCATGATGATCATGTCGGCGCCAATGCCGCCGGCCATCTTCAAGATCTCCTTGGCCGGCTTGCCATTGGAAATGCGGCGGTACACATCATCGACCGAGAGGCTCAACCCCAGCGCGGTGAGGCGGTCGATGGCATGGATGACCGTTTGCTTCATGCGCTCGAGGTACTCTTCGTTGAGCCGGTCGAGCTCGCGGTAGTTGTTCGAGGACTCTTCGAACACGTGGAAGAGGTAGATGTCCACGTTGGCGATGCGACTGTAGCGCAGCGCAAAGTCGAGAGCCATCTCTGACTTGTGGCTAAAGTTGATCGGCACGAGCACCTTCATTTTGGGGCCCGCGGCAGCTTCGGATGGCACCATGACCTCACTCTCTGGATGCGACGCTGTGCTCGCTCAATCTGCGTATCTCTTCTTGAGCAGGTACGCAACCGTGTCGCGCGCGCAGTGCTCGCAATAGCCATAGCGCTCGGTGAGCGCCTTCAGCATGGCGGTCGCGTGCTCGACCTCCTTGGGCTGCAGGCCCTTGGCGTCACCCGAGAGAAAGCGCAAGAACGCCTCGTTGATACGGCGGAGCTCTTTGGTGCGCTTATTGAAGAAATCCTCGCGCAGGCGCTGGATGTAGCCGCGAAAGATCTCGGTGTACACCGGCGGGCTGTCGGGGTTCTCGAGGGCCCGCGCGCCAATCGTGCCGATGACCGAGCGGCGGAAGTCCTCCGCTTTCTCGCCCTTGCCGATGAGCACTGATTCTACTTCGCCGAGCAGCTTGGCGTCGGGGTCGAGCAACTGGCCCGAGGTTGGATCACGGACCTTCTCGCCTTTGACCCATTGCGACGCGTGATTGACGTAGCGGGAAAAGAGCTCGCCGTAGCTGGACTCCGGCGCAAGTCCCATGGCGTCGCGCACTTCCGCGTCGACCCACTGGGTGAAGAGCTCCTCGGTGTGCTCGAGAAAGGCGCGGTGGTCGTGGTAGCCGTGCACGACATCCTGGCGCAAGAACTCGTAGACGCTCTTGGATTCGAGGATCTGACGCAGCTCCTCGAAGACCGCGAGTGGACTGAGGCAGTGATGGCCCTCGTGGTGTGCGGCGTTGAGCAGCGCGGTGCGGACCTCGCGTGCGCTGGCACCAAAGCGCCCTTCATAGTTCGGGTAGCTGCGCGACTCGCGGTAGAGCTCGGGGATGATCGAGCGCAGCTCCTTGGCTTCGCGGGCGGATAAGCGCTCGGGCACTTCGCCGCGATCGTAGAGCCAGAGCTTCTCGATGGGTGTGAGCGACTCGAGCACGTCGTGGAGATCTTTGGGATAGAGCGACGCATCGTTGCGGCGCATGCGGGTGAGCACCGCCCAGAGCGCCGCGACATCGATCGCATGCGGTGCCACATGTCGCCCGACAATGCGCTCGGTGACCTGGGGCAGATAGATGTCGCGCTCGGACGCGTAGCGCAGCACGTACGGTACCTTGATGAGCTCCATGCGCCCCTTGAACGACGGGAAGTCCGGATGCTCTTTGAAGGCGTCGAGATAGGTCTCGTTGGTAGACGCCAAGTACACCATGTCGAGGTGCAAGACGAAGGAGTCCATCGACACGTTGGCAGTCTCGACGGTGGCGAGCAGATACTTGAAGGCCTCGACGGGGCGCTTGAGCAAGTCGGAGAACTCGAGCACGCCGCGGTTGGCATCAACGAGCGCGCCGGAAGGCTCATAGAGCGACGTGTGCTGCAAGGCCTTGGGTAGGGCCGCAAGTGATCGATCCGCGGTGAGCTGCTGGATGCGCGCGTCGACCGACATCTGCGGCTCAATCGTAGCGATGCCGCGGCGGTAGCGGCGCGAGGCGTAGAAGCGCTCCACCTGCACGTGGTTGAGCACCTTGCCAAGATCCCCATCGTAGCTGGCGAGCAGCGCGTCGTAGATGCGACGGCACTTGTAGCAGAGGTTGCCGTGGCGCAAGTAGTCGCTGATGGCCGTGCGATGCTTGGTGCCGGCCGCAGCGTCGGCGGGTGCGGTAGACTCGGGCAAGAGCTGCGAGAGCAAGCCCAGGCGTTGCTCCTGCTGGAAGAGAAACAGCGGGTGATCGTGCATCTCGCAAGGCACGCGCGCATCGATGCTCTCGGCGGGCAGATACGCATAGCTCTCGCCGGCCATGGCGCGGGTCCGCTCAGAGGCGGCAAAGCCGATGCGATCGGAAGCGGCGAGACGCTCAGAGGGGAAGACCCAGTTGAAGCTGTAGGCCGCCCCTTCGGGCTGGCGCGCGTAGGCTTCCATGCCAGCCATCAGACTCCGCACGATCGAGCTCTTGGCGCTACCGTTGGGGCCGTGCATCAGAATAAGCTTGTTGACCCGTCCTTCGCGCGCGAAGTTTGCGAGCAGCCGATACACCTCTTCTTGCACGCGCTCCTGCCCCGCGACGCGTCCCTCGCCACCGGCAAACGGCGCATCGAAGAGGCGAAAGCGCACGACCTTGCCCGTCGGCAGCGTCAGTTCTTCGCGGCCGAAGTAGTCCATCATGTCGACGAGGTACTGCGCCGATGAGCGCAGTTGCCTCGCCGGCTGCTCGTGCACGAGCGCGAAGTACTCGGGGAACGACATGATGGTGCGGTCTTCTTGGAAGGCCTTGCGCACACCGCTCGAGAGCTGTTCGAGCACCTTGTCGACGTTGCTTTTCTTTGCGCCCATGGGGCCACCTTAGGGTCGCGTCCCCCTCAGGTCAACGTGATGCCGAGCGAGGCGGCGAGCTCGTAGAGCAGGGCCTGACGCAACCCGGTCCCGGGGACGAGGATCTCGTGCAGGCCCACCACACGGCTAAGTGCCAGCACAACCAGCGCCGCTGGCAGCACGAGGTCCGCGCGATCAGGACGCAGACCGTAGCGCAGGCCACGCTCACCCATCGTCAGGGCGCCCGCCTCCACGGCGAGCGCTTCGAGACGTCCCACGTCGATGGTTACACAAGGCCGGTCCACCACCGGTACCAGACGCCCGAGCGCGTCGAGATTGCCGCCGGTACCGACACCGATCGTGCACGGCCGCCTGCGATGCAGGGCTTGGCGCAGCTCGCACTCGATTTCCAGACCTATCGCGCTGATGGCCTCGGCAGAAAGCGGCTCCTGTAACACAGGGTAGCGATGGAGCAGCCGCACGGTACCGAGCGGCAACGACAGACTGCGGCGTCCGGGCAAGCGCTCGAGCTCGAGACTGCCACCGCCCAGATCAATCAGCAGCATCCCGCGCCGTGGCGCATCGACCTCGCGCAAGAGCGCGTCGCGCATGAGGCGAGTCTCCTCGCGCCCATCGATGACCTCGAGCGAGATCCCGGTCGTGCGGCGCAGCGTCTCGACGACCTCGCGCGTGTTGCGCGCATCGCGCAGTGCCGACGTACCGACGGCGCGGTAACACGTGACGCCGTGCTGATGCAGACGCGCCGCGATGTCGGTGAACACGGTGAGCATGCGCTCGAGCGTATCGGTGCTGATGGCGCCCGTGCCGAAGACGTCCGTACCGAGGCGCAGGGCATAGCGTTGCTGCTCGAGGTGTCGGCCGTGTCCGGAGCAGCCGACCTCGAGCACCACGAGGCGGACGGCGTTCGAGCCCACATCAACCGCGGCGATCGCGGGCATGGACAACAACA
>CAYHNK010000009.1:11001-32648 GCA_964357695.1 uncultured Bdellovibrionales bacterium | reverse complement strand
ACGATCACCTCTCGCGCCAGCGATGCCGGCGGATTGCGCAGGTGCACGGTGTGGGCGCCGGGCGCAAGGCGCAGACGCAACAGGGGCGTCGTACCCATGGGCTGGCCGTCGATGGTGACTTCGGACCAGGGGACGGTATTGAGATCGAGCAACACCGGCGTCTGCGGTGTCGGAGGTGCTCTGCGAATCGGCGCGGCGACGACCGGGGTGGGTGCCAACGTGGGTGCGGGGACCGGCGTCGATGCGATGGGCGGCCGGGGGATCGGCGCGTTCAGAGCGGTCGGGGGTCGATGCGTGCGCGAGAGCCACGCCACCGCGGCCACGACGAGCAGGGTGACCGTGAGGCCCACGAGACGCGCTCGCGGGCGGCGCAAAAAACGTGGCTCAAGGTGGGGATGGCCGCGTACAGGGTCATTGACTGGCGGTGTGCTCGGGGTCAGGAGCTGTGCGAGAGCCGCATCAAGCAGCGGACCCTCCAGCGAGCGTGACTGCACCGAGGCAAGGCGGTCGTCGAGCTCCTGCGCGCTGGGTACAATCGCGGCGCGAGCGGCCGCCTGCATGAGCCACTGCCGCAGCTCCGTTGCACTCTGGGGTCGGCGGTTGGGCTCGAGCGCCACCGTATCTTGCAGCACCTCGGTCACGGGAAGTGGCATAGCGTTCGCAACCGCCAAAAGACTCGTCGCCAGCGCATAGAGGTCATCACCCGCAAGCGGTGGATCGCTCTCGCCCTTCTCGGGCGGCACATAGCCGAGCGTCGCGACGCGGGAGGCCGGCGCGATGTGGGGCGTGCAAGCCACGCCAAAATCGGCCAGGCGCACCTGGGCGCGCGGCCCAAGCAGAACGTTCGCCGGCGTTACGTCGCGATGGACGATCGGGCGCGAGACTCCCGCTTCGTCCACAAACCCGTGCAGGTACGCCAGGGCGTCGCACATCGCGAGGGCGATGTGGACGAGCGCGGCGGCCCCGATGGGACCGCTGTCGTTGACCACCTGCGCGAGCGAGGCGCCGTCATTCCACTCGCACAGCAGGTAGTAGCCCTCTTCGTCCTCTCCAAGCTCGAGGCCGTGCATGACGTTGGGGTGGCGCAGCTGCACCGCGAGTCTTGCCTCGGCCAAAAAGGCCTCGACAGCGTGCCGATTCCCGCGCAGCTCGGGTCGCAGGCGCTTGAGCGCCACGGCGCGGCCGATGCCGTGCACACCGGTGAGAATGGCGCGGTGCACGCTGGCGCTCGTCCCCTGGGCGACGAGCCGTTGCTGTGAGAGGGCACCTTTCACGGGGGCACTCTACCTGCAAGCGACCCCGCACGGCCAGTTGCTCTAAGGGGGTGCCGCGACTACAACCACGGTCATGCTCGTTGCCGCTGCCTGTGCGCTGACCGCGTGCCTTGCCACATCGCCTGCGCCAACGCGCGCTTGCGTCGATGAGCACAGCGCACGGGATCTCCTCGCCGCGGGTATTGCCTCGTTCGACCGCCTCGAGCGCGAGGTTGCGCTCGCCAAGGTCCACGACCTCGAGGAGATGCTCGCTCCGTGCGTGGCCGACACGCGCGCGCTCTCTCTTTTGGCCGAATCCTATCTCTTGCGCGGGCGTCTCGAGCACCTTGCGGGTGCCTTCGACGCGGCAGCCGAGCTCTTTGCCCTGGCGCTGCGACTCGATGGCGCTGGCAACCCCGCCGAGGAGGACTGGCCACCGCCCGTGCGGCAGCTCTACGCCCGGGTGCGTGCGGAGCTTTCCGGTCGCGCTTTCGGGGCGCTCACCGTGCGCCTCGTGCCGGAGACGGCGGAGCTGTTCCTCGACGGCCAACCCGCGGGCGTGGGATCGCGCACCATCACCAACGTCGGCGCGGGTCTGCATCACCTCAGCGCGCGCGCAAGAGGGTACGACGCCATGGCGGTGGTGGTCGACGTGCACGCGCCACCGCTGCTGACCGAGACCTCACTGTTCCTGCGGCCGCAGCCCATGCAGGTCGCACTCGCCTCGCCACCTCAGGCGCAAATCGTGGCGTCGCCGTGGTATGAGCGGCGATGGCCGTGGGCGCTCGTCGGTGGGGTGCTGCTCACGAGCGCTGTCACCTGGGCGGCGTTGGAGCGCCGTGAGCCCACGGTCGACATCGTCATCGGCAGGCCATGAAGGACGCAGCTTTTCTACTCGTCGGCCTCGGGCTGGGTCTTGCCAGCTGTGAGCCACCACCGCGGGAGGTTCGCCTCGAGCTCCTGACCCGCAGCTCCTGCGGCTGGTCGACGCAGGAATACGACACGAGCTGCGTTGCGGCCCTCGACGTGCGTCTCGTGGACTCTGAAGGCACGTTGCTGCGCAGCCACTGCACGGCGGTGGGCGGCCAGTACGCGTCACTCGCGAGCCTCGTGGGTACTCGCGAGCTCGTGCGCGTGCTCGAGGATGTGACGCCGCGTGGGGACGTGGCCGTGGAGCTGCGCGCCTATCACAGTCGCGATAAGACACCCTGCGTCAGTCACACCGACGATGAGCTGATGCTGTGGGGCCGCTCCGAGCTCTTCGATCTCAACGACGCGAAGACTACCGTCGTCAACGTCATTCTCGAGTGTCGCCCGGAGTGTGATTGCGCCGCGCTCGATGCCGACGCCACACGCTGTCCTGCGGCGCTCGTACGTGGTGCGTGTGCGCCACCGCTCGAAGTCCCCTGCGGCAAGTCGTGTCGCAACGACGACGAATGCTACGCCGGCAGACTGCCGTGCCTCGATGGTCGCTGTGCGCCGCAACCCGGTGATCTGTGCGCTTCCTGCGAAGGGGCGACCGCGTGTCAAAGTGGCTTGTGCGTGGAAAACACCGCGCGCGGCGAGCGCTTTTGTGCCGACGTCTGTCCGGAGCCGGAACAGGCGCGCGCGTGCTCGGAGACGATGAGCTGCAAGCGCCTCGGTGACGCCCTTGTTCTCGTGCCGTAGCGCGCGCGCCGTGGCTGCTAGAAGTTGAACTCGATCTCGCCGCCCTCGTCAGCCTTCTCCGGTGCCTTCTTCGGGCCCTTCTTCTTGGGCTCGTCGGCGGGCTTCTCCTCGGCCGGGGGTGCCTCGATGCCGAGATCCATTTCGAAGGTTGGCTCCGCGCCCGGTGGCGGCGGTGGAGGAGTCGCAGGCGTCTGACCCTCGGCGACGTCCTTGCCAATGGGCTTCTGCTCGACGATGACGAACTCGACGCGGCGGTTGGTCTCCTTGCCACGCGGCGTCTTGTTCGAGGCGATCGGTTTGTCCTGCCCGAAGCCTTCGGCGACGAGGCGGTCGGCCTCGACGCCCTTGCCGAGGAGATACTCACGCACGCTCTCGGCGCGGTCCTGACTGAGCTTCTTGTTCTTGCGCTTGTTGCCGACGTTGTCGGTGTGACCTTCGACCCGCACCTTCTTGATGTGCTTGTAGTTCTTGAGCACCGAGGCCACTTGGTCGAGCAGGTTGAAGGACTTCGGCAAGATCTTGGCGCTGCCGGTCTTGAAGAAGATCTTCTCCTTGATCTCAATTTTGTCCTCGGTGACGGTGACCAGCGACTTCGCCTTGAGCTTCTCGGGGCAGCCGTCCGCGTCGTCGATACCGTTGTAGGTCTCGGCTTCCTTCGGGCACTTGTCGAGCTCGTCGGGGATGCCGTCGCCGTCGTTGTCCTCGGGACAGCCGTCGTCATCGGCGACGCCGTCTTTGTCTTCGGCGTAGTTGGGGCACAGATCGTTCAGATCGGGCATGCCGTCGCCGTCGTTGTCCGGCTCGGGGCAACCGTCCGAGTCCTCATAGCCGTCGACGTCTTCCGCCTCACCCGGGCACTTGTCCACCGCATCCGCGATGCCGTCGCCGTCGTTGTCGAGGTCGGGGCAGCCGTCCTCGTCCTGGAAGCTGTCCTTGTCCTCGGCCTGCATGGGACACTTGTCGGCGGTGTCGAGCACGCCGTCGCTGTCGTTGTCCGGCTCGGGACAGCCGTCGTCGTCACTGATGCCGTCCTTGTCCTCGGCCTCGATGGGACACTGGTCGTCATCGTCGACGATGCCGTCGGTGTCGTTGTCGAGGTCGGGGCAGCCGTCGTCGTCCTGGAAGTCGTCGCGATCTTCTTTGCGATCGACGCACTTGTCGCTCTTGTCCGGGACGCCGTCCTGGTCGGCGTCGGCGAGACCGAAGGTGCCGTTGTAGAACGACAGGCCGGCAAACAGGCGCGGCGCCGAGGCGCCATAGCCAGGCAAGAGGCCGCCGCCACCACCGGCGGTTAACAACAGGCTGCGCAACAGATAGATGCGTACGCCGAGCACACCTTCCATGGCGGTACGCGCCTTCTGAAAGTCGTCGCTTGCTGCTGGGGAGTACATGCCCAAGGGGTTGTTCGCTGGTGTCACGCCATAGACTTCGCCGATGAGCTCGAAAGGTGCTTCGAGCGAGCCGAAATTGACGCCTACGCCCAAGCGCCCGTACAGCTCGTCGTCGACGAGGAGGATGGGTTGCGCGCTCGTCTGGCCCTCGACGCGGGTGCGCTCGCGCACGAGGTAGCCGACGTTCAGACCCAAGCGAAAACGATCGCTGCGCGTCGACACCGCGAGTGCGCCACCGTAGGCAGGTGCCGCTTCCCCGGCGTACGCCACGCCGCCGGCCGACGGGATGATGATGTTGCCGACTGCCGCAACGGCGAAGAGGCCATTCGAGACATTGAGCAAGGACACCTTCGGCACGATGCGGGCGTCACCTTGGGTGAAATTCTTCAGTCCGTCGGTACCCACGTCGATCGGCGGATCGGCATCGCGAAAGGCCGCCGAGTCTTGCCCGCCCTGCAAGACAAAGGGCACCACCGCGCCGAGCTCGAAGATGTCAAAGAGCCCGAACGACAAGAGCACGTTCGCATCGAGTCGATAGCCGACGACAGCGCCGATATCTTCCTCGGCACCACCGGCGCGCACGACGCGCACTGACAGCGGACTCATGCCGTAGTTGACGTTGAGGCCGAGGTTGACGCCGAAGTGGCTGTTGACCTCGCCGGAATCGGTAGTGAAGAACCCCGTGGCGTCGGCGGTGGGTCGAAAGAGCTGGATATCGACCGTCGGCTTGGTCGAATCGGGCTCGACCTGGGCGTAGGCCAGGGTCGGGCAGAGCACAAGGGCCAGCAGGGCAGATCTCGATGCAGGCATCGACAAGACTCCTCGGAAGATTCGGCGTGCTGAGCGTAGCACCAAACCGAACGCTGGAGCCAGTAACTCTCGCGCGGTTTGCACCTCCTCGCCTCCACGTGTAGAAGCGCCCGCATGCGTACCCTCATCACCGGCGGCGCGGGGTTTATCGGCTCGCATGCCACAGAGGTCATGCTCGCTGGCGGTCACGAGGTGCTCGTCGTCGACAATCTCTCGACCGGCAAGCGCACGAACGTGCCGTCAGGAAGCGAGTTTGCCCAGGTCGATATCACAACCCCCGAAGTCGAGCGGGTGATTGCCGATTTTGCCCCCGAGGCACTGCTGCACTTTGCGGCGCAGATCGACGTGCGGAGCTCGGTGACCGATCCAATCTTCGACGCCGCGGTCAACGTGCTCGGCACCGCGCGGGTGCTCGGTGCAGCGGCGCGGGCTGGCACCGCGGTGGTGGTGATGGCCTCGACGGGCGGTGCGATCTACGGCGAGCAGGAGCATTTTCCTGCCGACGAGTCGCACACCACCCGCCCCGAAAGCCCGTACGGCCTCTCCAAGCTCTGCGCCGAGCTCTACTGCGGCTACTACGCCCGCGTCGGTGCCATGCGCGCGGTGGCGCTGCGCTTTGGCAATGTCTATGGACCACGTCAAGATCCGCACGGCGAGGCCGGGGTGGTGGCAATCTTTGCCGGCAAGATGCTGCACGGCGAGGCGCCGACCGTCTATGGCGATGGTGCGCAGACGCGCGACTACGTCTACGTTGACGATGCGGCCCGCGCCGTCAAGCTCGCGGCCGAGCACGCAAGTGCGCGGGGGGCTTTCAACATTGGCTCCGGCCTCGAGACCGACGTCAACACGCTCGCCCGCCTGATTGCCAATGCGGCCGGTTACAAGGGTCGCATCGATCATGCCGAGCCACGCGTCGGCGAGCAGCATCGCAGTGTCATCGATGCCGAGCGGGCCCACAAGGTGCTCGCCTGGCGCCCCGAGGTGCGACTGGCCGACGGCGTGCGCGACACGGTCGCCTGGTTTGCGGCGCAGCTGCGCCACGCCAGCTAGCGAGGGTACGTAAGCGCGTTGCGCACCGTCGCCAGCGGTGGGGCCGCGGCGTCTTTGGGCGAGAGCAACGGCGCCGCGATGGGCCAGGCGATGCCGATTTCAGCGTCGTCCCAGCGCAGACAGCGATCGAGCTCGGGCACATAGTAGTCGCTCTGACGGTAGACGACGTCAGCCTCGTCACTGAGCACACAAAAGCCGTGCGCAAATCCCGGCGGCAAAAACAGCATCGTGGGTTGCGTCTCGTCGAGCTCGCGACCGAGCCAACGGCCATAGGTGGGCGAGCCGCGGCGGATATCAACCGCCACATCGAAGATAGCGCCGCGTAGACAGCGCACGACCTTCGCGAGTGGGCGCGGAGCGTCCTGGAAATGCAGGCCGCGCAAGACGCCGCGCTGCGAGCGCGAATGGTTGTCCTGCACGAAGTGGGGCAGACCCGCGGCGGCGAACGCGTCGTCGCGCCCAGTCTCGGTGAAAAAGCCCCGGTCATCCGCGTAGCGATCGTGCTCGATGAGCAGCACGTCCGAGATCGCTTGTGGTACGAAGCGAAAGGCCATGGCGCTAGCTCTTGAGCCGTCCGAGCGCGCGCAGATAGTCGGCGAGCGCCTCCTGCCACGGGCGCAGCGGGGCAATCCCCAAGCGTGGTAGGACTTCACTCGTGAGCACCGAATACGCTGGCCGCGACGCGGGTGCCGCCCACGCTGCCGATGTGGTGGCCGTGAGCTGGGGCGCAAGGCCGGCCAGACGGAAGATCTCGCGCGCAAACGTGAGCCAGCTACACTCGCCAGCTGCGGTAAGGTGCAAGAGACCCGCGGCGCCCGCTTGCCGCACCTCGATCATCTTGGTGGCGAGATCGCGCGTCGCCGTCGGCGTCAGGCGCTGGTCTTCAACCACCTTGATGGCTTTGCCTGCGTCGGCGAGCGCCAGCATGGTGAGCACGAAATTGTTGCTCATGTCACCACGCCCGGTCGCGGTGCCGCCATACAGGCCTGAGGTGCGCACGATGAGGTGCGGCACGCCGCTTGTGCGCACGACGTGCTCGCCTGCGACCTTCGACGACGCGTAGACGCTCTGCGGCGCGGGAGGATCGCCCTCACGGTACGGCTCTTGGCGACCGGTATCGCCGCCGAAGACGAAATCGGTGCTGACGTGTACCAGCTTACTGCCCAGCTCCCGGCAGATGCGCGCGAGCTGGTGGACCGCCACGGTGTTGACCGCGAAAGCTGCGGCCGCATCACTTTCGGCATCGTCGACGCGATTGTACGCGGTGGTGTTGAGCACCACGTCGGGCGTGAGGCGGCCGAGCACCTCGCGCATGGCGACGTAATCGCGCACGTCGCCGTCGGCAGGGCCGAGGGCGCTCACTTGCCAGTGCAAAGGATCGTGGGCGAAAGCCTGCACGAGATCGGCGCCGAGCTGCCCGGTGGCGCCGAGCAACGCGACCCGCTGCGGCCGATCGCTCGCGGTCATGCTCGGTCTCCGGACACCGAGCGCTCGATGGCCTCACACCAGAGGTGGCCGATAAGGATGTGCGCTTCTTGGATGCGCGGCGTATCCGTCGATGGCACGGCGATGAGATGATCGACCTCGTCGCCGAGCGGGCCGCCGTGCTGCCCGGTCAGGCCCACTGTGACAAGACCCTGTGCTTTCGCCACCCGCACCGCGGCGAGCACGTTGGGCGAGCGTCCACTCGTCGAGATGCCGATGGCGACGTCGCCCTTCGTGCCAAATGCCTCGATCTGGCGCGCGAAGATCGCTTCATAGCCGTAGTCGTTGCCGATGGCGGTTACCGACGAAGTGTTGACCGACAGCGCGAGAGCCGGCAATGCGCGCCTTTCGTGATAGTAACGACCGACGAGCTCGGCGGCGAGATGCTGCGCGTCCGCGGCGCTGCCCCCGTTGCCAAAGAAGATCGCCTTGGCGCCACGTCCGTAGGCGGATACGAGCACCTCCGCCACCGCCGCAATGGCTTCACTGTGGGCGAGCAGCGCCTGATGCAGCGCCAAGGCGTCGCCGAGACGCCGCTCGATTTGCTGTCGCACCTCGCTCATGTCGTGCCTCGCACGCTGTACATACGCTCATAGTAGTCGCGATAGGCGCCCTGCTTGATGCGCTCCCACCACCCGCGATGATCGCGGTACCAGCCAACCAGCGCATCGAGACGCTCCTCGATGGGCGGACCCGCACGAAAGCCGAGCTCACGCTTGCTCTTGGTCGCATCGATCGCGTAGCGCCGGTCGTGGGCCTTGCGATCGACGACGGGTTGGATGAGGTCGGTTGGCACGTGCGTCGCCTGACAGATGGCACGCGCGAGATCCTTGTTGGCGCGCTCACACTCGCCGCCGAAGTTGTACACCTCGCCCGATTTGCCCTTGTCGAAAGCGAGCCTGATGGCCCGCACGTGATCCTCGACATGGATCCAATCGCGCACGTTGAGCCCATCGCCATAGAGCGGCAAGGCCTTGTGCTCAAACGCATTGGTAATAAAGAGCGGCAGAAACTTCTCGGGGAACTGGTAGGGCCCGTAGTTGTTGGTGCAACGGGTGATGACGACATCGAGGCCGTGCGTGCGCTGCGCGGCGAGCGCCAAGTGATCGGACGCCGCCTTGCTCGCTGCATAGGGGGACGTCGGCTCGATGGGGCTCGTTTCGGTAAAGCGCTCGGTCGAGCCGAGCGCCAGGCTGCCGTAGACCTCGTCGGTCGAGACGTGCACAAAGCGGCCGACGCCACGCGCGCGGGCGACATCGAGCAGCACCTGCGTGCCGCCCACATTGGTCTGCACAAACGCCGCGGCGCTGTCGATGGATCGATCGACGTGTGATTCGGCGGCAAAGTGAAAGACCGCATCGACCCCGTCGCCAAAGACCGGCGCCAGTGCCTGGCCATCGGTGATGTCGACCTTGTGAAACGCAAAACCTGCGTGCTTGCGCACCGGCTCGAGATTCTCGAGGTTGCCGGCGTACGTGAGCGCATCGACGACGGCGAGCTTGTCGACCCAACCTTCACCAAGGGCGGTGCGCACAAAATGGCTGCCGATAAATCCTGCTCCGCCGGTGACCAGCCAACGACTCATGCTCGATGCTCCTCCTGCGCCAGCGTCACGAGGTAGCGCCCGTACTCGGATTTGCCGAGCGCCGTGCCAAGCTGCGCGAGCGCGGCCCGATCGATGTAGCCCATGCGGTAAGCGACTTCTTCGATGCAGCCGATCTTGAGCCCTTGGCGCTGCTCGACCGTCTCGATGAAGCTGCCGGCCTGCAAGAGCGACTCATGCGTACCCGTGTCGAGCCACGCGGTGCCGCGGCCGAGCAGCTGCACGTGCAGCGCGCCCATCTCGAGATAGCGGCGGTTGACGTCGGTGATTTCCAGCTCGCCGCGGGCCGAAGGCTTGAGCTTTTTGGCGATCTCGACGACGCGGTTATCGTAGAAATACAGTCCGGGGACGGCGTAGTTGCTCTTCGGTTGCGTCGGTTTCTCTTCGATGCTCAGCGCGCGAAAATCCGCGTCAAACTCGACGACGCCGTAGCGCTCCGGATCGCGCACGTAGTAGCCGAAGATGGTTGCGCCCTGCGGGTCGTGCGCGAGCTCACGCAGCGTCTTCGGTAGGCGGTCGGCGTAGAACAAGTTGTCGCCGAGGATGAGCGCGGCGTTGTCGTTGCCGACAAAGTCCGCGCCGATGATGAACGCCTGCGCGAGGCCGTCGGGTCGCGGCTGCTCGGCGTACGCGAGACGCATGCCGAGGCGACTGCCGTCCCCCAAGAGATGGCGAAAGCTCGGCAAGTCGTGTGGCGTCGAGATGATGAGAATGTCACGGATGCCCGCGAGCATGAGCGTCGAGAGCGGATAGTAGATCATGGGCTTGTCGTAGACCGGCATGAGCTGCTTGCTGACCGCGAGGGTCAGAGGATGCAGTCGTGTGCCGGCGCCGCCCGCGAGAATGATGCCCTTCATGGGGGCAAGGCGATAGCGTGTTAGACGTCACTGTGCAAGAACGACTCGACTCCGAGGGCCCGCACGCTGCAAGCTTGACCGGCACGGTACTAGTTTGCGACACGAAGGCATGGACCTACAGCTCAACTCACGCACGGCGCTCGTCTTTGGCGGTTCGAGTGGCATCGGTCGCGGCATTGCACAAGTGCTCGCCCGCGAGGGTGCCCGGGTCGCCATCTGCGCACGCGACGCCGGGCGACTCGTCGCGACCGCCTCGGCCATCGGCGCGAGTGCGTCTGTCACCTGCGACCTGTCACAGCCGGGCGCCGCTGTCGCCGCCGTGCACGAGGCGACGCAGAACCTTCGTGCCCCCATCGACATTCTCGTCACGAACACCGGCGGGCCACCCAAGGGCGGCTTCATGGAGCTCGACACCGCGGCTTGGACGACCGGCTTTCAATCCCTGTGGCTCGGCGCCATCGAGGCGATGCGCGAGGTCCTCCCCAGCATGAAGGCGCGGCAGTTCGGTCGCATCCTGCTCGTTAGCTCCAGCGCCGCACGCGAGCCCATCGCCAGTCTAACCGTCTCGAACGGCCTGCGCGCTGGCCTCGCGGGGTTGACGAAGTCCTTGAGCTCGGAGGTCGCCGCCTTCGGCATCACCGTCAACGGCATTTTGCCCGGATTCATCGATACACCGCGCCTCGCCGAGCTCGGCCACGCCCGCGACACACTCACGGCGCAAATCCCCGCGGGACGTCTCGGCCGGCCTGACGAGGTCGGCGTGCTCGCGGCCTTTCTCGCGAGCCCCGCCGCCGGCTACATCACCGGCCAGTCGATCGTCATCGACGGCGGAAGGTGCCGCAGCTTCTAGCGTCGACGGGCGATGCCCGGTGCGGGACGTCGGCGGCATGACCCCCGCAGTCATCCTCGCAGAGGTCGCCCGCTGGCCTCGGTGAGTTGTGGTCTGCATCAGCATCGCTGTCGCTTTGACAGATCGGCAATCGAGTCAGGTGCCGGGAGTAGTGATCGGTTGTCCCAGTACCATTGCTGAGACTCTTCAACGACCTCCCCCAGGGTGGGCCATCCGCCAGCACCAATCCAATCCACACGAAGCTCTTCGTCCGTCTGCCAATCAAAGCGGTGGCAGTGGTGGCTGTCCCCATGGCCGGGGTGCGAGTGCACGTTGTCGTAGCGCATGACATTGCCCGCGCCATCAACCGACACGTTGTAGCGGTACTGCACGGTCTGCACGATGCAAGAAGACCGACCGCTTTCAACTTCCTCCAGGAATTTGTCGACAGTGACAATGATGCCGCCCAGACAGGCGATTCCTCCGCGCATTCGATAGATGCGATGCAGCGGCTCTATTGCGAGGTCGGAGTTGCACAAGAAGCCAGCGTCATGGAACTGGCCCATGACAGTGTCGTGTGTGCGCAGATAGTCGTCAAGCTTGTTAGGCCCGTGTTTGATTGGGCGCAAGGCGATCACGTAGCGACAGGGCGATCAGCCATGATGCTATTTCGGCCGTTTCGCGACGTTTACCTGCGTTCAGCTCCGCGACCATTTGGTCAGAAGGCACTTCGTACAGGCGCTCATATTCGCGGATCTCTCGATCGATGTCTGCCAGCTCACCGTTCGGCGGGCTGTTGGCGTCAGCAACCAAGGCATCGAGTGCAGCACGGCGATCGGTCTCGGACATCGCCGACCAATCCGACAAGCGCAGCTTCTTCTTCATGGCTCCCCTCCGCGGGGACACGAGTTAGGCCGAGCATCTCGAAAGAAGCCTTCCGACCGTCGTTTGGCGCGGACCCCATGTGGCCAGTACAATCCGGCAGACACAGCGGCCCACCACTGGACGGGGCGACTCCACGTCAACCTCTGTGAATGTAGTCGACCGCGCCAGAACGGTCAATGCACGAACGTTCACGGGCGCAGATCGGATTGAGTGCCACTCTACCTCGGCACCGGAATCGACCGCGCCGGGCACCGCAAGGGGTCATCCTCAGCCCGCTTGCGACCGCGGGTGAGGCCGTGCAGGCAGCTTCGCTGTAGCCGCGTCCAACCTGAACGCTGGAGAACCGCGACTCCTCGACATCAGGCGGCGCGGGCTTGCGGGTGACCCCTCGCAGTGCCACGGCGACGGAAGCTCAGGTTGATACCTTCGTCATTTGCAGCATGGCGCCGAACGCCCGGTCCCTGCCTGCGCGAGGTCGTCGGGTCGCGGCTGCTCGGTGTACGAGTGGCGCATGCCGAGGCGACTGCCGTCCCCCAAGAGATGGCGAAAGCTCGGCAAGTCGATAGAGTGTTAGACGTCACTGCGCAAGAACGACTCGACTCCGAAGGCCCGCACGCCCGGTGCGACGCTCAAAGACGACGGCTCCCCACGGGCGGCCCGGTGCACGATGATGCCGCGTGTGCTTTCGGCCTTGGTCGTCGCCATCAGTCGCCGCATGGGTGTCGCCATCTCCGGCGTCACGGTGCGCGTCCACTTGACCTCGACGAACGTCAGGGGGCGTGTGTCCCGCGGGGGCAGCACGAAGTCCACCTCCAGGCCCTGTTGGTCGCGGAAATGAAAGAGCGCCCGAGCCTCGCCCCGATTGAGCTGATTCTTGACGATCTCGGAGGCTACAAACCCCTCGAACAGTGGCCCGAGAAAGGGCGAGCGCTCAAGCGCGAGGCGCGATTCGAGGCCGAGCAGGTGGCAAGCGAGTCCCGAATCGACAAAATACAGCTTGGGGGACTTGATGAGTCGCTTGTCAAAGCTCTCGAAATACGGCGGCACCACCAGCAACACGCCGGTCGTCTCGAGCACGCTGAGCCAGTGCGCGATCGTTGGCACGGAGACGCCAAGGGGCGCCGCGATGTCACTGCGATTGAGGACTTGTCCCGTGCGCGCCGCGACCAGCGAGAGGAAGCGTCGAAAGACGGAGAGATCACGCACTGCCGCGACGGCGCGCACGTCGCGCTCGAGGTAGGTTTGCACATAGGATCGTAGCCAAAGCGCCCGTGCACGCGGACGGCCGACCACCTCGGGATACGAGCCGCGCACGAGATCCCATGACCCGAGCTCACGCCACGAAAGCGGCAGCAGCGAAAAGATCGCCGCGCGTCCCGCAAGACTCTCCGAGACGTCGCTCATCAGGGTGAAATCTTGGGACCCGGTGAGCAGATACATGACGCGGCGGCCCTTGGCGGCGTCGATGCGGGCGCGAATGTAGGGAATCAGCTCGGGCGCGTTTTGGATCTCGTCGACGATCGCAGGCGTCGCAAGATCCTCGAGCCAGCCGCGCGGGTCCGAGCGAATGCGTGCGAGCTCGTCCGGATCTTCGAGTAGCCGGTACGCCGCTTTGGGAAACGTACGTCGCAGCAACGTCGTCTTTCCCGAACGACGAGGTCCGGTGACGACGACGATGCGGAAGTCACGCCCGGCGCGACGAAGCTCCCCGGCCAGCTCGCGTTGAATGTGTGGCATATGAGTAATTTAAACCAATACTTTAAATTACTCAATTTTGCCGTAGGCCATCAGCCGAACCGTCGCGCCACGGCCGCAACGACCCTCTTCGCCGTCTGCCCGTCCCAGAGCGCAGGAATGCGTCCCTGCTTACCGCCGTTGGCGAGCACGTCGCGCGCCACAGCGAGAATGCGCGTTGTGTCCGTGCCGACGAGGGTGTTGGTGCCCTCACTGATCGTGATCGGCCGCTCGGTGTTCTCCCGGGCCGTGAGACACGGCACGCCGAGGGCCGTCGACTCCTCCTGGATGCCGCCGCTGTCGGTCAGAATGAGACGCGCGTCCGCCTGCAGACCGAGAAACTCGAGGTAGCCGAGCGGCTCGACGACCCGCAGCGCGCCCGCCTGCGCGAGCCGCGATGCCAGTCCCAACGTCGCCAGGCGCGCACGGGTGCGAGGGTGCATAGGAAAGAGGACGGGCAGCTCATGCGACAGCTCCGCGAGCATGAGCATGATGGCCCGCAGTTGCGGCTCGTCGTCGACGTTGGACGGACGGTGCAGCGTCACGAGGGCATAGCCACGCGGGACGAGACCGAGCTGCTGTGGCGTTGCCAGCGCCCGCGCCGCATCGACGTGGGCCCGCAGCGAATCGATCATGGCATTGCCGACCCGCGCGATGGCGTGCTCATCCGCGCCCTCGTGGCGCAGGTTGTCGTCGGCGTCCGGGGACGGCGTGAGCAAGAGATCGCTGATGCGATCGGTGAGCACGCGGTTGATTTCCTCGGGCATGCGCATGTCGAACGAGCGCAGGCCCGCTTCCAGGTGCGCCACGGCCACGTGGAGCTTTTTGGCTACGAGCGCGCAGGCGATGGTGCTGTTGACGTCGCCTGCGACGAGCACGAGCTCGGGCCGCTCGCGCAGCACGAGTGGCTCGAACGCCTCCATGATGCGCGCCGTCTGCACCGCGTGGCTGGCGCTGCCGACCTCGAGGTTGACGTCGGGCGTGGGCATGCCGAGCTGCTGAAAGAAGATGGCCGACATGGCCTCGTCGTAGTGCTGGCCGGTGTGGATGAGCTTGGCGTCGTGGCCTGCCGCGACGAGCGCCGCGTGCACCGGGGCCACCTTCATGAAATTCGGTCGCGCGCCGACGACGTTGAAGATCCGCACGGGGTCTCTCCTTCTTACGCGCCTCCTTTACCACCGACGGCCGCAAGCGGCGAGCCCGGGGGCGCGCTTGACTTTCCCCTGCACAACTCGCACTGCTAGCCGCCGATGAATCGCAAGGCCCCCGTGCCCGCTGCGGCCGCGAGCCACCGCGCGCTCGATATCGGTCGCGAAGTGCTGGCAAGTGAGATCCGCGCCTTAGAGCAGGTGCGCGCCCGCCTCGATGACACGTTCGTGCGCGCCGTCGAGACCTTGCACGCCTGTCGCGGGCAGGTGGTGCTCACCGGCATCGGCAAGCCTTATCTCATCGCGCAGAAGATCGCGGCGTCCATGGCTTCGACTGGCACGCCGGCCATCGCTCTTCACCCGGTCGACGCGCTGCACGGGGATCTGGGTCGCATTCGCGCCGGCGATGTGGTGGTGATGCTGTCCAACAGCGGCGCGAGCAGTGAAATCGTCGAGCTCTCGCGCGCTCTCGATGCCATTGCCGTGCGACGCATCGCCATCACCTGCCGCGCCGAGAGTCCGCTCGCCCGCCTGGCCGACATCGTCCTCGACCTCGGTCCGATGCAAGAAGCCGAGCCGATGCGCGAGGCGCCGACGTCCACGAGCATCGCCATGCAGGCGGTCGGTGACGCGCTCACCATGGCGCTCGTGCACCTGCGGGGCTTTACCACCGACGACTTCGCACGCTTGCACCCCGGCGGCAGCATCGGTCGACGTCTGCGCACCGTCGACGCAGCGATGCGGGGTCTCGACGTGACGGCGATTGTGAAACCAGATGCGACCGTGCTCGCGGCCATCAACGAGATCACGCGCCAGCGCACCGGTGCCGCTTGCGTCGTCGATGCGCAGGGGGTGCTCGTCGGCATCTTCACCGACGGTGACTTGCGGCGCCTGCTCGCCCGCACCGGCGACAGTCTGCACGAGCCCGTGTCGTCCCACATGACGCGCTCGCCCACGACCGTGCGCCTGGGCGACTCTGCCGAAGAGGCGTACGAAGTCCTCGTCGCCAAGCAGATCGACGAGCTGCCGGTAGTCGATGACGAGGGTCGCTTGCGCGGCCACGTGGATATTCAGGACGTGGCGTAGCGCAGTGGATGAAAGTTATGAAGATTACTTAATTTATGTTGCCATTGTAAATTAAGTAATTTCGATATACATTTCATCTATGAATCCGGTGACCAACCCCTACGCTCCAGGCGCGGGCACGCCACCGCCTGAGCTTGCGGGTCGTGATGAGCTGCGCGAAACCGTGCGCGTGGCGCTCGAGCGCGTGCGGCGCGGGCTGTCGACCAAGAGCATGCTGATGATTGGGCTGCGAGGCGTCGGCAAGACGGTGCTGCTCGACCGCATGCGCGAAGACGCCGAGGCGCTCGGTATCCAGACCGTGCGCATCGAGGCGCCGGAGCGGCGCTCATTGCCTGCCCTGCTCGCCCCGCAGCTGCGCCAAGCGCTCTTGCGTCTGAGTCGCAACGAACGGGCCAAAGCGCTGGCACAACGCGGGCTGCGCGCCTTGGCCGGTTTCGCCAAGGCTCTCAAGGTCAAGTACACCGACATCGAAGTGGGCTTGGATTTCGATCCGGAAATCGGTCTCGCTGACAATGGCGATCTCGAAGAAGACTTGCCGACGCTGCTCGAAGCCGTCGGCGCCGCGGCGCAAACCGCGGACACCGCCGTGGTGCTCTTTGTCGACGAGCTCCAGTACGTGCAAGAGGCCGAGCTCGCGATCCTCATCACGGCCTTGCACCGCTGTGTGCAACGCAAGCGACCGCTTACGCTCGTGGGTGCGGGCTTACCACAGCTGCGTGGACGCATGGGCAAGGCAAAGTCGTACGCCGAGCGCTTGTTTGATTTCCCGGAAGTCGGGCCGCTGCCGGCGATTGCCGCGACGCTGGCAATTACCAAGCCCGCGCTCGCCGAGGGCGTCTCCTACGAGTCCGATGCGGTGGCGCGGATCGTCGAGCAGACCAAGGGTTATCCCTATTTCCTCCAAGAGTGGGGCAAGCATGCCTGGGACACGGCGGTCGCTTCGCCGATTACGCTTGCCGACGTCGAAGTCGCCACCGTATCTGCCGTCGCGGCGCTCGACGAGAGCTTCTTTCGGGTGCGCTTCGACCGCTTGACGCCACTCGAGAAGAAGTACCTACGCGCCATGGCCGCGCTTGGCCCAGGCCCCCATCGTTCCGGCGACATCGCCGACGAGCTCGTGCGCAAGGTGACGAGCATGGGCCCCACACGAAATGCGCTGATCGCCAAGGGCATGATCTGGAGCCCCAATCACGGCGACACTGCCTTCACAGTACCCCTGTTCGATGAGTTCTTGCGGCGTGTCATGCCTGGCGAGGCTTGGCGCGAGCCGTGACCGTCCTGGACGTCGCTACCCAAGCAGCGCCGTGATGTCTTTCTCGAGCGCGGCCGGCTCGATGTTCGGCGCAAAGCGATCGACCACGTTGCCCTCGCGGTCCACCAGGAATTTGGTGAAGTTCCACTTGATGGTCGTGGTGCCGAGCACGCCGGGCTGAGTGCTCTTGAGGTGCTCGTACAACGGGTGCGTCTTCTTGCCATTGACGTCGATCTTCTCGTGCATCGCAAAGCTCACGCCGTAGTTGAGCTGACAGAAGCTCTCGATGTCCGCGGCAGTGCCGGGCTCCTGCCCGCCAAACTGGTTGCAGGGAAAGCCGAGCACGCGCAGGCCCTTCTCGCCCAAGCGCTGGTGCAACGCTTCGAGGCCCGCGTACTGCGGCGTAAAGCCGCACTTGCTCGCGGTGTTGACGATGAGCAGCACCTCGCCGCGATAGCGTGCGAGCGTGTACGGCTCGCCGGCGAGCGTTTTGACTTCGATGTCGTAGAGGCTGGATGGGTCTTGGGCCATCGTGAATCAATGTGCACGATGGCGGTGGGGAGCAAGGGGGCGGCGACGTTACTGTTGATTCGTTTGCGTTGGGTGTGACCAAACGCTAATATACTTACATGGTCACCCGGACGTTTTGGCGCCAGCGCATGGACGCGCTCTTGGCGCAGCGCAATGTGCTGTGGCTCGCCGGGGTCAGGCGGGCAGGCAAGACGACGCTCTGCCAAAGCCTACCCAACGCGGCGTACTACGATTGCGAGCTACCGCGCGTGCGGCGCATGTTGGAAGATCCCGAGATCTTCTTCCGGCAACAAAGCGCGCCGGTCGTCGTCCTCGACGAAATCCACCGCTTGCTCAACCCGTCAGAGGCGCTCAAGATCGCCGCCGACCACTTCCCCGCCCTCAAGGTCGTGGCCACCGGCTCGTCGACGCTCGCCGCACGCCGCAAGTTCAAAGACACTCTCACCGGCCGCAAGCGTGTACTCTGGCTCGTGCCCTCCATCCTCGCGGACCTGCGCGATTTCGGCACCACGAACCTCGATGCCCGCATGCTGCGCGGCGGGCTGCCGCCATTCTTGCTCGGCGCCGAGCTCGACGACACGGCGTTTCGCGAGTGGATCGAGTCGTTCTGGGCGAAAGATCTGCAAGAGCTGTTCGCCGTGGAGCACAAGGCGTCGTTTCTCAAGCTCATGGAGCTGCTCTTTCGTCAGAGTGGCAGCCTCTTTGAGGCCACTTCATTCGCTGCGTCGTGCGAGATCTCGCGCCAGACGGTACGCAACTACCTCGACATCCTCGAGACCACGCTCGTGGCCGTGGTACTACGCCCGTACGCTGGCACGAGCGCCGCCGAGCTGCGTGCCCAGCCCAAGGTGTACGCCTTCGACACCGGCTTCGTCTGCTACCTGCGCGACATCGGCACCCTGCGCCCCGATGATCGTGGCCCGCTGCTCGAGCACCTGGTGCTCAACGAGCTCCTCGCCCATGTGCCGCGCGAGCGCCTGTTCTACTGGCGCGACAAACAGAAGCACGAGGTGGACTTCATCGTGAAGCCGGGCCGCGGCCGCGCGCTCGTGGCCATCGAGTGCAAGGCCACGTCGTCGCGCTTTGACGCCACCGGGCTCGCCGCGTTTCGCCGGCGCCATCCGGCGGGAGAGAACCTCGTCGTCTGCCTCGATCTTGTCGAGCCGCTCACCACGCGAGTCGGCGCCCTCGAAGTGCGATTCGTGCCGTTCAGTCGTTTTGACGAGGAGCTGGGCAGGGTGGGCTGACCCGAGGCGCTGGCAAAAACGGGCTCACTGCGCTATACGACCCCGCCATGACGTATCGAGGGTCCTGATGTTGCGCTCTCTTCGCGAGGTCTACCGCTACCGCAATCTCGTCGGCTACCTCGTGAGGTTGGATCTGAAGGTGCGCTATCGCGGCAGTATCCTCGGCTTTCTCTGGACGCTGCTCAATCCGCTGCTGCTCATGCTAGTCATGTCTGCGGTGTTCTCGCGCTTTGGACGGGTGAGCGAGAAGAGCTACGCGCTCTTTCTCTTGTCGGCGCTCATGGTGTGGGTGTTCTTCGATCACTCGATTAGCAGTGGCCTCACCGCGATCATCAAGCAGCGCTCGCTGCTGCAAAAGATCTACGTGCCCAAGCTCGTCTTTCCGGTGACGCTCGTCACCTCCAACGTCGTCAACCTCGTCTTCTTCTTTGCCGCCTATCTCATCATCGCCTCGTTCACGAGCGTTGGCATTCCCGCAACGACGCCGCTGCTCGTCCCGGTGGTGCTGATGCTGTTCGTGGTGTCGCTCGGGGGCGCTCTGCTCATGGCGACGCTCAACGTCTTCTTTCGCGACTTTACGCACCTGACGGCCGCGATTATGCGCGCGCTGTTTTACCTCACGCCCATCTTCTACAGTCCGTCGATGTTTGGCCCGCACGCCGAGCGTTACCTGCGCCTCAATCCGATGTACTACCCGGTCATCGCGGCGCGAGACGTGCTCTACTACGGCGTTGTGCCGCCTGCGCAGATCTGGCTCGTCGGCTTTGGCGCCGCCTTCTTCGTACTCGTCGTCGGCCTGTGGGCGTTCGTGCGTAACGAGGTGAAGTTCATCTACTATGCCTGACGTCGTCGACATGGACCTCTACGCCATCGAGGCCACAGGCCTGGGCATCCGCTACCGGCGCTATCGCGAGAAGGTGGTGACGCTCAAAGACGCCGCACTCGGGCTCTTTCGCCGCAACAAGTTCGAAGAGTTCTGGGCGCTGCGCGGGCTCGATTTGCGCGTGCGCAAGGGTGATAGCCTGGGTGTCATCGGGCCCAACGGCTCCGGTAAGAGCACGCTGCTCAAGGCCATCGCCGGGGTCTTGCCTCCATCCGAGGGGAGCCTGCGCTGTCAGGGGCGCATCGCCCCCATGATCGAGCTCGGCGCGGGCTTCAACGACGAGCTCACCGGGCGCGAGAACATCTTTCTCAATGGCGCCATCATGGGCCTGTCGCGCAAACAAATCGACGAGCGCGTTGAGCGCATGATCGAGTTCGCCGAGATCGGCGATTTCATCGACGTGCCCTTGCGCAACTACTCCTCGGGCATGAAAGCGCGGCTCGGCTTTGCCGTCACGTCCGACGTCGACGCCGACATCCTCCTGCTCGATGAGGTGTTCTCCGTCGGCGACGAGGCGTTCAAGCAGAAGTCCGCGGCGCGCATGGAGGCATTTTTTCGTTCGCATCGCACGGTCATTACCGTCACCCACAGTCTCGAGACTGTGCAGCGTCTGTGCAACCGCGCCATCTATCTGCGCGCAGGTCGCATCGTCGCTGAAGGTGAGCCGGCGATGGTAGTGGAACGCTATCGCGCGGATGTGCGCGGCGCCCGTCCGGCGGCGGCAACGTCGACCTAGCGGCAGACCGGGGCCTGGTGCCATGCGCATCGTAATGAGTGAGCCGCTGCGCTTTCGTGACGACGTGCGCGTCGGCTCGCATCACTACGCCGCGGGCTTTTTGCGCGCGGGACACGAGCTGTTCTGGCTCGGCGCGCCATTCCACCTGCTTGGGGCGCTGCGTGGTCTTGCGGGTGCCGAGCGACACGAGTTCGCGGCCGAAAGCCTACGCCGGGGACCGACCGCGATCGGCGCGGCGTCGTACGCCTACCACCCCGTAACGCTGCTGCCATATCGGGATAGGCCGTTCTTGCGCTCGCGCTTCGTGCTCACCCGCACGCTGGACTACTGCGTCCCGAGTCTTGCGCGGACGCTGCAGCGCCTGGGCTTTGACCGCCCCGAGCTGCTGTGGCTGTCGCAGTCGCCCTCGTCGGCGGCGCTCGCGCGCCTCGTCCGACCGGCCATGACTGCCTATCGGCTCTCGGACCGCTACGAAAGCTTTGGCAAGAGTCGCGCTCTCTACGCCCAGCTCGAGAGGGAGCTACTCGGGCGCGCGGACGTCATCTTCGTGTCGGCGCGCGACCTGTTGGATGACCTCGGCGTGGATCTGCGCAGAAAAGCACACTATGTGCCCAACGGCTGCGATGTCGCTCACTTTGCCCCCGCCGGTCGCGCGCTGCCGGGGCTGCTGGCGAGCATCCCTGCGCCGCGCGTCATCTACGCGGGGACGCTCGGGCCGTGGGTTGACTTCGACCTCATCGCCGAGGCCGCACGACGGCTGCCACACGTCTCCTTCGTGCTCGTAGGTCCCGCGCTCGTACCGGCGAGCATGCTGCCGCTGCGCGATAACATCCACTGGCTGGGATCCGTGCCGTACGATGCCATGCCGTCGCTCTTCGAGCACAGCGCTATCGGGCTCATCCCATTTCGGCGTTCGCCGCTGACCGAGAGCACGAATCCCATCAAGCTGTACGAGTATCTCGCCGCGGGTCTCGCCGTCGTGACGACGCCGCTGCGCGAGACGGTGTCCCTCGCGGCACCGGTCGCCTATGCCGAGGACTCTGCGGCGATGGTCGCCGCCATCGAGGCGGAGCTTTCCAAACCCGGCGATCCCCAGCCGCGCGTGGGCTTCGCACAGCAGCACGACTGGTCGGTGCGCTTTGCCACGGTGGCGCGGCTCAAGATCACGCCGCTCACTTCGCGTGACTGGCTGCTGCTCG
>CAYHNK010000009.1:0-10991 GCA_964357695.1 uncultured Bdellovibrionales bacterium | reverse complement strand
GACGACGTCGGGCTTGAGGGCTAGGCCGATGCATGTCGCCTTGGTGTCACACTCCCCAGATCTCGCTGGTGCCGAGCGCTTTCTCGTCAGCGCAGCGACGGTCCTACGCGACGCCGGACATGAGATCACGGTGTTCGTGCCCTGCCCGGGAGCACTCGAGCGGCGCTTGCACGAGCGCGGCATCGTCACCGAGCGTGCGCGCGTGCACTGGTGGGCACGCTACCGGTATCCCCGGCCGTGGCCACGACGGATGCTGTCGGCGGCGTGGAGCGTCCTGCTCGCGCTGCCGCTCGCTCGGAAGCTGCATCGGCTCGACGTGGATGTCGTGGTCAGCAACACCGTGGTGTTTCCCACGGGCGCCATCGCCGCCGCACTCGCTCGCCGTCGACACGCGTGGATCATCCACGAGCCCGTCGCTGGTTGGCACTACGACGTTCCACCGTTCGCGCGTTGGCTCTTGCGCCACCGCGGCCACACGCTCGCCACCGTCTCGGACTTCAATCGCCGCGCCTGGTGCGACTGGCTCGGCCCGGTGCGCATTGAAGTCATCGACCAGTGGGTGGAGCTGCCCGACGACGGCCCCTTGCCGCCACCTATCGATGACGCGCGGCCACGCATCCTCGTCGTCGGCGCCACGCCGCGCAAGCGCGCCGACGAAGTACTCGACGCTGTGGGGCGGTTGGCCTTGCTTGGAACCGAGGTACGACTCGACGTCATGGGTGACGGGCCTGTGAGCTACGGTGATCAGCTCCGCACGCAGGCGCAGCGGCTCGGCGTCGCGCACTTCGTGCGCCTGCTCGGACCTATCGACGTGTCACGGCGACTCTTACTGCAGTACGCGGCTGTGGTGGTCGCTTGTCGCGACGAGACATTCGGACGCGCTGCGGTCGAAGCGCTGCTCGCGGGCGTACCGGTAGTCGCGGCGCGGGCTGGGGCGACGCCAGCAGTGTTACACGGGGTCCCCGGCGGAGCGCTCTACGAGCCCGGCGACGAGGCCTCGCTTGCGGCGCGTGTCCTCCACGTGCTGACGTCCAGGCAACAGCCCGGTAGCAGCGCTTCCGCGGCGGCGTTGCACATTGCGCCGTGGAGCGACGAGATGCGGTTCGCTGCGGCGCTGCAACGGTTGTTGAACATCGACTCGGAGGCATCGCGTTGATGATACGTACGCCCGACTTCGCGGACGCAATGTCTGTCGCTGCAGCCGAGAGGAGCGCGTGCGATGCGATTGTCACGCGCGACCCTCGGGGTTTTCGCGGCTCACCCGTCGAGGCGATCGACCTTGCGACAGCGAGTGCGTGGATCGAAGGTGGGTAGCGGAGCGCTGCGCCGTCTTCCTACGATACAACGCCGAACGGATCGCATGCATAAATCCTCGTGTCGCGCCGACACTGATCTATCGCGAGACCGCCGTCGCGGAGCGGCAACGCCATCGTTCGGAGCTTCTCCGTGGGCACGGCAAAGATCGGCATCGCACCGTCCTCGATGAAGCGCCACGCGCGCGCATAGTCCGGCGAGCCATTGGTGGGTGCGCACTTGCCGACGACATCGGCTGGTGCATAGCGCAGTGCCAGCACGAGGTCCTTGACGACCTGTGGTTCGTACCGTTGGGAAGAAGCGCACAAGACCATGAGGTCCCCTGTGGCAGCGCCCGCACACGCGGCAGCATCGAAGGGCTCCGTGCTCACCGCAGCGATGTCGATGGCCCCGGGGTAGTCCTGCCCGGCGAAGTCGCTACGGCCCAAGGTGCGTACGCTCACGGAAGGCCAGGTCGGCCCCTCGTGCGTCCGACCGATCCCGATCGTCTTTAGCAATTCAACGACGCGGTGGGCGTACGTGTGATGCTCCATGACAAAGCGCCACGCTGCGTGGCCTGCGCGCAAGCGCCTATGCTGATCCTCGAGCAGCTCGGACAGCATCGCCTGCATCTGCGGGGCGTTGTCCGCCTGGAAGATCAAGCCTGGCAAGAGCGCGTCGAGCGCCTTGGCCGAGTTGGAAACGACCGGCGTTGCCGCTGCCGAGACCTCGAAGGGACGCCGCGCACACATGGTCGAGGAGGTCACGACGGTATTCACGTTGAGTACAAGCTTGTACTGCTTGATGGCGCGTAGCAGCTCAACGTACGGCAGTGAGGCAAAGATGTGCGAGTGGTAGCGCGCTGGGAATTTCATTTCTGGATTGGGGTTCCAAAAATGGCGGTCATACAGGTGAAAACCTCGCTGGGTGAGCGCGGGCAGCAAGGCGTCGAGGAACGCGTTGCGCTCGGGGAAGCGCTCGTACCAGCTGCCGGCAAAGAGGATGTCAAGGCCGTCGCGCTCCGACTTGCCCATGGGATTGTGAATCGCCGGCTGCGCGGCAAACGGCAGCGGATACACGTGAGCGTGGCCAATGTCGCGACGGTACCGCTCGATGCACTCCGCGTCGGTCGTAAAGACGTAGTCGCTGCGCCGTGCGACCCCGAGAAAGAGATCGTAGTGCATCGGGTCTTCTTTGTTCCAGAAGACCACGGGCAGGCTCTTGCTCTTCGCGAAGTCGATGAGGGCATACAACGTAGCGCGCCCGCCCTCGTACGCAACCTTGCGCGCCCAGCACCCGTCCTGCCCCACCCATGCCGACTCGATGAACACGAAATCGATCGACACGTCCGCCAACACGTCGCGCCAGTTATCGGGGGTCAGATGAATCAGGTCGAGCTCCGGCTGTAGACAGTCACGCGTGAACTCATCGACCACCGCGGCGACCCGCGCGGCCCGCGGTTGGCTTGGTGCGGGTGGCACGTCTGCGAGCACGTCCGCGAAAGACGCCACATGCCCTGTGGTGCGCGCCAAGATCTCCAGGTACTGGCGGGTAAACTGCTCGTTGTCGAACGGCACGAGCGCGTTGACATGCGCGGCCACCGCAAGATCGTACGTCCCAGAATCGTCGAGCAAGCGATTGATGTGCGCCACGGCCTGATCGACCTCTCCTGACGGGTAGAGAAAGCCGTTTTCGTTGTCGCGCACGATCTCATCGAGTGGTCCCACGTTCGCGGCCACCACCGGCAACCCGCAACGCACCGCTTCGTGCACCGCCAGACAGAAAGACTCGCGCACCGACGTATGAAAGAACACGCCGCGCGCCGCCGCTGCCGCGCGATAAAACGCACCCAGATCTTCGTGCGGGAAATTGTGCAGCCAATGAAAGCGATGCAGCGCCTGCGCATCCTGCATGCTTTGACACATGCGCGCGAACGCGTCGCGATCAGCCTCCCCACCGGTGATGAAGTAGAGATCGACGTCAGCGCGTGATTTTGCGAGCTGCGTGGCGATGGTGAGGGCTTCCTGTGGATTCTTGTAGGCCGCGAACTTGCCCATCCACACCACCGGACGACGGGCGAGCGGCTGCGCGGCGGCAGCGAAGAACTGCTCCTCGTCGACGACATTGGGTACGACCGCGATGTTGTCCGCGGCGGCGCCGACGACGAGCGTGAGAAGCTGCGTTTTCGACCAGGCCGACGGTACGAGCACGCGCGCGGCACCGTTGAGCATCAATGCCGAATTGCGCTTGAGCGTCGCCTCGATCGGACTATGCGCCTCGAAGATCACTTTCATGGCCGGGAAGGCCGTCTGGGTAGCCTCCAACGCCTCGGGCATGTCGAAGACCGTGACGGCGCGGTACTTCTTCTCTGCGAGCAGCTCGGCGACGCGTTCACGCAATCCTCGCGCATCGCAGAAGTAGACGTGCTCCACCCCCGCGGCGCGCAGCGCACTCTCGCCGCCGTTGTCCGTCGTAAAGAGACAATCCACGGCCCAACCGGCGCGCAGCAAGACGGGCATGCGCTGGCGGATCACGGAGCAAACGCCGCCGAGGTTGCAGTAGTAGTAGATGTTGAGCATGCGGCTCATGCGACCACCTCGGGGCCCGCTAGTATTTCATCGACGATCGCTTCCCACGTGTGCGCCTGCATGAAATGCCGGTGGGCCTCGGTCAGGGTCGGCGTCAGTGACACGTCCATGGCCTCGCGCACCGCGCGCGCGATATCTAGCGCGCCACCGTAGGTGAAAACGAGCGGATAGGACTTCAAAAAGTCCTTGTGGATGGTGACCACCGGAAGCCCGATGGCGAGGTACTCGTAGACTTTCACGGAGTCGGCGTGCTGGATGTGGGCATTGTCGACGTGCGGGATGATGCCGACGCGCCAGTCCTGCGCCCGCCTATAAGCGACCTCGTTGTCCATCGGCCCGAGTAGTCTCACGTTGGTGGGCAGGCGGCGCGGAGCGCCTTGGTGTGGCCCGATGAGCTCGATCGTCGTCTTGGGCAGCTCGCGTGCAAGTTGCAGGAGCGCCCCCCAGTCAAACCAGTGGGGCGAGATATTCCCCACATAGCCGATCACATTGGCTTGACGTCGTCGCTCAAGCGCAGCGCCGAGGTCAAATACAACGCGTTCCGCCGCAACGCCGTTGGATAGAACGTTCACCCTGTGCGGCGATACATCCATACCGATGATCTTGTCGCGTAGTCCCGGACATACAGTGAACACGCGGTCCGCGTGCGTAGCCACGTAGCGCTCGATGGGTGCGTCGTACCAATGCGCGAGGCCGATCGCTGCAAATAGCTCGTGATCGTCCCAGACGTCATAGACGACAGAGAAACCCATCTGCCTGATAGTGCCGAGCAGCTGAGCGCTGCGGAAATCCGGAATGCCGCAGATGAACAGCTTGCGATTGGTCAGACCGAGCTGCGCCAGACGCGGTGCGACGGCCAGCAGCGCATCCGCCGACAGCTCGATGAGCGGCAGAGCCTGTCCCGCCTTCACCGGCGGACTCTTGTCCCAGTTGTAGTAGCCGAACACGACCGGCACGCCACGGCGCAGCATTTCACGCGCGAGGAACGTGCTGCGGTAGGTGATGTGCGCCGTTTCGGACATCGGCTTGGCCGTCGAATTCATCAGCACGAGGGGCTGCTCCGGATGCCGTATGCAGTAGGCGGCGATGGCCTGGACATACTGCTGGAGCGTTTCACCGGTTTGCTCCAGCAGCGCACCCGCGGCCCGGTGTTGGCGATTCGACTCTTGCGATGTCGCGGGCGTACCCGTGCTCCTGGTCGCCACGGCCCCCGACGCCAGCGGCATTGCGCCAAGTGATTCACAAGTGCGCGCGTACTCCTCGGCGAGCGTGCGGCCGGCAGCCCACGGGCGTCGCAGCAGACGCAACAGCAGGCTCGTGCCCGCAGCAAGTCCCCTGCGGGGGTTGCGACGCGTCTTCGCAAGCCCAACGCTAAGGAGCGTCCAAACCTTGGCGATGCGCGGAAATCGTTGTCTCAGGCGGTCCTTCGCCCTTCGCCACGGCATGGCCAGCAGAAACGTGCGCACAGCGTCCAGCTGCGTGCGATCTTCGTACTGCTTGCGATAGATCTTCTTCGTCGCGTCCTGCACGTAGCGGAGCCGACCCTCCAACGCGGGGAGTAACGCCAGCGCGGCGTCAATTCGCTCCGCTATCTGGTAGAGTTCACGCCGCTCCGCTTCACCACGATCGAGATCGCGCTCGACCTTCGCCAGGCGGGTTGAGAACGATCCCATGTCGCGCGCTATCGCCGCTTGAGCCCCGCGCTGCTCCGCGCGCGTTGCCTCGTGAGCCTTCGCCTGTTCGCGCAGCGCCTTGGCGCTCTCGCGGGCAAGCTCCGCGAGAGACGCGGTGCCCTGCTCCCGAGTGAGCTGTGTGCTCTCGCCCACAAGGCGTGCCGCGAGATGATACGTCTGCTCGGCGTTTGACTGCAGCTGCGCGAGGATCTTCCGCTCGGCAAAGGAGAGCGGCGCTAGCGGCTGCGGCGTGACCTCATGGTTTCGCGCGTAGAAGTAGAAGTCGGCGAACGAAGTGGTGTCAGTGAGGGATGGATTGAAGGGGTACGCGTTCGCTTCGCGTCGCACGAGATGCCAGCCGGGGAAGCGCGTGGCGACGTCGCGCGTGAAGTTGCGGAAGCGAACATACTCGGAGCGCTCGTTGACGCCGACGGGATAGTCGAGACTGTCGTTGGCGTAGATGACGACGTACTTGCGCGCCAAGGCGAACAGGTCGGCGAGATACGCGTCATACACGGCGTCGTCGGAGAGGTGGTAGAGCACGTCCAGCGACAACGCGAGGTCGGCCGACCAACTGTCAGTGAGCGGTTGTGCCGGGGTATACACGTCGAAGCGCTTGGTCGTGTCTGACGCAAATGCAATCCGACACTTCTCAACCACCGTCGGGCTAATGTCTAGGCCCGTATAAGAGGGATAGTCTGCGAGCGAAAGCTGGTGACCATCTCCACATCCCAGGTCGACCACAGAGGCGACAGCGTTGTCTGCCACGAACCGGTTGATAATGCGTGCCTTGAACATCGCGAGGCGGTCATAGGACCCGGAGCCGGTACTCCGACCCGAGCGGTAACGGTCTTCCCAGTACCCGCCAACGGACATGTACTTCTTGTGTGCTAAATCGCTTGGCAGAAATTCGCACACGGTGCCGTTCGCAAATGTCCTCCCGGAGTAGGCATATCGCGCGCGGAGCGCAAGCTCGTCGATGGTTCGACGTTCATGGTCGTCTCGCGCTCCCACGATCAGCACCGGCCGACAGGAACGTAGCACCAGTTCCAAGCTGCGCAGGATCTCCAGACCAGGCCCACCGATGTCTGCCACAACAACGCTGGCGTTTGCGAGCCGCTGCAAGGACAATCCATCGGCAACTTCGCATCGGTCTCCGAGACGATTTGCCGCGATGGTCGCCAGCGCCTCCCGCTTCGCTGAGTCGTCCACTGGAACACAGATGATTCGCTCCGCGCACGAGAAGGACGCGAAATATGCAAGGTGCGCAGCGACATCTGGGACCGCCACAACATATGTCCCGTGGAGATACAGAGACGCCACATGCTGCAGCATCTCTTGGTCAGCAGGCGGCGCCGCTGCGGGACCTCCCTCGGTGGCGCCTTCGCTTGAATCTGGCAGGTCGACTTTCGGGCCTGGGTGCATTGGGTCTCATTAGCGCGTCGATGGCCGCGTACTCAAGCTTCCGGGAAAAGAAGTGCTGGCAAGGGGACACCGCACAGTCGTACTCACGTAGTCATCGACCTATGGCGCACCCACCTGCACATATTCAAGATACGCTCGACATGCAGCATCGTCCGCGCACGCCGGTCCTACCTCGTCGAGTCGCTCCAGCTGCAGTTCCAGTTCCACACGGCCACTCGGCGCATTTGGCAATGTACTCCAAACATGAACTACGCGCTCCCCGGGGCTGTTCGGAAGGTTCCGCCCAACCAGCACGAACAGCGGCGCTCGCAGGAGGCGGACTCCGTTTGCGGAAACACTGACAACGACAGAAGGCGGCGCGTCGGCAGCTATGCGCACGAACGCACGAACTTCGCGCGCCACACCTGGAGCAACCGCTTCCGACCAGTGCGCGACTGCCGACGCTTTCGGACCGCATTGTGCTGGGAGCTGCAGTCCGAAGGACACGGCGTCGAATCCGCGACGCGGCGGCGCACGAAAAGTAGCGACGTCCGCAGCACCACCGCATTGCGCGTGTACGTCGGGATCATCGAGCAGCACGAGGCGCAGACTGCTGTGGCTCCAGAACATCCGAAACCCCAATACAGCGACACACGCAAGAGCCGTGGCAACAACGGCCGCCGCAACGACGCGGCGAAGACCCGTTGACGCCAGCAGCAGGCTTGCACGTGCGTGCGTCTTTGAATCGCCGAGAGGGCGAGTCCACCTGTCGCATCGTTGGACTACCTCCTTCGCCCCGTACGCCGTCAGCCCGGCGATCGTGAAATGCACAGCGAACGAGTAGCGAGGCTGGGTCTCGCCAAGAAGCATCAGCCACAGAAACGCCGCACCAAACAGAAGAGGAAACAACATCGAGTCGTTGCGACCAACGCGTCCGCACGCAGCAGCAGCGCCAAGGATTGCCGACGCGAACAGGAGTGCTCGCCAGTAGCGACTCGCAAAGAGCATCCCGAGCGCGTTGGCGGACCTGACGGCACCGTCTGCGTCGGTCACCCAGGCCTGATCTTCGCCAATAGCGAGCAAGCGCTTCCACTTCCGCAACGCCAGCGCTACGAATTCCCCGGGCCGGTAGTACGCGTCGCTGCAAACTTTGCCGAGCGCCAAAAGCCAACCCTCGCGGGTAGATCGCACCTGCGAGAAGTAGCCGCTTTCCAAGTCGCGTGTGGCAGTCCAGCGCCCATCCGACGTCATGTCGCTCGTTGCGAAAAGTCGCAACGGAACTGCTCGTGCTGCCTCGGGAGGCCTCGTGCGAAGCGTCGCGACAGACGCGAAGAAGACGACCGGCAGCACGCCAAGCACGACGAGAATAGCCGCACCGTGGCGCCACCGTGACTCGCGCTCGCTGGCCAACACGTTCACGACGGCCATCAACGCGGCGAATATAATCAAAGTGATCGAAACAATAAGTCCGATCGTGCGTTGCACGTCCACCACAACTATCGCCACGCCGAGGAGCACGGAGAGGGCGAAGGCGCCACGGAAACGTCGTGCCGCGAGCATCCGCATCGTGGCTGCGACAAGGACAAACAAGATGCCGAGATAGAACAGCCCCGGTATGTCATGTGTCGGCAGATTGATCATCAAGTACGGCACAGGCATTCCGAGAAACGCGATCGCCGCGAATGCGGCACCGCGCCTTCCGGCCGCCCCCCGGCGCACGACGGAGTAGAGGGCGAAAGCCGTGCCGAGATGCATCAGTAAGTTCGCAATTTCGGCAGCGAGCAAGTGCGGGCCGAACACGCGATACAGTGGCAAGAGGTACAGCAGTATGCGCTCACGATAGAGATACGACCCGCCCGCAATGTCGCGGCCTGTAGCCTGAGCAACGGCAAGGTCGTGCATGCGCATGAAGTCGGACTGCAGCTTCGGATCGAACGTCGCGATGCTAATCGCACCTACCACGCCGGCCACAAGCGTAGCGAACAGAAGCGCCCGTTCCGGTGACAGTCCTCTCACTACCAGCGCCAGCGCACCAACGTACGCGCTAACGAGCATCGCAACGATGATCAAGGTGGGGGCGTGATGGGAAACTCCGGTGTGCAAAGCCGAAACAGCCTGAAGTAGGCCGACCCACAAGGGCAGCGCAAGCGAGACGAATAGGAGCAGGCGGGGCAACGTGCGAATGCCTTCACTCGCGACACCAAGTGCGTGCCGCGCGGGAGCCCACCCGCGTAGGCGCTGATACGCACTACGTGCGGTCTGTGGCGCCGACCGGAGAACTCTTAGACGCGTCAATCGCATATCGGGAACGACGACTCAGACGCCGCGCGCGGCGGCGTCCCGAACAAACTCGTCGTAGTCCCGAATGTAGTCACTCGGATCATACGACTCCGACGCGAACACAAGCAGCGTCGCCTCGCGCGAGTACTTGTATTGCGTCGCCCAAATCATCGGGGGCAGGTGCAACCCCACCGACGGCGAGCTCAGCTCAATTTCCTGGCGATTCTTGCCATCGTCCACCACCACCGCGCACTGTCCCGAAGCACAAATGAGAAACTGGTGACAGCGCCGATGCGCATGCTCTCCACGCACGTGAGCGCTCGGCACGTCGAACACCATGAAGTAGCGCTTCGGCACGAACGGCAGTGCGTCCGCAAGCTCGCCCGCCGTCAGATTGCCGCGCAAGTCGAGGATGAGTGGTGTGCGATGGATTTTGACGCCTGGAACGGCCGTTGGGATCACCCGTTCGGCCTTCTTTGACAGGTCGCGCAGCGGCGTCACCTCTTGCGCATGCCGGGCACTCTCGACGTAGCGAAGAATGCGCGCCGGGTTGCCCGCCACCACCGCATTGGGCGGCACCGAGCGCACGACGACGGCGCCGGCTCCCACCATCGCGTTGCGTCCGATGCTCACGCCCGCAAGGATGGTGGCGTTGGCCCCGATTGAAGCGCCGGTCCCCACCGACGTTGTCGAGCGAATGTCCGGCTTCTTGCCGCTGCGCGGAAAGGCGTCGTTGACCAGGACAACGTTCGGGCCGACGAAGACATCGTCCTCGATTCGTGCGCCGTCGCGAAGTTGCGCACCCGCTTCGATGGTGACGCGGTCGCCGATCACCACATCGTTCTCGATAACGACGTGCTCACCGATGCGACACGCTTTTCCAATTTGCGCGCCAGCGAAGACGTGCGCGAATGCGGCGACCTCGGTGTTCTCACCGACGTGCTTCGACTCGCACATACACGCGGCGTGAAATCGGCTCGCCATCAGTGCTCTCCACCAAACGAGCGATCGGCGAGCACGATGGCATGAGGCCGCGCCTTGGTGTTCTCGAAGGTGCGCCAGACGTAGGCGCCGATGACCCCCAGCCCGAAGCTGTTGAGCGCCGCAAAGAAGAGCAGCACCAACAACGTCATCGTGTATCCCGGAACGGGGATGAGACCCAGCAGGCGCACGATAAGGGCGAGCGAGCCCAAACCGACGGCGAAGCACAGCCCCACTGCGCCAAAGGTCACGAGCAGGCGGATGGGCAGATCGGAGAACGCGTAGATGCTGTCCATCATGTACTTGAGCTTGCGGCGTAGGGTCCACGCACTGCGCCCGTGACGGCGCTCGCGGCGATCGTAGGTGACGAGCTTGCGACGAAAGCCCATCCACACCACAAGCCCCACGAGCGAGCTGTTGCGCTCCCCCATTTGGAGGAGCTGGTCACGAAACGCCGCGTTGCAGCCAAAGATGTCGAAGCCACCCGGCGGCATGTCGGGTTGCACCATGCGTCGATAGATAGCCCAGAACGTCTTCGACGCAAGACGCGACAGCATCGGGTCTGAGCGTGCGTTGCGCGCGCCAATGACGACGTCTACCGGCTCGTTCTCCAACGTCGAGAAGAAGGAGCCTACGAGCTCTGGCGGCTCCTGCAGGTCCGCGGCCATGACGGCGAAGTAGGGTCCCCGCGCTACCGCGAGGCCGGCGCGAATGGCGGCGAAGGAGCCAAAGTTGCGAGCAAGCACCAGCAGGCGCGCGGCGAACGGCGCCT
>CAYHNK010000008.1:0-34049 GCA_964357695.1 uncultured Bdellovibrionales bacterium | reverse complement strand
CAACTGCGAGGCGACGGTTTGCAAGGGACGGCCCAGGGCGGTGGCGATCTCTTTGAGCGTGTAGCCCTCGATGTCGTGCAACACGACGACGACGCGGTGCTTGGGCGAGAGGGCATCGAGCGCGTCGTAGAGTCGGGCGAGGCGGACGCGATGCTCCGGGTCGTGGGCTGCCGGGGCCACGGCCTCGATCTCCTCGCGGGTCTCCCAGCGGGCACGGCGATAGCCCTGGCGCATTTCCTGATAGGCGACGTTCCAGGTGATGCGTCGCACCCAGGTCTCGAGGCGGCTGCGACCTATAAAGCCCGGTAGGGCGCGCAGTACCTCGACAAAGACCGTTTGGGTCAGGTCGTCGAGCTCGGCGCGCGGGCCAAAGATGCGTCGCAGATCGGTCTGCACCTGTCGGGCGCAGTCGCGCACCACCTGCTCAGGCGCGGGGGGTACGAGGCGGTGCCACAGCTGCCGCATCACCATGCCACACCGAGCGCCAGCTCCGGGCGCCACCCGAGCTCGTGCACTGTGCGGGTGGCGAGCACGTATTCCTGTCGACGCGGGCGATAGCTCACGCCCACATCGAGCACGAGCCGCAACCGCTCGCCGACGCGCGGCGTCACACGCACAAAGGGTCCCCAGCCAAAGCCGATGGATCGACCGCGGGTCGAGCCCCTGGCGCTGAGCTTGAGCTCGCCGTCGAGACGCACGCCGAGTGCACGCGAGGCGGTGCCGGTGAGCAGCGAAGCCGAGACGCGCCACAGACGCAAGCGCAACGAGCGGACTCCTTCGCCCGTGGCGTAGCCGACACCGGCTCCGAGCGCGAGGGTGTTGACCATCGGCCACGTGCCCGTCACCTGGGCACCCAAGAGGGCGACCGTCGAGGCACCCTGGGCGTACCATCCCGAGACCGCAAGGGGGGCGAATAACCCGTCTGGCGTCGGCTCTGTTGGCGACTCCGGTTTGGAGTGAGACGGCGCCAGACGGGGCAGCCGCTCGAGCGCCGAACGAACAAACAGCCAGGCGCCGAGCCGCATGCGCGCGGAATCTTCGAGGGCCAAACGACGCTCGGCGACCACCGTCTCGCCCAGGCGCAGCGTCAGCTGAACCCAGCTGGGGGAGGCCTCGCGCAGCTCCAAATGACAGGACGCTGCCGCCGTCGGTATGAGCTCGGTGCCCGAGGCCACAAGCTCTGTGCGCAGCTCGTCGGCGAGCAGCACCGCCGCCGGCGACAAGGTCGCCTCGATGGGAACGTCGAACGCCAGTGGCACGGTGGCCGGCACGGCCGCTAAGCTCACCTGTGCCCACAGCATCACACCTACCCCTCCGAGGAGTCCTGCCATCACCCTCAGGATAGGTAGTTGCGCGAGCGGCGAAGAATTATGATCGCGCCATTGTCGATCTTGACAAATGTCCGCGCTTGTCGTTTGTTGCGGCGCTCGAAAGCCACCCGCGGGGTGGCTAGGGTAGGTTGAACGTTCGGCACACGAGGAGCTCGCCATGGCATCGATTGGCAAGGTGCACATGATCCGTCGGCGTCTGAAGATCAAGTCGATGGGTCGCAAACGCAAGAGCCAGCAAGAGAAGAAGGGCACGACGCCGACGCGCGCGGTGCTCTTCGGCGACGTTGAGCCGACCAAGTAGCTCCGTTCACGCGTCGCGCGGTCTCCCGCTCACACCATCGTCAGCATGTCGCGGTAGCGACCCAGCTCGCCCGTGACGAGCTGATGGTAGCGCTTCTGAATCATCGCCGTCAGCTCGCCGGGGCGACCGGTGCCGATCTTGCGGTTGTCGACCTCGCGCACGGGTGTCACCTCGGCCGCCGTGCCGGTGAGGAACACTTCGTCCGCGCAGTACAGCTCATCACGTCCGATGAGCGCTTCCTCGACGGTGTAGCCCTCGTCGCGCAACAAGGTGATGATGCTGTCGCGCGTCACACCCGCGAGGATGGCTTGCCCGATGGCGGGCGTGCGCACCTTGCCGTCAGCGACGACGAAAATGTTCTCGCCCGTTCCTTCGGCCACATAGCCCTGCGTATCGAGCACGATAGCCTCGTGGTAACCGGCGCCGAGCGCCTCGCGCTTGGCGAGGATCGAGCCGACGTACTGTCCGGTGATTTTTCCTTTAGCCGGCAAAACGTCGGACCGTGAGCGCCGGTAGCTCGAAATCATGGCGCGAATGCCGTTGCGGATGCCCTCTTCGCCGAGGTAGGCGCCCCACTTCCACGCCATGATGGCGACGCTGACGGGATTGTCGATGGCCGCAATGCCCATCTCACCTTCGCCCATGTAGGCGAGCGGGCGCAGATAGCAGCCGCCCTGGAGGTCGTTCTCGCGCACGAGCTGCCGACTTGCCTCGTGGAGCTCCTCGAGCGTGAACGGGATCTCGAACGCCGCGATGTGCGCGGTGTGAAAGAGTCGCTGAAGATGGGCGTCCAGACGAAAGATGGCCGCCCCCCCGCTCTTTTGGGCGTAACAACGAATGCCTTCGAAGGCAGCGTAGCCGTAGTGCAACGAGTGCGTCATCAAGTGTACGCGCGCGTTCTCCCAGGCGACGAGCTTGCCGTCGTGCCAAATCCACTTCACTTTTTCCATCGTCGCTCCTTCGCGTTCAATAGTCGTTACCCACGCAACGCCAGTAGGCTCTCTCCTATAAACAACAAAGCGAGCACCGCCAAGAGCACAGAGGCCCAACCCCGCGTGGCCAGAGGATCGTGCTCGCCAAGCGGCGAAAACCAGCGCGCCGCCACGGCCGCGGTGCGCTCGGCTCCCAAGGCATCGGCGAGCTCGCCCTGTGGGAATGGCGCAAAGTCAGACTCCTCGAGACTCGGGTCGATGGCCGCGGTGAGCGACGGCACCGTCTGCCAACCCTTGGGGCGCAAGAGCTGCACGTCGTAGAAGCCGGCAGTGGGCAGGGCATCAAAGCGCGCGCGACGATGGCCATCGAGCATGGCCGATGGCGCGACGGCAACGCCGGTGGGCGTCACCAACCGCACCTCGCTCGCGCCGGTCGGTAGCGGCAGCTCCAGTGTCGCGCCCACGCGCACGTCGGTGCTCGGCCGATCCTCGACCGCCCCGGCGAGATAGCGCACGGCCCGCTGCAAAAGCGGCGGAAAGGCGCTGCGCAGGGCGAGATCACTCATGTCGACATCAATGGATGTGAGCAGGGCCAAGCTCCGACCGTCGTCCGCGGTGGCGCGCTCGACCAACGCTGGCGCGCCGTTATCAAAGCGCAGCAGGGTACGCACCTTCAGCCCGGAGCCCACATCCAGGTTGAAGTAACGCTCGGTGCGCGAGGCGTGCAGACTCTCCTCGGCGGCGGTGCCCAGACCCGCAAAGATCGGGTGCGAAGAGTCCATCTCACCGATGCCGAGAGCCGGCGTCCCAGCCGCCGGGTCGGCCGCACGATGGAGATCGCGCAGCGCATAGGGCAGAAGATCGCCAAAGCGCTCGTTGGCGCGTTCGAAGGCGACCTTGTCACCGAGGGTCCACAGGATGCCGCCGCCACGAGCAACAAATCGTCGCAAGGCCTGCACGTCGCGATCCGCCAAGTCGCCGACGTTGGCGAGCAACACGGCGTCGCTTTCGGGCAAGAGCGCTTCGAGGTTCGCGTCGCGCTGTGGGGAGGGCGTCACCGTGCGCATCTGGATGGGGGGCGCGCCGAGTGGCAGCACCTCGAGCGCGCGGTGGGCGAAAAAGAGCTCGTCGTCGTACGGCGTCGCACTCGGATCGCCATCGACAAGAAGCAGCCGCACCCCGCCTTCGACGTAGGCGAGAAAGTACGCGACATCATCGACGTGATAGCCGCCAGGGTCTGCGAGCGTCACCGCACAGCGATACACGCCCGGGGCAGCAAAGCTCGTGGTCAGGGTCCTCGTTGTGCTGGTCGTCGCGCCGACGTCGACGAGCAAGCGTTGCGTCACCTGTCCGTCAACGCTTAGCTGCAACGGCACGCGCGCGAGTGGCTCGGCGCCGTAGTTGTGCACCTCGATACGAAAGGTGTGCTCGCTCGCCACCGTACGCGTCGGCTCGAGCACCACGTGCGTCACCGCTGCGTTCGCAAGGGCCGAGAGCTCGTCGCGCCCGGCCGCATCGGCGATTTCGATGCGGGGCAAGTGCTCGGTGGATGAGGGCACGAGATGCGCGAAGCTGTTGCGGCTCGCGTCGGTGACGATGACGAGCACCGCGCCAGCCGGATCGGCACCCAGCTGACCGATGGCCGCCGCAATGGCCGCGCCCATGTCGGCAACGCCTGCCGGTGTGGTGATGTCATCGAGGGCACGGCGGACGCCGTCGAGATCGGCCGTGGGGGCCGTGAGCGCTTGGCGCACCTCGGCGCCTGCCACGATCAGCGTCGCCGCATCTCCCGGCTGCAGGTGGGTCAAGAGATCACGCGCCTTTCCCTTGGCAGCGTCAAGGAGCGAGGTGCCATGGCGCTCGTAGGCCATCGATCCCGAGGCATCGACGATGAGTGCGAGACGACGCTGGGCGTCCGCGGCCACCGCAGGATCGGCCGAACGGGGACGAGCGAGCGCGAGCACGAGCACGACGATGGCCAGCGTACGCGCGATGAGCAGCAAGATCTGGCGCAGCCGCTCGCGTCGGGCCAAGCGACGGTTGGCGGCAACGAGAAAATCGAAGGCACCAAAGGCGATGACCGGCGCGCGACGGCGACCGATGAGATGAATGATCATCGGCAGAGCGGCACCCGCAAGACCCACGAGCAACCACGGATGCGCGACACTCAGCCCCTGCATGCGGTTCCCTACCCTTGCCAAATGGCGACGCATGCTATAGGCACCGCCGCAAATTGCGAGCGAGGAGTCTGCCATGCTTCGCACCGTCATAGCTACTTTGGGACTCGCCGTCGTGCTGTCGGGCGCTGCGCTGGCGTTCGGCACGCCGCGGCACGATGGCCGCGCCCAAGAAGAGCGGGTCAACGCCAACTTGCTGCGCGTGCAGGTCAACGGCCACTGGGAGAGCTTTCCCATGGTCGCGCTCGCCGAGCACCTTTGCGACAGCGGTGACGCCATGTTCGAGCGCTACTGCAATGACCAGCTGCTCGCGCCGACGCCCGACGCCGCACGCTAGCCCCTCGTTGCGAGCGTGACGATGGTTCGGCGCGCCACACACACTTCGAGCGTTGCTCTCTTGTTCGTCGTCGCTTGCACGGCCGACGGCACGCTGCGCTCTGCGGACAATCGCGTCACACAAGCCCTTGAGCCGCTTGCTTGTATGCCCACCGGAGCGCACGAGGTCCACGAGGCGCTCCCGCTCGTCACCCAGTGCAAGACCTGTCACGCGTGCGGTGGTGCGTTCGAGATCTTCCCCCTCGCGCTGCCGCGCGGCACGACGCTCAGCGGTGCGCAGATCCACCGCGGGCCGCCCGCAAGCTGCACCGTCGCGTGCCACTTCCCCTTGGGGGGCGCGCCCGTGGAGGTCGCCTGGGATGAGCCAGGACCGTTCGCGTGCACCCGCTGCCACGGGGTCCTCGACGAAGCCGGCGGCGACCCGGTCGTGAGCGATCACGGCGTTTCGACGAGCAGCGTCACCGCCAATCGCGCCGGGTGTCAAAGCTGCCACGTCAGCGGCTCGCACCTCGGCGGTCGCGTCCTCGTCGATCTGGGCAATGGCACGGTCGTCGACACCTCGGTGTCCTCGGTCGACGAGGCCTGTCAAAGCTGTCACAGCGGCGCCGCCACGCGCACGCTCGGCGACGCCACGGCGCCACGACTGCCTGACTATGCCGCTCTGACCGGCGACTTTCACGGCGCGCGCGCGGGCAGCGGTTACGGCGGTACACTGAAGGCGCCCTACGCGCGGGCACAGGCGCCGTTGTCGTGCCCGAGCTGCCACGCCACCCATGCCAGTGGGAATCCGTACCTGCTCGCGGCCCTCGTCAATAACGAGCCGGTCGCGGCAGGGATCACGACGAGCGGCATCGGCGCTGAGCGGCTGTGCGAAGCGTGTCACACCGGAGACCGCCATGCGGGTTGTCGCGCCTGCCACGGAAGCGATCCCGCGCCGAGCGGCGCCACGTGCTTTTTCTGTCACGGCCACGAGGGCATCGTGAGCTTTCCGTGGCCGGATGTGCAGCGACATCCACACGGGACTCAGGGACCGGGCTGCACGCATTGCCATTCCCCCGGTTGGATGGCGCCACCGGAGACGACACCGCCCGCGTTGCACAACCTTACGACCAGCGACATCCGGCCGAACAGCATCACCATCGACTGGCAGACGAACGAGAAGGCGACGACCTACGTCGAATACGGGCTTACGGGACCGATCGCGAGCAGCGGTAGCGCCGCGCTCGTGTACACGCACCACGTCGTCCTCTCCGGCCTGTCACCCGCGACGACCTACAGCTATCGGGTGCGCTCGACGGACGCGCTGCGCAACGTCGCGCAGTCACTGCTGTCCACGTTTACGACCGCACGAGAGGGGGCCCCGGCCGCTCCCGCACTGGTGGACAACCTCGGGTATGCGAGCTGGTCGGATGCGGCCGCGCCGCTCACGTTGGCTTGGAGCGCGGTGAGCGCACCTTCGGGGGCACCAGCGCAGTACCGCGTGGTCGTGGCGACGAGCGCCGCGTTCACGACGCTTCTTTACGATTCCGGTTTCACGGCCGCGACGAGCTACGCGGTCAATGTTCCGTGCACGAGCTACTGCGACAGCGCCGTGCCGTACTACTGGCGCGTTGTCGCACGCGACGGTGCGACGCTCATTGAGTCCCCGTGGTCGAGCGTCGATACGTTCTCCGTCTGCTGGTGGACGGACGCCGATTGGTAGCAGCGCCGACAGATCCCCGATCGTTGCGCCTCCCCAGAACGCTGCGGCGGCTGCCGCTGTCGGTACGTACCAAGGCGATTGTTGCGGAGCTGCTTGTCGTGGCGAGCGTGCTCGGGGCCGGCTTGTCGTGGATCTGCTGGCGCGAAGTGACGACCAACGAGCGTATGCACGCCGAAGAAGCGCGACTCCTTGCCACCGGGGTGCGGGGCAATCTCCAGCGCGCCATGTTGAACGCGTCGCCCGCCGAGCTGAATGCCTATTTGTCGGCGCAAGCCGAGGATGGCTCTGTGCTCATCACCGAAATCCTCGATCGCCATCTGCGGGTGCTCGCGTCGTCCGACCCGGCGACGGTCGGTGAGCAGCGCGGCTTCGAGATCGATCCCACGCAGGCCTCGAAGTACGTGCCGAGATCGATGATGTACGGCCGCCCCGCGGCGCTGCGTCTCGATACGCTGCACAATGAACCGCCGTGTCTCACGTGCCACGTGCATGACGCCGATCCGCTGGGATATCTGGCCGTTGCCGTCTGGCGTGATCGCCTCGATGAGCACAACCGCGATATGATCGCGCGTTTCTCGTTGAGTGCGGTGGCGGTGCTGGTGTCGCTGCTGGTGATGAGCTGGATTGTGCTGACCGTCCTCGTCGTGCGGCCTGTGCGACGCCTCGGTGCGTCGATGGCGATCGCCACCACAGAGAGCGGACCGACGGCGGTCAACATCGATAGCCACGATGAGCTGTCGGTCCTGGCCGATGCGTTCAATACGATGCTCTTTCGTCTGGCCGACACGCATCGGCAGCTCGAGCAGTCGCTCGCGGCACGCCTGGCGCAGGCCGATCGTTTCGTGACGCTCGGCGAGCTCGCAGCGGGTCTCGCGCACGAGATCAAAAACCCCCTCGCTGGCCTCTCCGGCGCGTTGCAGGTGTTGGGGCACGACTTTCCAGAACACTCCGATCGCCGCGATGTCGTCGCGGAGATGCAGCGCCAGATCGAGCGACTCAATCGTGCCATGAACAACCTGCTACGCTATGCCTTGCCGGCCGCGACGCAACCGCATCCGTTGCAGGTCAACGGCGTGCTCGAACAAGTGCTGACGGTCTTGAGTGCGCAGAAGGCCGTGGCCAACATCAGCGTCGTGCGCGAATTTGGCGCCAGTCAGGCGATCGACGGCGACCCGTTGCAGCTCGAGCAGGCCTTCCTCAATTTGTGTCTCAATGCGCTGCAAGCGATGAGCGAGCAAGGCGTGTTGACGCTACGCACCTGGGATGTGCCTCAGGGCGTCGTCGTGGAAGTGCGCGACACCGGCGTCGGCATCCCCGCCGACCAGGTGGGTCGTATTTTCAAGCCCTTCTACACCAGCAAGACAACGGGCACGGGACTCGGGCTCGCGCTCGTTGCGCGCATCGTGGAAGAGCATCGCGGCGCGATCACGGTCGAGTCCGAGCTGGGCCGCGGCAGTCGCTTTTGCGTCGCCTTTCCCCCTGCCGGTAAAGTGATGCGGACGGACCATGCCTGAGCTTCAGAATACGCCGACAACCCTTTGTGACCGGCCCGCGCGGGTGCTCATCATCGATGATGAGCGCTTGATCTGTTGGTCGGTCCAGCAGTACCTCGAGAAGGGGGGCTACGAAGTCAAGACCGCGGCGAGCGGCGAGGACGGCTTGGCGCTCATCGCCAGCTGGGAGCCGAACGTGCTGCTGTTGGACGTGCGACTGCCAGGCATCGACGGCACGAGCGTGCTCAAGAAGGTGCGCGAAGAGCAGCCCGACGTCGGCGTCATCATGCTCTCGGCTCATGCGACGGTGGACATCGCCGTCGAGGCCATGAAACTGGGCGCCTCGGACTTTATGACGAAACCGTTCGACCTCGGTGTGCTCGAGCGCACGGTGGCACGGCTGTGGGAGAATCTGCGTCTGCGCCACATGATCGCCGGGTTTGAGGCGAGCTGCCGCGCCTCATCGCCCGACCGTCGCATGGTGGGCGAGACGCCGACCATGCGCAGCCTCAAGGAGATGGTGCGTCTCGTCGGTCGTTCGAGCTCGAGCACGGCGCTCATCCAGGGCGAGAGTGGTACCGGCAAGGCGGTTGTGGCCCGCGCCATCCATGAGGCCTCCGATCGCTGTGCCGCGCATTTTCTCACCATCAATTGCACGAACCTGCCGCAGCACCTCGTCGAGTCGGAGCTGTTCGGCTATGAGCGCGGTGCGTTCACCGACGCGAAGACGCAGAAGAAGGGCCTGTTCGAGCTGGCGGACGGCGGCACGGTGCTGCTCGACGAAATTGGCGACATGCCGCTCGCCTCGCAGGCCAAGCTCTTGCAGGTGCTCGAAACCAAGACCTTCAAGCGCGTCGGCGGCACGAGCGACGTCCTCGTCGGCGTACGGCTGCTCGCGGCGACCAACCGAGATCTGCTCCAGCTCGTACACGGTGGTCAATTTCGCCACGACCTGTACTACCGTTTGAACATCGTCACGCTGCGGGTGCCACCGCTGCGCGATCGCGTCGCGGACATCCCGCTGCTCATCGCGCACTTTGTCGTCACCTTCAACGACAGCTTTCGTCGGCAGGTGCAGGGGCCGACGCCGCGGGCGCTCGAGGCCATGTGTCGCTACGCGTGGCCGGGCAACGTCCGTGAGCTACGCAATGCGGTCGAGCGCGCTTTCATCCTCGATGCGCGGGCTTGGATTGACCTCCCGCATCTGCCGGCCGAGCTCGCGGGCGACGGGCCGGGACATACACCGACGCGGGAGGACGCGTCGGCTCGTGCCTCGGGCCCGCTCGATTTGCAGCACGCCGAAGTGCAGCTGATTCGCGAAGCGCTCGACAAAGCCGAGGGCAATCAGACGCGGGCCGCAAGGCTGTTGGGCATTTCGCGCGATACGCTGCGCTACCGCATGCGCAAGCACGGGCTAGCGAACGGCGTCGAATGACGCACACAACAGGTCGTCGATGGCGCGAGAGAGTGCCGCGGTATCGAATGGCTTGGCGATGTAGGCACTGCGGCCGTGGGCCAGCATCGCCCGCACACGCGCATCTGGGGCCAGGCCGGTGGCAATGAGCACCGGCAGCCGCGGGGCGATGGCCCGCAGGCGTAGCATCACCTCGGGGCCAGACATTTCAGGCATGGCGACGTCGAGGATGGCGAGCGCAAATGCCTCGGGGTCCTCTTGCAGCAGCGCCACCGCCGCCTGGCCGCTGTCGCTGACCGTGACGCGAAAGCCGAGCTCCTCGAGTAGCTGTTGGCCAGACCAGCGGATGAGCATCTCGTCGTCGATCAGAAGCACGTGGCCGTCGCGCCGCCCTGCTGCCACCGTCACGGTGGGCTCATCCGCCATCGCCGGGATACCGCTCGGGGCGGTCGGGAAAAGGAAAGTCACGGTCGTGCCCGCGTCTGGACGACTTTCGAGCAGCAGATCGCCACCGAGCTCGCGGGCGACACTGTGCGCCATGGCGAGACCGAGACCCGTCCCTTTGCCGGGCGCTTTGGTGGTGAAGAACGGCTCGGTGGCGCGCTGGAGCGTGGCCTCGTCCATGCCAGGGCCGTCGTCGACGACGCGCAGGCGTACGTAGGTCGCGCCGGTCGAAACGATATCCGTTAGGACCCGCAGCTTGCCGCGCCCCTCCATCGCATCGACCGCGTTGATGCACACGTTCATGAGCGCTTGACTCATCTTGCCGACGTCACCGAGGGCCGGTGGTAGCGACGGCGCGAGCGAGAGCTCGAGCGCGACATTCTGCGAAATGGCGCGCGAGAGCAGCGAGCAGGTTTGCGTCGCCATGCGGTTGACCGACACAGGCTGCGACTCGAGGGCTCCGCGCCGCGTCGAATCGAGCAAGCTCTGGGTGAGCTCGCGCCCACGCTGACAGGCGAGCAGCACCGCGTTGACGAGCTCGACGCGCGGGTCTTGCGACGGCATGCGGCGCTGGAGCAGCGAGGCCGTGGCGAGGATGACGCCGAGCGTGTTGTTCATGTCGTGGGTGACGCCCGCGGCGAGCTGGCCCACCGCCTCCATGGTCTGCGAGGAGCGCACGCGCCCTTCAAAGTCCTGCCGCTGTCGCTCAAGTGCCTTGCGGTCGGAGATGTCGCGATCGATCGCTTGAATCATCACCTTGCCGTCGATCACCACCTGCTGCGCGGTCACTTCGAGCGGCAAGACTGAACCGTCGCGGCGCACGTGCTCGACTTCAAAGTGTGTGACGCCCCCGTCGGCGAGCCCTTGGACCCGCTCGCGCACGAGGGGGTGGTCCTTCGGCACGTCGAGAAACTCGATGGGCTTGCCGATGAGCTCGCTGCGAGCATAGCCGTGCATGCGGCAAGTCGCCTCGTTGCAGTCGGCGATGGTGGGCGAGGGACCCGAGGGATCGAGCAACATGGTCGACTCGGGAGCTTGCTCGAAGAGCTTGCGGTAGCGCTCCTCGGATTCGACCAGGCGGCGTTGCGCGAATTCGACGTCGCGGTGCATGCCGCGACGCAACGACCACACGCCAAGCAGCGCCATCAACAACAGTGCGGCGTGCACGAGACCGAGCAACACCACAGCGCGCAGGGGAGACACGGCCAAGCGATTCCAGCGAAAGCCGACGCGCAACCGCGTACCGCCCCCGAGATCCGTCGCACAATCGACGACGGTGCCGAGCGCTGCGTCGTGCGCGAACGCCACGGTCGGTTGTGCGGAGGAATGCGCGTTGAGCGTCACCAATCCCTCCGGGATGCCCTCGCTGAAGGTGTGGGCGTACGGTCGCCCTTTGCGCACGAGCAGCGCGTACGCGGCCGATGGTGTCGCCTCCAACATGTCGTTTAGAATCGCGTGCAGCGTCGGCACATCGTCGAGCTCGGCCAGAGCGCCGACGTGACGTGACCACAAGCTCATCGCCCCGCGACAGGCCGTCACCTGTTCGCTGCGCGTCTCCACAGTCAGCACGCCGAGCGTTGCGACATAGCTCACACCTACCATCAAAATGGCAAATCGCGCGCTCCTTCCTATGGTGTATCGTCGCAATGGCACCGCGGCGGCAACGTGGCACGCCGGCCTTCGCGACGCAAGCGCACAGCGGCAAAATCACGCGGCAAGAAGATGGGTCAAATAACCCAACCAACCCTAAAAGTGCGCTTTTACACCCACATCCGCGTCCACATGACCACAGGCACCGCGAGGTTACGGCCACTTAGCGATCACTTGGCATCGGCACATTTCGTGCACAGGGAGGCGCCGAGTGATTGGAGCTGACGCGTGGCATTTGTTCCGGTAATAGCGCTCGCGAGTCTGATGGTCGGGGTCGGCGCGGAGGTCGGCGCCCCCGTCAAGCTCGTGTACGCCTTCAACCTGTCGGCCCTCGAGGGGCCCCTGCCGCTGCACCAACCGTGGATTTCCTACGATGCGACCGCGCACGAAGTCTACGTCGTCCAGCGCGAGCTATCGCTCGTCCGCGTGTTCAACGACAGCGGCATGCAGGTGCACACCTTCGGTGAGGACGGCAGTCTCGGCGACATCATCTCGGTGGCGTCGCTGCGCTCGGGCGACCTGCTGGTGGTGTCGAACATCGCCGGGGCTACGCGCCTGACGCGGTGCAACTACCGTGGCGTGCCGGTGGCGGAGCTCACCTTGAGCGGCGATGCCGTCAGCGACCTGCGAGACTTCGTTCTCGAATCGGCGACCGCGGTCGACGGCAAGCTGTACCTCTTGTCGCGCGTGGCCAAGCAGGTGCTTGTGGCCGATCTCGACGGGCGCGTGCAGCGCTCGATCAATCTCGCGTCCGTGGCCGGTCTCGATGCGGAGATGGCGCGCGACAACGACATTGCCGGGCTGTCGGTCGATGTGCACGGCAACATCTTGTTCACCATTCCGACGTTGTTCTCGGCCTACATCGTCTCGACGGTCGACGGCGACGTGCGTCAGTTTGGCAAGCGCGGCAGCTCGCCGGGCCGCTTCAACCTCGTCAGCGGCATCGTCGCCGACGAGCAGGGTCTCGTTTACGTCGCGGACACGCTGCGCTCGGTGGTGATGGTGTTTGACGACCAGCTCGCGTTCCGCGGCGAGTATGGCTATCGCGGCTGGGCCGCCGGCAGCCTCATCTCGCCACGCCATCTCGTCGTCGGTGGCGACAAAGTCTTCGTGACTCAGAGTGCACGACGTGGCGTGAGCGCGTTTCGCGTCGTCATGCCGCCGAAAGTGGAACCAACGACCTAGGCGCCACGGTGGCGCGGGTCGAACGATGAATGCGCCGACGGGGTGGTCTCGCGGCGCGATGACAAGAAGGAAGGACTGACATGAAGAAGATAGCGGTAGTTTTCTCAATAGCGGCTGGACTGTGTCTCGGTTTCGCCGGTCGGGCGTACGCCTTTCACTCGGGCGGCGTTGCCGAGTGCCAAGGTTGTCACACGATGCACAACTCGCTCGACGGCGCGGCCATGGGCACCGGCACGAACAACGTGCAGTTCCAGGGCGTGCAGTACCTGCTCATCGGTCAGGACCAGAGCTCGACCTGCCTCAACTGCCACGGCGACAGCGGCACGGGCGGCTATCACATCTTCGACGACAACGTCGCCGCGGGCGTGGCGCCGGCCAACCTCACCCCCGGTGGTGACTTCGGTTGGTTGAAAAAGAACTTCTCGTGGTCGCCGCGCGCCGGCGTCATCGAGACCAGCGACGGCGAGCGCCACGGCCACAACATCGTCGCCGTGGAAGACGGTCTCCTTGCGGACGGCACCTTGGCGACCGCTCCGGGCGGCACCTATCCCGCCGCTTCGCTCACCTGCATCTCGTGCCACGACCCGCACGGCAAGTATCGCTACCTGTCGACCGGCGCGTTTGCCACGACGGGCGAGCCGATCAAGGCCTCCGGCTCGTACAACAACACCGCCGAGCCGGCCGCCGGTCTCGCGGTCGGTGCCTACCGCATTCTTGCTGGTACGGGCTATGAGCCGCGGTCACAGGCCGGCGTTGGCGCCTTTGCCTCGCAGCCCCCGGTTGCCGTGGCTCCGAGCAGCTACAACCGTACCGAGGCGGTCACCGAGACGCGCGTCGCCTACGGCGTCGGCATGTCAGAGTGGTGCGCCAACTGCCACACCGATATCCACAACAACTCGCTCGCCGCCAAGCTGATTCACCCCGCGGGCAACGATGCGGAGCTCGGCGCCACCTACGCCGGTCTGTACGACAGCTACGTCGTCACCGGTAACCTCACCGGCACGAACGCCACCTCGTACAACTCCCTCGTGCCTTTCGAAGAGGGCGGCGACCCGGCGACCCCGGTGACCGTGCGCTCGGCCGTCAAGCCGCACGCCGTCAACAATGGCAGCGTCACCACCGGTCCCAGCGCGACCGCGAACGTGATGTGCCTCTCCTGCCACCGCGCCCACGCCTCGGGCTGGGACAGCATGACCCGCTGGTCGAACGCGATGGAGTTCCTCACCGCCGAAGCCAACACTTGGCCCGGCAGCGACCTCAACCCGGCGACCTACCCGGACGCCGCGGCAGCAAAGTTCCATCAGGGTCGCACCAATGCTGAGTACAGCGCAGCGATGGGCAACAAGGCAGCGAGCTCGCTCGGCTACCAGCGCTCGTTGTGCAACAAGTGCCACGCGAAGGACTAGTCTCGCCTAGTCTTTGCAGCTAGAAGCACGGGCGGGGGTGGCGATGTTGCTGCCCCCGCCCTTTGTGCGCTTGGACTGATATGATGTCCCCCCGTGCCCTGTCCGCCGTCCTGCTGCTTGCCGCAAGTGTCCCCTCATGCTTGCCGCATCTGCGACGTGCGCCGCCGCGTCCGCCGCGTGGCGAGAGCGCCGAGGTCTTTGTCTACGTCGAGCCCTTTCCGTCTACCGCCGCACGGCTACAGGTGAGTCTCAACGCCGTCGGACTCGTGTACGCCGACGGCACCGAGGCAACGCTCGAGCTCGAGCGTCGCGAGGTGGGTGCCGCCACCGACCCTGTCTTGCTCGCCTGGGGCCGGGTGCCCGCCGGGAGCTGTCAGGCACTTCGCGTCGGCGTACGCCGCGCGGTGCTAACCTCCCCCTCGGGGCCGGCTGATCTCCTCGTGCCGGTCGAGCCCGTCACGACGCCGCTGCCGACGGCGCTCACGCCGGGAGGCGCCGCTATCTTCTCGTTGGCTCTCGCCGAGCCAGGGGCGCTCACGGCGACCGTTGAGCTGCCCGCGCTGTGGCACGCTCGTCGCGTCGACTCACGGATGCCCGAGATGGTGACGTACGCATCGGTGGCTGACGCCGCGATGATCGTCGCTATCGATCGACGGTACGGCCAGGTGGTCGATGCCATCGCCACCGGTCGTGGACCTCGCGGCGTCGCCATCGATCGCATCGAGCGCCGTGCGTACGTCACGCTCGCCGATGAGGACGCGACGTCGGTCATCGATCTCGCAGCGGGCCGCGAATACAAGCGCCTGTATGGCTATCCGGGCGACGAGCCGACCGCGGTGGATTGGTTGGCCAATCACGGCGTGCTTTTGATTGCCAACGCCGGCTCGAACACGCTCAGCTTCGTACGTCCCGAGATGGAGACCGAAGTGGCGCGGGTCGCGACCGGTGAGCGACCGGTGTCCATCGCCGTCGATCGCGAGGGACGTCGAGCGTACGTGCTCAACGAGCTCTCGAGCAGTATCACCATCGTCGACATCGCCAACATGGCGGTCGTTGGCAGCACGCGCACTGAGGCGCGACCCGTGCGGGCGCAAGTCGATCGCACGGGCCGTGAGCTCGTGGTGCTCGCGGCCGGGTCACCCGACTTGGTGGTCTATGAGCTGCCCTCGATGCGCCCTGTGCGCCGCGTCTACGTTGGCCTCGGGGCACGCGCGCTGCGGCTCGACCCCACCACCGACGCTCTGTGGGTGGCCATGGGCGACGAGCCCAAGCTCGTCATGTTCGCGGCGCACGCCATGCTGCCGAGCGTCAGCGTGCCACTGCCGGCGGTGGCCGGTTACCTCGCGATTGACGACGTCGAGAACCGCTTGTGGGCGACGCTGCCCGAGGGTCACGCGGTGGCGGTGGTCGATCTCGTGTCGCGGCGGGTGCTGCATGTCGCCGAAATCGGCGCCGCCGCGTCGTTTCTGTCGCTGATCGGCGAGCGGCGGTAGCGCCATGGCGCGACGTGGGCTCGAACGCATCATCGTGACCGCTGCACTCTTGGTCAGTCGGCACGCGCTCGCTGACGGACTGCGACTACAGCTCGAGCCCGGATATGCGTTCGTTGACTACCTGGCGGTCGCGCCCGATGGTGCACGCACCTCGTCCGCCCTGGAGACTTGGTACCAACGCTATCGCCTGAGTCTTGACCGCTCGCTGTTCCCGACGATGCGATTCGGTGCAGGGGGCGTCTGGGATCTCCAGCATCATCGCCCCGAGCGTGGCGAGCTCACCGCCAGCGACGAAGCGCGGGGTTCGTTGCACGCGAATCTCCTGTGGGGGGGGCCCCTATTGTCGTTGGCCGCGGCCGCCACCCACCGACAAGATCGCATCAAGACCGTGGGCGCGCCGCGTGTCGGCGCCGTCGATGACGCGTACAGCGTCGTTGCCAACTACTCACCCACCGAGCTGCCACAGCTGACCGCGCGCTTCACCCTCGGCGAGGATCACGATCTCGACCGTCGCGCCGTCGACCGGCAAAGCAAGAGCTGGTACGTTTCCACCACCTACGCCGAGATCGAGCACGTCGATGCCCGCTACACCTACACGTGGACGGCGCCGACAGACCGGCTGCTCGAGACCTCGAGCACACAGCAGCGACACGCGGGCCGGCTGGGCTACTCGGATCGCCTCTTCGAGGGGCGCTCGGCGGTGCAACTCGACTACAACGTCTCGGCCATCTCGACCGATCTGCAGCGCGCGGGTCGCGGTGTGCTCAGTGACCAGGTGTTTCCCATCGGCGGGTTGACGCTCGTCGAGAGCTTCCCTTTCGACCCCGAGCAGGCACAGCTCGTACCGGAGCCGGCGGTGATCGATGGGGATACGACGACGCCCGTGGCAATCGATCTGGGTACGTCGCGTGCGCTCGGCGGCGACACCGAGGCCCGGGACATCGGTATTCAGCTCGCCGATTTGCGCTCGACGGTGAATCGCGTGTGGGTCTGGGTCGATGCGGCGCTGAGCGCGGAGGTCGCCGCGGCGCTCACCTGGACGGCGTATGTCAGCAGCGATAACCTGACCTGGACGTCAGTGCCAATCACCGAGGCGGTCACCTTTGGCACCTTTCAGAATCGCTTTGAGATCGGCATCGCAGATACCCGCGCCACCTATCTCAAGGTGGTCACGCGTCCCTTGCCCGCCGCGGCGACGAGTGACCCGGCCTTCGCCAGCGTGCGCGTCACCGAGATTCAGGTCTTCAATTTGCGCTTGGCGACCGACGTCCCGAGGCACGAGGGAACACTCGAGCACAGCCTGGCGGGCGCGGCGCGCACGCGTCTGTTGCGCGACGAGGAGCTCTATCACGACGTCGCGTGTCGCGTGATTTGGGATCGGCGCGCCGGCGTCGCCACCACCCTCTACCAGGTATCGAATGGACTGATGTACGCCAAGGCACTGCGCTACGGCGTCGTTACCAACGCCCGCCTGGCGCGGGCGGACACGGACCACGGGGCGGGCCGCGCGGGGGTGCTCTCGTTCTCCGCGGGCGCGACCGCTTCGCCGCTGCCGAGGCTGTTGCACAATCTCATCTACAGCGGCACGCGTACCGATGGGGTCGGTGGCGCGGGGATCACTCAGGCAGTCAGCTTCACCAATCACGCCGAGCCTTTCCGCGGCATCGCGCTCGAAGCGAGTGCCACGCAATCCTTGGGGCACCTCTACGGCAAGCAGCGCACCTCGGGTCAGGCGCTCTCGTGCTCGGCGAGCGTCACGCCGCACCCGTCGACGGCCTTCGGTGTGACGTACGGCGTGAGTCGGACCACGGTTCGTGCGCGGCAAGCGCCAACCCTGCGCATCGGCTTTGAGACAGCAGGCCTTTCGATGTCTACCAATCCCGTGCGCTCGCTCTACGTTTCGGGAGGCATCAGTCGTGCCCATTCGCGGGGGCAACGCCCGCGGACCATCGGCAACGCCGGTGCGGGCTTCTCGCCGTTTCCCGGCGGCGCATTGCAGCTCAATTTCGTCTACAGCGAATCGGTCGAGACCGAGACCGGAGGTCGCACGCGCATGGTGAGTCCGACACTGCGGTGGAATATCAGGCCCGGCACGTTTCTTGATGCCGCGTATTCGTACCTGGCGAGCGCGTCGCAAGCGGGCGGCGAGCTACGGAACCAAAGCTTTGCCGCGAACCTCACGGTCGCCCTATAATGCGTCGGCTTTGGGTGGCGGAGCTTGGGAGAAATGAGATGAAAAATCAGCTGACCGACAGGCTCCTGGCCGTGCTGCTCGTGCTGGCATGTGGTTGCGCCACCAGCGGTACGCGCTATCAAGACCAGGCGATGGACTTCGGGCAGATCCGCACCGTGGCGGTGGTCCCGTTCGTCAATCTGTCGCGTGATGCGCAGGCCTCCGACCGCGTGCGCGACGTGGTGGTCAACATGCTGCTTGCGACCGGCGCCTTCTATGTCCTGTCGCAAGGCGAGGTGGCGCGCGGTGTCACGCGGGCCGCGATCAAGGATGCCACCGCACCCTCCGCCGAAGAGGTAGCCAAGCTCGGCACGATCTTGTCGGCCGACGCCGTGATCCTCGGAGTGGTCAAGGAGTACGGCGAGGTGCGCGCTGCTGCGACGGCGGCCAACGCCATCTCGCTGTCGCTGCAAATGCAGGAGACACAAACTGGCAAGGTTATCTGGTCGGCCTCGTCGACCCAGGGGGGCATTGGTTTCTGGGAGCGCTTGTTCGGCGGCGGCGGCGAGCCGATGAACCGCGTGACGGAGGATGCGGTCGATGACCTCTTGGACAAGCTCTTTCGCTAGGCTCGTGGGGTGCAGTGCGATGCTCCTCGCGCTGTCGTGCGCGGCGGGCACGACGCGCGTACGTGCCATCGCTCAGGCACCCGCGGCCGGGCCTCGCGTGCGTCTCGCCGTGATGCCGCCCGAGAATCTGACAGGTGGCAAGGTGCCGCTCGCTTCGCTGCACGCGGCGGTGCGTGAGGAGCTGACAAAGAGTGGCTTTAGCTTCGTCGATGATAGCGCCATGGAACCGTTTCTCGCGCGCCATCGAATACGCTACACGGGCGGCGTCAGTGGGACGACCTCCGCGGCCGTCGCAACCGACCTTGCAGCCGAGGCGCTCCTCGTCACCACGGTCGAGAGCTACGAAGCCGAAGGCGTGCCATCCATCGCCATTGGCATGCGGCTCGTGTCCGCCACCGATCCCCCGGTGGTGCTGTGGACGGGCATGAACGGCGCCTCGGGTGGCGACAACCCCGGCTTATTCGAGCGCGGCATCATCGGCGATGCGGCGACGTTGCAGCGCACGTTGCTGGGTACGCTGGCGCAGAGCCTCGCGGATTTTCTCGCCCGCGGCGGTGCGCAAGCGACGACGTGCACGGGTGGCTGGCGGTTTCGTCCGCAAACCTCCTTCCTCGCGGCACCGCACGCCGAGAGCCGCGTGCGCGTGGTCGCGGTGTTGCCGTTCGTCAATGAGACCGCGCGTCTGAAGGCGGGCGAGTCGATCGCGCTCGAGATGTTGCGTGAGCTGCACGCCACGCCGGGCTATGCCGTCGTCGAGCCGGGCGTCGTGCGCGAGGAGATGTTGCGCCGTCGCATCATCTTCGAAGACGGTGTCTCGCTCGACGTCGCGCGGCAGCTGCTCGACAAGCTCGGCGCGGACGTCGTCGTCGGCGGTCGCGTCTTCGATCACAGTGACGCGGGCGCGCGCGCTGCCGTCGTGAGCTTCTCGTCCTTCATGCTCGAGCGCGGCGCCAATCCGCTCGTGTGGGCCACGAGCTCGTATCACGAGGGCGACGATGGGGTGTTCTTCTTCGATCTTGGGCGTGTGGGCACCGCCGCCGGTCTGGCCTGTGAGATGGTGAGCGAGGCGGTGGACGAGCTCGCTCTTGGGGCACCGACAGAGCGCATCGAATGGATCCAATAGCCCCCGCGCACCACGCGGGCACAACGAGGCAAGAGGTCAAGCAATGAAGTGTCATCTGGCAATGTCAACTCTCCTGGCGCTGGTCGGCTGTGCAGGACCCGCAGGGCAGCGTGCGAGCGCTGCACCAGGCGCTGCGGTCGAACAGGGTGTCGGCGCGGGAGACGATGCGGCGGGCAAGAAGGACAAGCTGCGCGTCACCCTCGACGTGCCAATTTTATCGGAGCAGTTCGCCGACACGCCCGTGGCGCGCGTTGAAAGCGACTTCATCCTCGTCTCCGAGGTGGCGGACAACTTCATCGTCACCCGCGGCGCGCACGGCGAAGGTGCTCGGGGCGAATGGGCAGCGCTCGATGAGATTGTCAATCGCCTGATCACCGTGAGGCTCATCGCGCAAGAGGCGACGACGATGGAGATGCACCTGTTGCCCGAAGTGCAAAAGGACCTCACCGAGTTCGGTGGTCGGCTCGCGCGGGACTTGTACAAGCAGACCGTGTTCGAGGGGGTGGAGCCTGATGCGGCGCGCGTCGAGGAGATGTTCAAAAAGCTCGTGCGCGAATGGCGCCTGCGCTCGCTGCTGTTTGAGAAGAAGGAAGACGCCGAGGTGCTGCTCACGGCCGTGCGGGCGGGTGGCACCTTCGAGGATCTCGCGCGCGAAGCCATCGCCGCGGGTCGTGCCCAGGGGCGCGAGGATGCGCCGTTTGTGCCGGTCAAAGATCTCTTGCCGCAGCTCGTTGCGGCCACCGAGAAGCTCGCCATCGGACAGCTCAGCGAGGCGATTGCCCTGCCCAAGGGCTTTGCGCTCGTACGACTCGAGGAGGCGCGTTTTCCCGAAAGCGCGGTTGCACGAACCCAGGCGGAGGAAACGGTGCTGGGCGGGGCGCGTCAAGCTCGCCTGCGAGCGCACTACAGCGAGCTCGTCGCTCGCTACGCCACGATCGATGACCGGCTCGTCGAGCGCACGAATCTCGAAGCCAAAAAGCCGGGGTTTGCGGCCTTGCTCGCCGACAAGCGCCCTGTCGCGACGATCCGGGGGGAGGCGCCGGTCACCCTGGGGGATCTGTGCCGCGCGATCGCCGAGGACTACTTTCACGGCGTCGAGCCGGCGATCCGCGAGAAGCAGCTCAACGACAAGAAGCGTCCGGCGCTGGAGAATCTCTTGGGCAAGCGCTTGTTCACCAAGGCGGCGAGTGAGCAGCGCACGGAGGCCACGACCGAGTACAAGCACCGCATGCGACGCCACGAGGTCGAAGTGCTCGTGGGGCTGTTCATCGATCGCGTGCTGATGCCCGAAATCAAGGTGACCGAAGGGGAGATCGCTCAGTATCGTGAAAAGAATCTCTCCGAGCTCTCGTACCCCGAATTCTACAAGCTGTCTTCGATTGCCTTCGCGACGCTTCCGGCGGCTGAGGCGGCAGTTGAAATGTTGCGTCGTGGCACGGACTTCAAGTGGCTCAAGGGAAACGCCGAAGGGCGCGCCGAGGCGGGTAAGGTCAAGCTGCAGCTCGAGGACACCACGCTGGCGGCGAGTGGTCTGGACGCCGAGCTCGCGGCGGCGCTCGCGGGTGCACGGGCGGGCGATGTGCGCGTGTTCAGCTCCGTGGATGCGACCCACTACGTGGTGCAAGTCGTCGACTACGTTGCCCCGAAGCCCCAACCGTACGAAGAGGTGCGCGATGCCATCGCGCGTCGGCTGTACGCGGCGCACGTTAATGACGCCATCATCGAATGGGGCAAGAAGCTGCGCGCAGCCTACGAAGTGAAGACGTACATCCATGGTTTCCGCGGCTAACGACATGCGGCCCCAGACAAACTCATGGCTGCTCTTGGTCCTCTTCTTCCTGGCCGCGCCCGATGGCGCTGCGGCGGGTCGTAAGTTCACCAAGAAGGAGTGCAAGGACTGTCACGCCAAGGTGACCGAGCAGTATAATGGGCTCGCCTTTGCCCATTCGGCGGTCAAGCGTGGCGACTGCGAGCAGTGTCATCTGCGTCATGGCGTTGTACCGAAGCTCATTCTCAAGAAGACCGGCAGCGACCTGTGCCTCGAGTGTCATCCCAAGGAGAAGCTCGGGCTCAACCAAAGCCAAATCCACGCGCCGCTCAAGAAGGGCGAATGCACGAGCTGCCACAATCCGCACGGGGGAGCGGCCAAGGGCTTTTTCACCAAGAGCGGCGACGAAGTCTGCTTGACGTGTCACGAGCGCGCCCCGTTCACCAAAGCCACCGTGCACCAGGCTCTCAAAGAGGGCGGCTGCGGCGCCTGCCATGCGAGTCATGGCGCCGCCGACAAACCGTTGCTCAAGGCCGCGCAGCCCAAGCTCTGCACCGCGTGCCATCCCGGCTCATCGGCGTTGCTCAAGGCGCATGCGGGCTACCCGGTGCAGCATAAGCCGTGCACGGGCTGCCATGATCCGCACTCGGCGGTGAGCACAAAGCTGCTGCGCGCGACGGTGCATGCCCCGGTGTCGTCGGGCGACTGCAATGCGTGTCACGCCGCGGCGACGGCGACCAAGCCCTTTGCGCTCGAACGTCCAGAATTGCAGGTCTGCGGCGACTGTCACGACGTGAGCGGCTTGACTGGCGGCGGTCGCGTCACCCATGCCCCGGTCGAGGCCGGCGAGTGCACCAGCTGTCACAACCCGCACGCCGCCGATCAAAAGGGTCTCATCGTCCAGAAGGGCAACGCGCTCTGTTTGGGCTGCCACGCCGACAAGGCCGACAAGAAGCTGGCGGCGCACGCCCCCATGACACGCGACGGTGGCTGCGTCTCGTGCCACCGTCCACACGGTGGCCCGAATCCGAATTTGCTCAAAGACGCGAATGCGAGCGCCAGCTGCGCCACCTGCCACCGCACGATTGCCGCGCAGAAAACGGCGGCGGTGATTCATGCACCGTTCGCCAAGGGCCAATGCACCGCGTGTCACGATGTGCACGGGTCCAACTTCGGCGGCATGCTCAAGGCGCGCAGCGACACCGTGTGCTTTGCGTGTCATCGCACCGAGGAGGCCGCGTTCATCAAGACGCACACGCACAAGCCGGTAGCCGAGGGCCGCTGCGTGGACTGTCACGAACCACACGCCGGCGCCCACAAGAAGCTCCTCAAGGGCAAGGGCGCCGACCTGTGTCGTGCCTGTCACGCGGAGCTGCTCGCGACGACCAGCCTGTCGTCCGTGCACGAGCCGTTCGAGGATGGGGATTGTCTCTCATGTCACGACGCACACGGCTCGAACAACGTCGGCATGACGACGACGCCGCAGGAGAAGCTCTGCGCACAATGCCACAGCGCGCAGCAAGAGGCCGCTGTCAAAGCCAAGAGTGTGCATCGACCGGTGGCACTCGGCCAGTGCTCCGGGTGCCACAACCCGCACGCGACCAAGCTCGCAAAGCTCGTCGTCGCACCGGTCCCCGACCTCTGCTACGCCTCGTGTCATCAGACGATGAAGACCGGGCAGGCGGGGCTCACCGTGCACGAGCCAGCGAAGGAGGACTGCCTCACGTGTCATGCGGTCCACAGCGCGAAGGAGTCGCATCTTCAGTCCCAACCGCTGGCCCCGCTGTGTGAGGGCTGTCACGGCTTTGATGATGCGTTTTCGACCAAGCACCTCGGCATTTCCCCCAAGGTGATGCACTGCACGCGTTGTCACAATCCCCATGCGGCCAAGGACGCGAAGATGTTTGCGACCCATGTCCACCCGCCGTTTGAATCGCGCGACTGCGACACCTGCCACGTGGTGGCAAAGAAGTAAGGGACGCCGACATGACCCGTCTACGATCTTGCGCCTGGGTGTTGGCCGTCGCGTGCCTTGTTGCGTCACCCGCGGCACGCGCGGCCAGTCGTGACCCGTACCGACTCAAGCCGGGCGCGACAGGGAAGGTCTGCTTCGAGTGCCACAGCGGCGTCGAGGACGAGCTGCACAAACTGTGGGTGCATGCGCCCCTGAAGAACGGTGCTTGCACGAGCTGTCATAGTCCGCACGCGTCCGCGCACGGCAAGCTGCTCGCGGGCGCGGGGGGCGAGCTGTGCAGCGGCTGTCACAAGCTCCTGCGTGGTAAGGAAAAAAGCACGCACGCGCCGGCGCTGGCAGGCAAGTGCCTCGCGTGCCACACACCGCATGCGGGTGACCAGCCGCACGGCCTCATCAAACCGCAGCTGGAGCTGTGCGGTACGTGTCATCAGCCAATCATCGAGGCGGTCAAAGCGGCCAAGGTCAAGCACACACCGCTCGAGAAACAGGGCTGCTCGGCGTGCCACCTGCCGCACGTGTCAGCCGCCGGGGAACACTTGCTCGCCAAGGCCGTACCGGAGCTGTGCCTTGGTTGCCACAAAGCCAGCGCGCCGACCTTTGTGAAAAAGCATGTCGGCTATCCTGTCGCGACGAGTCGCTGCACCGACTGTCATGATCCGCACGGCGGCAAGCAGCAGGGGATGCTCTACGAGCGCGTCCACTCACCCGTGGCCAAATCAATGTGTGGCGCATGCCACGAGCCCCCGGTGGCCGGACGACCGATGACGCTCAAGAAGACCGGAGTCGAGCTGTGCCGCTCGTGTCACAACGACAAGCTCAAGGGGTTCTTGTCGCAGCGTCGGGTGCATGCGCCGGTGTTGAGCGCGGACGGGTGTCTGCACTGCCACAGTCCGCACGCGTCCAAGGACGTCGGGCTCTTGCGCAGCAATGGCGTCGCGGTCTGCGGCGAGTGCCACGCCGATACCCTGGCGCGTCAGCGCACGGCAGCGACCAAGCACGAGCCGGTGGAGAAAGGTGAGTGCAACAAGTGCCACTTGCCCCATGGCGGTGATGCACCGCTGTACTTGCGTGGCGGCGATACGATTGAGCTGTGCGGCATATGCCACGATTGGCAAAAGCACTCGACGCACCCGATCGGCCCGAAGCGGATCGATCCGCGCAACAAGAATCTGACGATGCAGTGCTTGAGTTGTCACCGGGCGCACGGCACCGAGTACAAGCACATGATCCCGCTTCCCACCGCCACTGCGCTCTGCACGCAGTGTCACCAGGACTTCAAACGATGACCACGTGCCCCATGCGTATCGCCTCGCTCGCCATGCTCGTGGTCGCCCTCGGTGCTACGTCACGCGTGCGTGCGCAGGGCACGGCCCTGCAATACACGAGCGCCGTGTACGCCGACGCCGCAGGCCTCGCACTCAAGGCACCGGAGGGTGTTCTCTGCGGTCCAAACGATGAGTTGATCGTCGCGGACACCGGCAATGGGCGGCTCGTGCGCTTTGCCGTCCGTCAAGGGGCGGCGACCGGCGGGACCGAAATTCGACAGGCGCTCATCGGCAGCCCGGTGCGTCTACAGCGTGATCCGGAACAAGCCATCATCGTGCTCGACCGCAAGGCGCGACAACTCATTCGACTCACGGCCGACGGCGCCACGGCCAAGGCGATCGCTTTCGCCGGTGTGCCGACGCCAAGCCTCGTCGTGCCCGGTGCGTTTCGCATCGATGCGACCGGGCGCTTGGCCGTGCTCGATCTCGCCTCGCGGCGCATCGTGGTGACTCGCGCTGACGGGCAGTTTGTCAGACAGCTGGCGTTGCCAGGGCTCGGCGGCGCCTTTACGGACGTCTACCTGGCGAAAACGGGCGCGCTCTACACCGTCGATGCCGTCACGGCCCAGGTCTATGTGTCCGAGGACGCCGTCAAGCCGCTGCACCCCTTCGGGCTCGCCCTCAAGGATGTCGCGGGCTTTCCGGAGTACATGACGGGCAACGATTCAGGATCGCTGCTGCTTGTCGACAACCACGGCAGCGGTATCGTGGTGCTCGGGCCGGACGGCAGCTATCGCGGACGTCAGCTGCGCATGGGCTGGATCGAGGGTCTGGTCTACTACCCGGGACAGATCTGCCGCACCGAGGACGGATCGATCGTCGTCGCCGACCGCGGCAACAATCGGGTGCAGATCTTTCATCTCGAGTAGCCGCACAAGGCGCGATCCCGCGCGCGGCGCCGCCTAACGCTCGGCTCCCTGCACGAGCGGTCGCAGGTAGTCGGAGTCGGTCGACAGGATCACCCAGGTCTCCTCGTCGATGCTCTTGCGATAGCTCTCGAGACTCTTGATGAGCCGATACAGATCCGGGTCGCGATTGTGCGCTGCGGCGTAGGTAGAAGTCGCCTGCGCGTCCGCCTGACCCTTGATCTCTTGCACCTTGCGGTACGCCTCGGACTCGATGCGCTTGAGCTCGCGCTCTTTGCGCCCCAAGATCTCGGCGCGCTTGCCTTGGCCCTCGGAGCGGTAGCGCTCGGCGATGCGCTGACGCTCGGCGATCATGCGCTCGAAGACCTTCTGGTTGACCGTGCTCGTGTATTTCACCCGTTGAAACTGTAGATCGACGAGCTCGATGCCATAGTCCGGCATGGCCTTGGCCGCCTTCTCGAGCACCATGCGGGTGATCTTGTCGCGACCGACTTTGATTTCGTGCTCTTGCGTGCCAGAGCCGCCCTCTTCGCCCTCGTAGTCGGCACTCACTTCGAACTTGCGGTCCGTCGAGCGCACGACCTCGATGAGATCGTGGGCGGCGACGACGTTGCGTGTCTCGCTGTCGATGATGTCGTCGAGGCGGGACTGCGCGTTGCGCTCGTCACGCACGCTGGTGAAGAACTTGAGCGGGTCGACGATGCGCCAGCGCGCGTAGGTGTCGACCGAGATGTAGGTCTTCTCCCGCGTCGGCATCTCGCCGGCATCTCCATCCCAATCGAGCCAGCGCTTGTCAAAGCGATGGACGACCTGAATGAAGGGCAGCTTGAAGTGCGGTCCCGGCTCTTTGACGGCCATGTCCACGGGCTCGCCGAACTGCGTGAGGACGACTTGCTCGACCTCGCTCACCGTGTAGAACGACGAGGAGAGGACGAAGAGGGCGACCGCGAGGCCGACGATGATGGCAACACCCCGGGTCATGGTTTGCCTCCTTGGCTTGCGAGATTGAGTAGCGGCACGAGGCCTTGGGTCTTGGAGTCGACGAGCACCTTGTGCTTGGCGCGCGGCAAGATCTCTCCAAGTGCTTCGAGATAGAGGCGCGTGCGCGTAACTTTGGGTGCCTTGCGATATTCTGTCTCGAGCGCCCGGAAGCGTCCGGCGTCGCCCTCGGCTTGATTGACGCGCTCGACACGATAGCCCTCGGCCGCTTCGAGCGACTGAGATGCGGCACCGCGTGCTTGTGGGATCACCTTGTTGTACTCGGCCCACGCGTCATTGACGGCGCGCTCGCGCTCTTGCTTGGCCTCTTCGACCTCGCGCAAGGCCGGCCGCACGGACTCGGGAGCATCGACCTCTTGCAGCTTGACCTGCATGATGACGATACCGGTGTCGTAGCGCTTGTTCAGCTCGGCGAGGGCTTCTTTGGCCTCGATCTCGATCGCCTCACGTCCGACGGTGAGCGCCTCGTCGATCGAGTGATCGCCAATGACCGCCCGCATCGTGGCCTCGCTCATCAAACGTAAGGTCGCCTCGATCTCGCGGAAGTTGAATAGGTACTTCTCGGGACTCTGGATGCGGTACTGCACGATCCACTCGGTGATGGCGACGTTGCGGTCGCCGGTGAGCATCTCCGCTTCGGATTGCGATTGGCTGTCGCGATCGAACTCGGACTGCATATCCGCGCGCACGGTGCGAAAACCAAACTCCATCTTGAGGCTGCGACCGACCGGGACTTTGATGACCTCGTCGACGCCGAACGGGATCTTGAAATGCGGTCCCGGCTCGGCGTTACCGATGTGCTTGCCAAACCGCAGGATGACACCGACCTCTTGCGCCTCCACCTGGTAGTACGCCGTCCAGGCGCCGATGGCCGCCAGGGCGACGACGACGGCGATGCCGACAGTCGAGCGGTTCTGCTTGGCCCACCTTGCTGCTTCCTGGGCGGCAAAGGCGGGATCTTGAAACGGATCACGTGATCGCATGGAGTCTCCCGTCGTTCGTAGTTGCTGCTGCTGTGTGCGTGCGGTCGTAGCACACCCTGAGGTGCAGTCCAATCGGTGGGCGCACCGAGTCGCTGACCGATCGTCACCGCTTTGACTCGCGCCGCGAGGGGAGTAGAATCGTCTCCTTGTCATGCGCGAGCACGCCTACAGAAGCTACGGCTATCGTCCTTCGGAAATGGAGCATCATTACGGTGCGAACGTGCATCTGCTCGCCGACCCCGTGTTGCTGACCCAGCTCGCGCGCTTGAGTCGCCCGGAGACCTTGCAGCCGGAAGTGAACTGGCTCGTGCGCGATCTGTACGAAAGTCTCGTACGTGTGGTGATGGCGGCCGAGCTGCCGCGACGCGAAGCCGAAGTGCGCACGCGCATGTTCAATGCCAATCCCAACGGTGTCTGGCGCGGCAGCCTGCTCGATCCGAACACGCGTGTCATCACGGTGGCCATTGCGCGCGCCGGCACACAGCCCTCGCAGATCGCTTTTGAGGCACTCACGCGCTTGATCGATCCGAGCGCCGTGCGCCAAGACCATCTCTACATGAGCCGCACGACCGGGGCGTCGGGCGAGGTCACGGGTATCTCGGTCGCAGGGAGCAAGCTCGGCGGCGATGTCGGGGGCGCGATCGTGCTCTTTCCCGACCCCATGGGCGCGACCGGCGGCAGCATGGCGGAGGCCGCGTCCATCTATCGCGCTCTCGATGGCGGTCCGTCCGCCAAGCTCATCGCCGTCAATCTCATCGTCACGCCCGAGTATTTGCGCACGCTGCGTGACCGGCATCCCGACATGATCGTCTACGCGCTGCGCCTCGATCGCGGGCTCTCGGAAGCGAAGATCTTAAAGACCCCGCTCGGCAGTCACTGGGACGATGAGTGCGGCCTCAATGAGCGACAGTACATCGTACCGGGCGCCGGAGGCCTGGGGGAGATCCTCAACAACAGCTATGTCTAAGTCGACCGCACCCCGCCCGCTGCCGCGCCTGTCGAGCAACATCGAGGTCCTGTTGAGCCGCGACCAGCTCGCGACGCGCATCGCCGAGCTCGGCGCTGAGATCTCGCAGGATTACGCGCACAGCCCGTCGCTGTGCGTCGTCGGCATCCTCAAGGGATGCTTTGTTTTTTACGCCGATCTGGTGCGCCACATCGACGTGCCGCTCACGACCCAGTTCATCGGCATCTCGAGCTATGGTCAGGCGACCGAATCGAGCGGCGTCGTGCAGATCACGTCCGATCTGACCGAATCGATCGAAGGCGAGGACGTGCTCATCGTCGAGGACATCATCGATACGGGCCTGACGATGCGCTATCTCATCGACAATTTCGCGACGCGACGTCCACGCTCCGTCAAGGTCTGCTCGCTGCTCGAGAAGCCCGACAACGCCAAGATCCAGGTCCAGATCGACTATCTCGGTTTTCGTATCCCCAACGCCTTCGTCGTCGGCTACGGGCTCGATCTTGCGGGACGCTTTCGCAACTTGCCGTACATCGGGGTGGTCGATGGGTCGGCGTAGACAGCAGGCTCTCGGCGGGGTCGTCTGGGCATTTTTGCTTGCGCTGCTCGTCGTCGCCTTGGGTGCTGCGGTCTATTACCTGCTGAGTGATATCAACACCCGGCGCTACCGTATCGCCACGCGCCAAGGTCAGCTGGTCGTCGAGCGCGGGTTGTTCGCTCCTTACGGCTTTCACGTATTCGCGCCGGACGCAAAGGACCTGCGCGACGCCTACGCCCCCATGATGTTGCCGCCGAACGAGAGCCTCCCCACGTCCGTCACTTACGACGACCGCGCCGATCTCGATCGCGCGCTGTTCGCCCTGCTCGCAGGGTGGGCGCGCGAGCGCATGGAGTCGCACAGCACCGTCGACTTCGAGCTCGCGGTGGGCTACGCGACGCGCGCGGAGCTGTTACCCGGACTCTCTGAGGAGCAACGCCGCGAGCTGCGTCGACTGCGGGCCGACGTCACGTACCGCGAAGCTCGCCTGTTGGTCGCGGATATCACCGAGCGACTCACCCGCGCGCTTGGACGGTTTCGCGAGTCCATCGCGCTGGGCACGTCGCAAGCGGCCGACGCCGAGCGCTGGATCGTCGAGATCGAGCGGCGCCTGCATGCCTACAACGACGTGCCCCGCGAGGCGCCCCCGCCACCTGTTTTGTCTGCGCCCCTTGTCCCCACCGACGAAGCCCAAGCGCCTCGTTGGCGCCCGTGAACGGAGGTCCCCGTGACGATGGCCACCGACACACCCCGCGCCTCCGTCTTGCTCGAGCAGGAAAGCCGCTACGTGCTCGCGGCGCCGTTGTGCGAGGGTCGCCGCGTGCTCGATCTCGGGGGTACGAGCGCCCGCGCGCTCGCCACGCTCGCGGAGGCGGGGGCCAGCGAAATCACGGTGGCCGCCATCGACGCCGAGTCCTTGGCACGTGAGCTCGAGGGGCTGGGCATCGAGGGTGTGGAGGCGGTGGCGGATGCCGCGCTGCCTTTGCCGTTTGGCGATGCGGCATTCGATTTCATTCTCTGTCACGATCTCACCGCCCGACTGGCAGCCGATGGCGCTTGGCTCGCCGAGCTGCGCCGCGTGCTGCACCCGGACGGATATGTGCTCTTTGCGGTGGCACGCGAAGACGGTCGCCGGCTGTGCGATCTCGCGCGCGAAGAGCTGGGCGCGCCGCTCAGCTATGAGCAGGCGTTCGAGCACCTCGCGCCGCAGTTTGGGCGCTTGACGCTGTTTGGTCAGTCGCCGGTCGTCGCGAATCTGTTCTACGATCTCGAAGCGGAGGACGACGAGCCGGGGCTCACGTTTGATCGCTCGTTGCTCAGCGAGGATGCGCAGGAGCCGGGCTGGTACGTGATGCTCTTTGGCCCCGAGACCCAGCATCGCGATGATCTCAACATCGTCGAGCTGCCTTTCGGTGATGTCGCCGAGCGCCTGCTTGCCGACGGCGCAGTGGCTGCCGAGCCAGAGCCTGCGTCCGACCCCGCTGAGCATGCACAGCTTCAGGAGGCGCTCGACCGCACGCTGTTTGAGCTGGCGGCGGCGCAAATGGCGCTGGCCCAGGCCCAGCAGGGACCCACTGCGGGTGAGACCGCGGACGAGAGTGCCACTCGAGACGAGCTGAATGCTGCGGCCACCGCGCTCGTGGCGCAGCTCGAGCGTGAGCGGGCAACGTTGGAGCGCGCACTGATCGCAGCACGAGACGCGGAGGCTGTCGCGCGGGGCGAAGCCGAACGACTCTTTGGTGAGCTGCGGGCCATGCAAGACGAGCAGTCGCAGCTGCACGAGCGCCTGCGCGCACAGCAGCACGAAATCGACGTGCGTCATCAGGACGGCGTTGACGCCCGTGGATTGCTCGAGCAGCGCACCGCCGAGCTCGAAGCACGTTTGGCCGAAGCACAGACGACGTCGCAGGCGCAGGTGGCACAGGCTCTTGGCGAGGTCGAAAGCCGTGCCGCAGAGGTCGAACGGCAGCTGTCCCAGCGTGTCGCGGAGCTTGACCATGCGCTTGCGCAAGCGCAGGCGGATGCCGAGCGTGTGCACGCGGAGGCGCAAGCGACACACGCGGCACAGGAGCGCGGCGTCGTGGAGCTCACAGAGATCGTTGTAGCGCGTGACGCCGAGTTGACGCAGGTCACGCAAGAGCTCGCAGCGCTGCGGCAGGATCGTGATGCGGAGCGGCGAGCGTGGGAAGAAGAGCATCAAGCGCAGCAGCGCAAGGACGCTGTCGCCGCTGAGCTGAACGACCAGTACGAGACGGTCAGCGTCGAGCTCAGCAACGCAAGACGCGAGGCGGGTGAGCACCGCACACGCGCGGCCGAGCTCGAAGGTGAGACACGGCGCTTTCAGAAGGATCGCGAATCGCTCGAGCAGCAGATCGCCGACCTTCTGCATGAGGTCACCGAGCTGCGCGAAATGAGCGCGGCGCCCGTCCCAGCGCCCGAGACGGTGGTGGTGACTGCGCCCGATCCGCAGCAGCAGGCGCAGATCGCCGAGCTGTCGCGATCGCTTGCCGCAGCCCATGAGCAGCGAGCAGCGCTCGAACGTGACCTGCAACAGGCACGCGATGCCTTGCACGCGAGCCCACCGTCATCTATACAAGAGCCCGCATTCCCGGAGCCCGTCCGAGCCGGCGCCTCGCGATTGGTGACGAGGGATGCTGTAGGACGCAAGGTCGAAACGACACTCGAGGAAATCGAAGATCTGCTGGCGAACGCCGTCCCGACGGCGCCGCCGGGGCGCTAGCACGAATATAGGAACCCGCGTGCGAGAGTTGCACATCGACTGGGCGGCGTTACACAGCGCTTTCCAGATGAACATGCCCGAGGTTCGCTGCTTTCTCTCCAAGGAAGACGGACGAGTCCTCAAACTGGCCCCGGCCGACCCACAGCTTGCCGAAGTACGTCGGCAGCCCGAGCGCTTCGTACCGATCGAAGCGATCCCATCGCGCATTCAGTACCAGTGGCTCGACGAGTTTATTCGCACCGTCGACGACGAGAGCGCACGCGTGCGCATGGAAGCGGCGATCAACGGCAAGGGCGCTTTTCGACGATTCAAAGACATTCTGCTGACGCTGCCCGAAGAGCGACGGCGGTGGTTTGAGCACCGCGATCAGGCCATGCGCCAGCGTCTCGAGGACTGGGTGCGCGAGAGCGGCATCGAGGCACTCAATGAGCCACCGTGGGTGACCGGTGAATTCATGGCCTCGCCAATGCAGGACAACAGCCCCCACGATGTCGAGGCGCTGCGTGACCTGCTCATCGCGTGGGTCGATGAGCGCGGCCCTGACGGCATGACGCCGCTCGCGCTCGAAGAGCTCGCGACCGAGATCGCGACGCACTTTCGCATCAAGCCTGTCTGATCGGGCGGGTTGAGCCCCGCCCCCTTTACTTGGAGCGACGCTCGGCGTCGGCGGCGTATTTGCCGTTGGGCGACAGGGCCAGGTAGGACTTGCAGGCTTCCTTGGCCTCAGGGCCGCGGCCGAGCGAGCGGCAAGCATAGTAGTGGCAGTCGGCATAAAAGCGATACTGCTCGATGCCGACGGTAAAGCTCTGCATCGCCTTGTCTTTGTTGCGCGTAGCATCGTAGTTGACGCCGAGCTCGCACCACAGCTTGGCCTGCATCTCCGCCGTCACGCCCGCGGGCGCATTCGCCAAGACGTCTTCCATGTGCTTGACCGCTTTGGCTTTGTTGCCCCCGTCGCGCAACGCTTTGGAGATGCCGATCTGTGCGGTCGCGTAAGGATCCGCCCCCGCCTCGACGGTGATGCTCTTGTAGATCGCGATCGCGTCGTCGAACTGCTTCTGCCCGGCGAGGCGGTCACCTTCGAGCAGCGTGATGCTGACGTCTTGCGGCGCGAGCTGGCGTGCGCGATCGAGTGAAGCCTTGGCTTCCTTGAGCTGCCCGGCGACCGTCTGCGCTTCGGCCAACGCTTTGTAGTAGCGCGTGTTGTTCGGATCCTTGGCGACGACCGCCTTGAGATCATCGATCGCGGCCAGGGCATCGCCGCGCTTGAGCGCTGCCATACCGCGCCGATAGTAGAACATCGGGTTGTCTGGGTTGAGCTTGAAGGCCGCCGCGTAGTCCTGCTCCGCCTCTTTCGTGTTGCCCTGCCAGCGCGAGAGCTGCCCGCGTGCAAAGTGCGCCAGGGCGAGGATGGGCGGCGAGAGGTCATCTCGTGGCAAGGAGAAGACCTGCTTGATGCGCTGGGCAATCTCCCTTTGGCGCTCCTTGAGACCGAGACCGCGATCGAGGTCGGTCAATGCCTGGCCAATGAGGGCGAGAGGGTGACCTTTGGCGTTTTGCAGCGCCTTGTCGAAGTTCTCATCGGCCCGTGGCCAGTCGTCCTGTGCGTAGTAGTACCAGCCAAGGAAGTTGAAGACGCGCGCCTGTGACACGACCGACTGGATCACTCGACGCATCTGGATCTGTGTCTCTTTGGTCTCCGGATGCGCGACCTGCATCAGACGAAAGGCCTCGAGCTCGATGATCGGACTGCTCCCGCCCTTGTCGAGGATCTTTTTGACGTCGGCGATGCCCTGCTCGTACTGCTTGGTCGCGTAGGCCAACAGGGCACGAGCCGCGACGCGGTATTCGTTTTCGGAATCGGAAGCATCGAGCGCGCGCTTGAGGGCCGCCTGCGCCTGCGGAATGGCGCCCTCGGCGTTGTGGTCGGTGCCCAACACCGCGTAGGCGTAGCCCATCGCGGAGAGCGCGATGCTCAGGCCTCCTGAGGCCGAGCCCGTGATTCCCGAGAGAACATTGACGGCAAGCGCTTCGGCGATGAGTGGGTTTTCGGGTGCGAGCCCGAGCATGCCGTCGCGGATGATGGCGAAACCGGCGAG
>CAYHNK010000007.1:0-37455 GCA_964357695.1 uncultured Bdellovibrionales bacterium | reverse complement strand
GGCTCCTCAGGGACGCGGAGAAAAGTAGTCGGCACTCAATCGGATCTGCGCCCTCACACGAGCGACGTTTGTGCGCGCACGCGCGTCGGTGATATCGTCGCTGCCGATGTCTGACGACGTCGTCACCACCCCCGCCGAGCGTGCGATCACACTGGCCATCGCTGGTGACACGTTCGCGGCGTTGCGACTGCTCGATCCGCTGATGCGACGCGATGTGTCGGCGACGCAACGCTCGGCGTACGGCCTGTGTATTGCGCGCGAGCGAGGGCAGACGCGTGACGGTTTTGAGTACTGCGCCCGCGGTATGCACGAAGAGCCCGAGCGTCCGCTACACTACCTGTGCTCGGCGCGCATCCACCTGCATCTCGGTCAAAAGCGCGAGGCGATTGCGCTCTTGCGGCAGGGTCTCACGTGCCCGACGGCGGGCGACCCGGCGACCGAGCAAATCCAGGCGATCTTGCGGCAGCTGGGTGTGCGCCGCCGGCCGCCGCTGCCTTTTCTGCACCGTGACCATCGGCTCAACAAGTACCTCGGCAAGCTCCTGGGGCGCTTGGGACTGCGCTAGCTAGGACGTCACGGTGCGTGTGCCCTTGCCGATGTAGAGCTGTCGTGGTCGCACGATGCGCGGGCGATCCTGCATCATCTCGTGCCACTGCGCGAGCCAGCCGGCGGCGCGGCCGAGGGCAAAGAGCACCGGAAACATGCGCACGGGCAGGGCCAGCGCACGGTAGATGACACAGGCATAGAAATCGAAGTTGGGCGCCAGCTGCCGCTCGGCGAAGTAGTCGTCTTCGCGGCTCAGGCTCTCAAGCTTCTGGGCGACGTCGAGCCATGGATCGGCAGCGCGAAGGCTGGCGAGCAAGCGCGTCGCGTGCGGTGCCAGCACCTCGGCACGCGGGTCACGGGCGGCATAGACGCGGTGGCCAAAGCCCATGAGCAGCGCGCCTTCCTGCTTGTGCTTTACGCGCTCGACAAAACCACGCACGTCGCCCCCGTCTTCGACGATCTGGCGCAACATCGACGCCACCGCTTGGCCGGCACCACCGTGACGCGGACCCGAGAGCGCACCGATGCCCGCCGCGACCACCGCGTAGGGGCTGGCGTACGTGCTGCCGACGATGCGCGCCGCCGTGGTGCTGGTGTTCTGTTCGTGGTCGGCCTGTAGCAGGAGCGCCACGTCGAGTGCGCGCTCGGCCATCTCGCGCGGCACGAGCAGCTGCGCGTCGTCCTCGAAGAGCGTATCGAGCAGGCGTCCGATGTAGTCGCGCTTGGTATTGGGGATCGGCCACGGTCCGTCGTCCGTCCGCTGCACGATGGCGGCGGCGAGCGTGGGGAGCTTGCCGAGAATGCGCCGCACCGCCGCGTGCACCGCCTCGGCATCGTACAAATCGACGCTCGGACCGTAGTAACCGCCGAGAATGGCGACAGCGGCCGACATGACAGCCATGGGATCGGCATGCGGCGGAAGGGTCGCAAACCAGCGCGACATCTCCTGTGGCAGTGGCGCTTCGGCAGCGACCTCGTCGAGCCAGCTCGTGCGCGTGACCGCGGTCGGCAGCTCGCCCCAGACGAGCAGATGAGCCACGTCGAGAAAGCCGACCCGCGCTGCCAGCTCCTCGACGTCGTAGCCGCGATAGTGCAAGCGACCCTGTGCCGCATCGAGCGAGGTGATGGCGCTGCGACAGACGGCGGTGCTGCCGAGCCCTTCATCGAGGGTCGTCAGGCCGCTTTGCGCGTGCAGCGTGCGAATATCGATGGCACGCGCGCCGTCCGATCCCATCACGATCGGCAGCTCATAGCTGTCATTTCCCACCGTCAAGACCGCGCTCGTGGCCATCGGCACTCACCCCGTGGTTGGCAGAGAACCTGTGCTATACGTGGCGCCATGGACCAAGTCGAGTTTCGTCTGCGAGCCCCCACGGGCACAGCCTGGCTCGCCACCGCCGCACTGCTCGCTGCGACCGGCGAGCTGCACGACGAGCTGCGCAAGCCCGGACCGGCGATGCTCTTTCGCCAGCGCATCGACGATGGCGTGCTCTTGCCCGTCGTCATCGTTTTCGGACTCGTCACCCTGCTCTCACTGGCATGGCTCGCATCGCTGTACCTTGTCCCCGGACGTCTGCGCCTCGATGTCGCGGCCGGTACGCTCGCGCGGGTGCGGCGCAAGGGGCCGCTCTCGCGTGCATTGACGGCCCCGTTGGCATCGTGGCGCGTGGCGCTCGTCTACTACCGCGAGGAAGATCGGCTCGCGGGGCACTTCAAGCGGCTCGAGCTCAGCTCAGCGGCGCTGCACGAGGTGCTGCTCTTTGGCGACCTGCGCGACGGCGAGGCCCTGGGCGCGGCGATCACGGCGCTGCGCGAGCAATTCGAGAGCTTTGACGTGCGGGTGGAGAAACCCTGAAACCGGTTACGTGCCGGCGAGATAGTCGTCGGCGTAGGCCACCTGCTCGTTGGTGAGCACATCGACGGCCATACCCATCGTCTGGAGCTTGATGGTGGCGATTTCCTGATCTTGGGCCTCGGAGATGTCGTGCACCGCCGGCGCGAGCGCTTTGCCCTCGCGTGCCATGCGCATCATGCCCATGAACTGGTTCGCAAACGACATATCCATCACTTCGGACGGATGGCCCTCGGCCGCGGCGAGATTGACGAGCCGGCCCTGCGCGAGCAAGTAGATGCGGCGACCATCTTTGAGCACGTACTCCTCGCAGTTGGCGCGGATCTCGCGCTTGCTCTTGGCCAGCTTTTCGAGCTCGGGGATGTTGATTTCCACGTCGTAGTGCCCCGTGTTGCAGACGATGGCCCCGTCCTTCATCTTCTCGAAATGCCGGCCGCGAATGACGTCGCGCATGCCCGTGGCGGTGATAAAGACGTCGCCGACGGCAGCCGCCTTGTCCATCGTCATGACCTGATGGCCATCGAGCGTCGCCTTGAGCGCCGCGGTCGCTTTGACCTCGGTGACCACGGTGTTCGAGCCCATGCCCTTGGCGCGAATGGCGCAACCTCGACCGCAATGACCGTAGCCAGCGGTGACAAACGTCTTGCCGGCGAGCAGCACGCTGGTCGCGCGCAGGATGCCGTCGAGGGATGACTGGCCCGTGCCGTAGACGTTGTCAAAATCCCACTTGGTTTCCGCATCGTTGATGGCCAGCACGGGGTAGAGCAGCTTGCCGTCTTTGGCCATGGCGCGCAGGCGATGCACACCGGTCGTGGTCTCCTCGGTGCCGCCGAGGATCCCTGGGGCCAGCTCTGGATAGCGCGTGTGCACGCGCATGATGAGATCGGCGCCGTCATCGAGCGTCAAGGTGGGCTTGAAGTCGAGCGTGCGATCGATGGCCCAGTAGAACTCCTCGACGTTCATGCCGTGCCAGGCATAGATGGACACGTCATCGTCAGCGAGCGCGGCGGCAATGTCATCTTGCGTCGAGAGCGGATTGCAGCCCGACCAGCTCAGCTCGGCCCCGGCGGCGCGCAAGGTGCGTACGAGCACAGCAGTTTCTTTGGTGACGTGCAGGCACCCCGCGATGCGCTGTCCGGCGAGCGGCTTTTCCTTTTCAAAGCGCTGCCGCAGGGCCATGAGCACGGGCATGCGTGACTCGGCCCATTCGATGCGGCGCCGTCCGGCGTCGGCGAGCTTCAGATCTTTGACTTTGTAGCGCTCTGGCTTGGTCATGCTGGTTCCCTCGGTGTGCAGCCGGCATCCGGGCCGCGTCGTCGTTACGCTCGCGCGCATAGCGTTGCCGACCCGCGGGTGTCAAGCGATGGCGACTCTTGACCTTGCCGCCTGACTGCGCTCGTATGGTGCGCGGTGACTCTGCCTTTGCAACTCGGATTGAGCGTCGTCGCGGGCGCGAGCATGGCCGTGGCGGCACGCCACGAGCCTATGGATTTGCCGATCATTCGTTCGTTTGGCCTGTGGGCGCTCGTGCTCATGCAGCTCGTCGTCGTCACGCCCATGACGGCCTATCTGCTTATGACGTATCCCGGCTGGACGCTCATGTACGTGCTCGATCCCGCGGTACTTCCCATGCCCACACCCTACCTGGCGGCGATGCTCCCGGTCGTCGCCGTGGTCGCGTTTGCCGGCACGCTGCGGGCGTTGCGTCGCGGACGCCGCTTGGTGACCGCGGTCATTCTCCTGGCTGGCGTTCTCGCTACGGCGGCCATTGGCACACTCGGGCGGGCCTCGCTCATGGAAGTTGCGAGCACGAGCGCTTTTCAAGGTGCGGACGCTGAGCCGCTGCCCCTTGTCGAGACGCCACTCGTCTATCTCTTGGTCATGTTCGTGGCCGTGTGGCTGACGAGCTTCGGAGCGACCCTCACGCGCCTGCGCATGCTCGCCGCGCGGCGTGGGCACGCAGTGACGCAGACCGCGCCAACCGTGGTGCGCGACGGGCCGGCCCGTGGGACAGGTCGCACCGGCAAGAAAACCAGCAAGAATTCCTAGGTCAAAGCAGGTTGACCCTCGCTCGGACCCTCTGTTACATCATGGCCGTCGCCCAACGGCGGTCCCGTCGATTCCGGTGCTTGCTCGAGGAGGACCCTGTGAAGTTTTTCGCTCAGCTTGCCGGCCTGTTGGCCATCGCGTCGATCCTCGGCTGCGGCCCGATTGTCAGCGGCGTCCAGATTGTCAACGCCAATATCGCGCTGAGCGCCGCGGAAACCGCCGGCGCAAAAAAGCACGCCATCTATGAGTACACCGCCGCGCGTGAGTATCTGCAGAAGGCCCGCGAAGAAAACGCCTATTCCGACTTCTGGGCGGCTCGTAACTACGCCGACTTGGCGCTCGACTACGCAGCCAAAGCGCGCAAGAAGGCGGAGACCCTCGGCGGTGCGGAGCAGGCTCCCGTCATGCCGACCGATGCCCCCACCGACGCGACGGCCACGCCGTGAGCGCCGCTCGCCTGAGGAATCATAGTATGCTGCGACCTGCTGCTCGTCTCGCTACCGGCCTGCTGCTCCTTCTTGGGAGCTTCTCGTGTGTCGCTGGCGCCAAGCTGCGCGAGGACGCCAAGCTCATCGAGAAGAAGATCGCCAACGCCCGTGAGCGCGGCTCGTATCGCTGTGCGCCCGAGCAGCTCGCGCGCGCCGAGACCAATCTCCAATTCCTCAAGTATGAGCTCGATCAGGGTGATTACTTGCGCGCCGAGCGGCACCATCGGGCAGCGCTCGAGAATATCAATCGCGCGCTCGAAATCACCGATCCGGCCGAGTGCGCCGAGAAGCGCGTGCTCATCATGACGTCGACCGACCGCGACGGCGACGGCATCCTGGACGATGTCGACAAGTGTCCGGACGAGCCCGAGGATGTCGATACGTTCCAAGACGAGGACGGCTGCCCCGATCCGGACAACGATGGCGACACGGTGCTCGACGTCAATGACCGCTGTCCCTTGGAGCCTGGCGACCCAGCGAACCAGGGCTGTCCGGTGGCCGATCGCGATGGCGACGGCATCGCCGATGCCAAAGATCAGTGCCCCGATGTCGCCGAGGACCTCGACGGCAATGAGGACCAGGACGGCTGTCCGGAAGAAGAGAACGTCGACACGGATGGCGATGGCATCCCGGACAAGGTCGACAAGTGTCCGACCGAGCCCGAGGATCGCGACCAGTTCGAGGACGAGGACGGCTGCCCCGATCCAGACAACGATCAGGACGGCGTGCTCGATCTCGTCGACTCGTGTCCGCTACAGCCCGGTCCGGCATCCAACAACGGCTGCCCGGTCAGCGACCGCGATAGCGACGGCGTCACCGATGACGTCGATCAGTGTCCCGATGTCCCGGGCCCGCCGCCGCGTGGCTGCCCACGCCAGGTGTTGGTCGTCAAGACCGACAAGGCCATCGAGATCAAAAAGCAGATCCTCTTCGAGACCAACAAGGCGAAGATCAAGGGCAAGATCTCCTTCGAGATCCTCGATCAGGTGGGCGCGGTGCTGAGCTCGAATCCGGAGATCAAGGTGGTCATCGAAGGTCACACCGACACGGTAGGACCGGCCGCCCACAACCTCCGGCTGTCCGACGCACGGGCCAACTCGGTCCGCGATGCGCTCATCGAGCGTGGCATCGACGCCGGCAGGCTCGAAGCGATCGGCTACGGCGAATCGCGACCGATGGCCTCGAACAAGACCGCGCGCGGTCGCGCGGCCAATCGACGCGTGGAGTTCAACATCGTTCAGCAGGGTGACAAGGCGCCGCCCGCGCCTTGATAAGCGTGCCCTAGAAAGTCGGGCCCCCGACGATGGAACAATCTGTGGCGCTCGCCGGCGAAAGCTTGGAGAGCCGGCTGCTGCACGTCTTTCTCTACCTCGGCTCGCAGTGGGTGCTCTACCTCTTGTTGGGGCTGAGCGTGCTGTCCATCGCCATTGCCGCCGAGCGGCTGTTGCACTTTTGGCGCCGGCGCGAGGATCTCATCGTCTTTCGCCACGAGCTCGAGGGGCGCTTGAACCGCGGCCAGCTCGACGAGGTGCGCACCCTGCTCGAGGGCAGTCGCTCACACGTCGCCACCGTGGTGCTGCGTGGCCTCGATGCGTTCGGACGCGGCGCGCCGGCGGTCGAGGAGCTCATTGCGAGTGCCAGCCAGCTCGAGCGCCTGCAGATGGAGCGCGGCCTCGCGTTCCTCGGCACGCTCGGCAACAACGCGCCGTTTATCGGCTTGTTTGGCACCGTGCTCGGCATCATCCGCGCCTTTCGGGATTTGTCGATCAACACCTCGGCGGGCTCGGCGGCGGTGATGGCGGGTATTGCCGAGGCGCTGGTGGCAACCGCCGTCGGCTTGCTCGTCGCTTTGCCGGCGGTCGCCATGTTCAATGGCTTTCAGCGCACCATTCGGGCGCAGCTCGCGGCCGCCGATGCCATGTCGAGGCTGTTACTTGCCCACATCAAGACGACGCGGGAGTAGGGGATGGCCGGCGGTGCCAAGGGTGAGGACGAGGGCATCATCACGGACATCAACGTCACGCCGCTCGTCGACATCATTCTCGTGCTGCTCATCATCTTCATGCTGACGGCGAATATCATCGCCAACCCGTCTATCGAGGTGCAGCTGCCGGAGGCATCGACGGGAGAAGCCACCGAGCCGAGCACCGTGGCGCTTATGCTCACCAAAGACAATGAGCTGTATCTCAACGGCGTCCCCGTGGACGAGCCGGGCGTGCGCGACTATCTGGCACGGCTCGCCAAAGACGACCCCAAGGCGCAGGCGATTATCGCCGCCGACAAGGACGTCATGCACGGCCGTGTCATCCACCTCATCGATCTCGTGCGCCAGCAGGGCATCCACAAGTTTGCCATCAACATCGAGCCCGAGGCGGCCCCCAACGCCCCCGCGCCATGATCTTTCGCTGGCGTACGCTCGCCCTCTACGGCGCCGCGGTGCTCTTGTCGCTGCTCGGGCATGCGCTGCTACTCGAAGGCCTCGGTCGCGCCGCAGCGCGCAGCGAGCCTAAGCGCGACACGGTGCGCGCCTTCGAGCTCGTGCGCCAACCGATGCCCGAGCCCATGACGCCGGAGGCGCAGCCGAAACCGAAGCCCCAAGCGATCACACCGAAGGCCGTCGACCTCACCGAGGCCGCGCGTGCCGACGCCACGCCGCCCCCCAACGCCCCCGGCACGACGCCACCGCCGCAGGCGCGCCCGGTCTTCGGTGTCAGTCTTAGCTCGGTGGTCGGCCCCGGTACGGGTGGGGGATTCGCCGTGCGTGTCGGCAACACGGTGATGAAAGCCCCCGAAGACGAATTCACCCGCCCCGAAGACGTGCGCGCCTACGCCCCCGTGCCGCTCTACAAGGTGAGTCGCCTGCCAGCCAAACGCGGCGAGTGCACCGCCGGCTATCCGCCTGAGGCCAAGCAACTCGGCGTCGAGGGCCAAGTGCTGCTCGACGTCGATGTGCTCGCAACCGGCGCGGTGGGCAATGTCGTGCTCGTGCGTGGTCTCGGCCACGGCCTCGACGAGGCGGCCATCGAGGCGCTCAAAAAGTGCGCCTTCGACCCCGCGATGGCTGGTGGCGCGCCCGTGCCGACGCGCATCCGCTACACGTACACGTTCATCATCGAAGACTAGCGATCGGTCCGACACAGGGCCATCAGCTCGGCGATCGAGGTGAGCTTCTCGGTCTTCCAGATGGCGTCTTTGAGCTTCCGACGTGCGCCCGCGGTCATCACCGGATCGGCGAGGGCGTCGAGCTTCTCTTCTAGCTCTTCGTCAGTGAGCGGATTGCGCGGATCGCCCTTGGGGTAGTCGATTTGCTTGGCATGCTTGGCACCGTCCTTGGTGTGGATGGTGACGATGACCCGCTGCAATGCGGGGAACAGCTTCTCGATCTCGGGGTCGGCCACTACCTCGACCTTCTTGAGCTGCGCACGGATGGTCGGGTCCATGATCTTATCGTCTTTGAACTGACGTGGTGTCACCTGGCGCTCGGCTACTGCTGCCGCGATGACGTACGGCAAGGAGTGGTCGGCGGTCTCCTTGGTGCGTGGGTCGTACTTCGATGGATCCGAGAGAATATCCGCCGCGCGCGCGAGTGAGCGGATGTGCACCTTGACGATGTCGTCGGGCTTGAGATCGTGCTCCTTGATGATGGCCAGCGTGCACGAGATGGGCGCGTGCGTGAGGGCCTCGGTGGGAAACGCCTTCATGCCGCACTGGGTGATGCGATAGCTCTCGCCGAGACCGTCGGTGAGAAAGTTGAGCTTCCACTCGGGACCCATGCAATGCGTCAGGCCCTCTTTGCCGTCGATGATGTGCTCGGGACCGGTGTAGCCCTTCTCGGCAAGCAGCGCGGCGATGACGCCGCTCTGTGTCGCCATCGGGTCAACCGTGTTCTTCATCATGGTCAGCTTGCCAGCGACGGCCGCGCCAAACGTCGCGTGGCGACTCCCCGAGATACCGATGGCATGCTGGATCTGTTGCCACGAGAGATCGAGCATTTTGCCTGCAACGATGGGTGAGACAAAGCCCGTCAGGGTTGCGTGGTGCCAGCCGCGCTCACGAATACCGGGGAACGCCGCCTCGCACAGGCGCATCTCGAACTCGTGCCCGAGCACGATGCCGACGATGAGATCTTTGCCGCTCTTTTTGCGCTGCTCACCGAGCGCCATCGCCGCCGGGATGAGGTCCGAGGGATGCGATGGGTCCTGCTTCCAGTAGATGTCGTTGTAATCCATCACCCGCACCATGAGTGCGTTGAGCAAGGATGCGGTGATGGGATCCATCTTCTGGCCACTACCGAAGACTGTGGCCTCGCCTTTTCCTGCGGTCTCGCCGAAGACCTCGAGGGCCAACTTCACGTCGTGCTGCTGGTAGCCGCCTAGGGCACAGCCGACAGAGTCCAGCAAGTAGCGCCGCGCTTGGTGCACGACCTCCTGCGGCAGCATGTCGTAGGTGAGCTCGGCGGCAAAGCGCGCCATGGGGGCAGTGACGTTCTCTTGTTGCAGTGTCATGGGATGGTCTCCAAGAAGTTGTTCGAGCGATCTAGATCATTCGAGCTGCTGGCCTGCTTGCGGTGCCGACCACGCAGCGCAGTTCGCGTGTTCCTGATCCAAAAGTCACAGCGTGTACTTGGACTCGCCCAGGAGCGCGCAGCGCCCGCAGGCCGAGCTGGCGAGCGGACCGTGGCGCCCCTGCTGAGAGGCACGACAGCTCGTCCGGTACCCAGGGCAGAACGGCAGTGATGCCGCCGTCGAAGCCTCCCAGTGGAGCGAGGTAGCCGGCCGAGGACGCGTTGCAGCGACGGGGCAGCTTGGAGTCGATACGTCGGTCGCTGTTCCGGTCCTCGCCGCCTGGGTCCCCCCCGCTTCGCGGGTCCTCCCCAACGGCTCCGGTCCCCGCGCGACCGACGATTCGAGATACTTCTCGCCGTCACTTCGCGAGATTCTTAAACGGCAGAAAGCTCATGAAGTCGGCGTGGTGAACGATGAGCGCTTCGGTGGAGCGTTTGACGTGCTCCCCTTCGCCCGCGTGCGCCGCGATGATGTGACAGACGGCGTCGGGCACGTTGCACATCATGGCGAGGGCGACGCCGGTAAACGGATGTCGCAGTGCCTCGCCGCGCTTGCTCTGGCGCAGCTTGCCGTCGACTCTTTCGTACTCGAGGAGCTTGCCGACATCGGCGAGAATGGCGCCAGCGATGACCGTGTCCATATCGATGGCGAGGGCCCTGCCGAGAAACTCACGCATGGCCTCGGCAGACCGGCGGGCGATGTGCACCACCGCGCGCTTGTGCTCCATGAAGGTTGCGGGACAATTGGGCACGAGCAGCGTGAACGGGATCTCGTCGAGGTCCTTCGGGGTGAGCGGGCTCATCTCGAAGGCCTTCGCCCACGTGCTGGTGACGGCCCGGCGCAGCGACGCGTCTTCGATCCACGCGACTTCCGGCCACAGTTTCTCCACGGCTTGCGTCATGGCACGACCTCCTGGCGACGACTTCGGCGGCGCACACTAGCAGAATTCCGCGTCTCGCGATCGAATTGTTATGTTTGGTGCGCAACTGTGTCCTGCGGCAGCCGAAAACTAGCTTACACGCAGCTTGCCTGGAGGCAGGACATCATGGGCGACGCTATCCCCTCCGTGACCAGAAGCTCGATGAGCGCATCAAGGGCGGTCATCAGTGTCAAGAGCAGTGGCCACGACCTACTGCTGCGCGAGGGGAACGCGAGTGGCGGCGCCGCGGTGCGCGGCTACGCGGCGTTCGGATTGCTGCACGACGCAGCGGCCAACGATACCGCCATCCGCTCGACGAGCGCGCTCATGACGCTCGCGGCGTTGCCCGGTGCGACGAGTGCGGTGGGGCAGCAACGCCTCAAACAGTCGATGACCAAGTACCTCGACGGGATCGAGTACGAGTTCGGGGTGCAGTATGCGCCTGCCGAGTTCAAAACGCGCCTGCACGGTTGGAGTCTCGAGCAGGCCTTCGAGAAGGCTCGCGTCGCCGTGCGCGATAGCGCCACCATCGACATCAAGACCTTTCAACGCATCTTGATGGACCTCGTCCAGTCGACCAAGGACTACCACGTCAGCATCAGCTTCTACAGTGCAGAAAGGGCGAAGCTGCCCTTCACCGTGCAAGGCGTTGGCGAAGGTGCGGCGCGAAAGTTCTTCATCGTCGATATCGATCGCACACGTCTGAGTACGGAGGTTTTTCCGTTCGAGCCAGGCAGCGAGATCGTCAAGCTCGACGGGCGCCCGGTGGGAGCGATCGTCGCCGAGCTGCGTGCGCAGGCGGGTGACAACATTGCCGCGACGGACCAGAAGCTGGCGGAAATGACGCTCACCAGCCGCGCCGCGGCGCGCGGTATGGATGTGCCACAGGGACCGGTAACGATCACCGTGCGCGATGCGCAGGGCAAAGAGCATAGCCGCCAACTGATGTGGGATTACACGCCGGAGACGGCACCGACGCCCCGGGAGATGGGTGGCCAGTCGTTTGGACCGACGCTCAAGGCGCACGAGCTCCAGGGTCGCAAGAGCGACGACGCGTCCGCTGGCGATGATGAGCTACTCGGTGCGCAGCTCGCCGCAAGTGCAGTCAACAACATGACGTTGCCGATGGCGCAGGTCATCGCTGGCGACGAGCGGGCGAATCCGTACGGCCTTGGCGCCAAGAAGAGCTTTCTCCCACGCCTCGGCGAGGTGGTGGCCGAGGCGGCGAAGGATTGCCCCTTCGACTGGTACATCTGTCAAAACGAGCAGGGCAAGCTCGTCGGCTACGTGCGCATCCCGAGCTACTCCGTCGAAGACTCCGAGGCGAGCCTGGCGGCGTTCGCCGATATCGTCAAGGAGATGCAAAAGAGCACCGACGCGCTGGTCATCGACCAGGTCAACAACCCCGGTGGCTCGGTCTTCTACCTGTACACGCTCGCCTCGATGCTGTCGGACCAACCGCTCGCGACGCCACGTCACCGCATGAGTATTACGCAGGCGGAGGTCGAGAGCGCCAAAGGTCTCGTCAAAGCCGGTGAGGCGATCATGGCCTCCAAGGACCCGGACACGCTGGCGAAGCTGCTCTTTGGCCCGACGATGGGGGGCTACCCGACGAGCGCCGTGACCGCGCAGTTCATGGCGCAGTATGGCCGCTTCATCATCGAGCAGTGGAACGAAGGGAAGAGCGTCACCGATCCGAGTCACATCTGGGCGGTCGATCACATCAATCCCAACCCCGATGAGGAGGCACGCTACACCAAGCCGATCCTCTTCTTGGTCAACGAGACCTGTTTCTCAGGCGGGGACTTTATGCCCTCCATCATGCAGGACAACGGCCGCGCCAAGATCATGGGCGTGCGCACCGCTGGCGCTGGTGGCTATGTGCATGAGATCGAGTCGAGCAATTTGTTTGGCGTCAAGGCAATTCATGTTACGGGCTCGATTGCCGAGCGCCCCACGGGCCGCGAGCTCGAGAACTACGGCGTGACGCCCGACGTCGCCTACGTCGAGACCGAGCGGGATCTGCGCGAGGGACATGTGGACCAGAAGAATGCCATCAATGCCGAGGTCTCAAAGCTGATCGCGGCGGCGTAGAGCGCTACTTCAAGAGCCAGATCTGCAACAGGCCAGCACAGAGCAGCAGCGTCGCCGCCGTGACACCGCTCTTGCCGTGCACGCGCAGCCAGGCGAGCCCGCCCACCGTCGCGACGAGTGCACCGCCGAGCACGCCCCAATGCACGCCGCGCAGACTGAACGAGACGACCTGCATGCGCAACAGCAGCTCGACGCCGCCGGTAACGAGCGCTATGCCGGAGAGCACGCGCACGTGTCCCTCGAGCAACAGCACGAGCGCGGCGACGAAACTGACGACGACGAGAGCAGTCACAAGACTCATGGTTCGTTCCCGACGGCACCCCTAGCAGGCGGCGGCGCAGGCCGCAACCCGGTGTGCGCTTGACAGTGTGCGTACGCATCGACGATACGCGAGAGCGTTCTACCGGGGGAGGCTCGTGAATTGGGGGTCGGCCATGCGCGCCGCGCTACTCGTGCTCACTGCCACCCTGGGCGTTGCCTGCAACGCGCGCCACCCCGTGCGGACAACCACACACGAAGCGCCGCCCGTCGACGACCCGGGCGACGATACCGGCACCGACGGCACGACGCCAGGGGACACAACGACGCCACCCACGCCGCGCACGTGCTCGAGCTGTCATGGCACGGCCAACGATCCCGCGCCACCCTCGGACACGAACGGGTACCGTGCGACCTCGCGCCCCTCGGTGGGGGCGCACCAGGCACATCTGCAAGCGAGCGTGCTCTTTCGCACCGTCGCTTGCGCTGAGTGTCACGTGGTGCCCACCGATCCCGAGGACCCGGCACATCTTGTGCCCCCCACCCTCACCTGGGGACCGCTCGCGGCGCACGAGGGCGTCACGCCGAGCTACGCGGGTGGCCGCTGCACGGTCTACTGTCATGGCCCGACACTGCCCGGAGGCACGCTCATCGACCCCGAATGGACCGCCGCGGGACATGAGGCGAGCCGGTGCGGTGCCTGTCACGCGCTGCCCCCGCCTTCGCATGCAGCCGTCGCGACGCCCGAGTGCGGTCCGTGCCATCCGTTTCGTGGCATCGTGCCGGTCGATTCGGGCACCCATGTCAACGGTACGCTCGAGGTCCTCGGGTGCGGTGGCGGTCATGAGCTGCCGCCGGCAAGCGGTGCCCATGACGCCCACGCCGCGCGTCTCGACGGGGAGGCCACGTACGCCTACGGCGATCTGCGACGTGCGAGCGAGCTCGATGTCGGCGGCGGCCGCGCGTACGCTTTTGGCTGCGGGCACTGTCATCCGCTGACTTCAAGCGCCCACGGCAACGGCATTGTCGACGTGGATGTCGCTGGCGGCACGGCGCCCGAAGGTAGCCTCAAGGCGCGCAACCCGGCCACGGCGCGCTACGAAGGCGGCCGCTGTAGCGACGTCTACTGCCACAGCTCGGGTCAAGAGGTGCCGACGTATCAGACCTCACCGGCATGGCAAGGTGGCCACCTCGCCGAGCCCCGCTGTGCCGCCTGTCATGACAACCCACCCGCCTACGCCAGCGAAGGACCCGGTGCGCCGGGCGCCAATGCCCACCTCGTGCTCACCACCTTCGGCTCCGATGAGTACGAGGCGGGTCATTTTGCGGGTGTCGCGCATTGGTACCACGGTGCGCCGGCGCTCGCCTCGGCACCGGTCACCTGTCAGACGTGTCACTACGGCACGGTCGATCCCAACAACGTCGGGCCGGGCGGCTTCTACTATCTCGACACCACCGGCAGCTATGACCTCGGTGGCTTGTCACCGTACGACTGCACGGCGGCCGGCTGTCACACGGGCGTGAGCGGTGAGCAGGCCCAGGGCACAGGGGTCGTGCTCGCGGGCCTGCATGTCAACGGACGGCGGGACGTGATCTTCGATCCACGCACCGAGATCCCCGCGGGCACGAGCGGCATCCCCGGGGGTGCTGCGCGACCGACCTACCCCTACTGGGCGATGCTCACCATCTCGGAGAGCAGCTTGCCGCCTGGCACCGCGCTCGATGGCGGCACCTGGTCATTCACGCTCGCCGAGTCCACCTACGAAGCGACCACCAAGAGTTGCGGTAACATTGCCTGCCACCTCGCGCAATCGTGGCCCGACAGCAAGCCGCAGTACACGCCGCTCGCCTGGGGCGGCGCGTACCAGTGCAACATGTGCCATCAGTACTAGGCGGTGTTGCTACATCTGCCCGGCACTAACGAGCAGCCAACGCAGCGCCAAGCCGCCCATCAAGATGAGTGCCGGGGTCGCAAACGAGGCTGCGAGATGGCGGCGCCCCTCGAGCACCTCGAGCGTCAGCGGAATCGCGAGGCCGGCGACGAGCACGATGGATACAAAGCGCGCGGTCAGATCGCCGCCCCAAAAGAGTGCCGCGGCGCTGCGGCCAGCGGTCCCCCCGGTGGTAACGAGGTCGACAAAGAAGAGTCCCAGCAGTGCGACCTCGATGACGATGACGCCGATGTCCCAACGGCGTACGAGGGCGTGCTCGTCGTGGGTGAGCGGCAGCAGCAAGAGCAGCGCCGCTCCAGTCGAGATCCCTGAGGCGAGAAACAGTGGCGCCAAGAGCAGCGAGCCCCACACCGCGCGGGCGCCGAGCGTGCCGAGCAAAATGCCGGTGTAGGCGCCCAGACCGATGCCAAAGATGACCATGAGCTGCGCCAGCTGTCGTTCGCGGGCCATGCTCCAGCTCGCCAGTCGGGCGATGACCTGAGCGAGCTTCGATGCGCCCAACGCGGCGATTTCGGAGCGCACAACCTGCGCGAGGCCGTACAGCACCGTCACGGGATAGACAACAAGGAGCAGCCACGAGCCCCACGACATGGGCGAGAACGGATTGAACGTCGTGTAGAAGCGCCAGATATGCCAGCGTTGCTCAAGATCCAGCAGCAGGGCCAGCATGCCCACGGACAGGAGTGCCGGCGCCAACAAGGGCGCAAGCCGCAAGGCGCGTGAGCGTACGCTCGTGCTGGTGCGACCGCCGATAAGCGGTACCAGGACCATCAAGCCCGCGACGAGGCCGCCGAGAAACAGGTAGACAGCCACCTCCCACCCCCAGATCGACAGGGTGGGATCGACGAGGTGATTGGTGCGCCAGAGCTCGATTTCATGCATGACCAGGGCTCTCCGTGAGGTGGGCGATCAGCCGCAGCCGCCGCCTTTCTTCTTCTTGGGGGCGCTTGCACCCGGAACCGCGGTGGGGGGCGCAGGAGGCGCCTGCGGTGCTCCTGTGAGCACGCGATGCAGGGCAGCGCGTAGCTCGTAGCGCGCGACGGCGTCGGTATCGAGCGTTCCTACGGGCGGGGCAGGCGGCGTTAGGGCGAATTCGTGCCAGGCATCAAAGCCGCCGGTGAGCGTCAGCACCTCGCCGCCATAGGAGGCAATCGCCTTGGGCAGCACGTCGACCGTTTGCTCGTCGATGACGAGCAGCGCCCGGCTGGGCGGGGCGTCCGCCAGGTCGAGGCTAGTGAGGTTGTCGCGCGCGACGCACTCAGCGCCCGGCAGGCGCGCCTTGGCGCAGTCCTCTTGTTTGCGCACGTCGAGAACACGCAGGCTCCAGGGCGCCTCGATGATGCGTTTGGCGACGGCATCGACTGTGACCGCCTCAGCGTGCCGAACCATGGTGGATGCGGCAGGCTCGGGCAAGGCCAAGGTGGCGACGCCGAGAGCCGCGCTCGTGGCGAAGGTGGCAAAAGCGATGCGGCGCCGGGTGCGCAGTTGGGAGACGACGACGTCGGTGGGGGCGCTCGTGGCGGCAAAGCGACGCTCGACGGCTTCCGCGCCGACGAACAACGCGATGGCGACGACTGCCACGGCGCCGACGAGCACGGCCGGTGGGATGCCTAGCCAATCGTACAGTAGCCACATGCCGCGGGCGCCGCTCAGGTGGAACGGCGCGACCCAGGCGTAAGTTTCGGCAAATAGCCACGAACCGAGGGCGACACCGACCACCGTCATCATGCCGTCGATGTGACCGGAGGCCCAGCCGACGATGGAGGTGCCGGGACAGTAGCCAGAGACGACAAAGCCGATGCCGAGCACGAAGCCGCCGATGGCCATGGGCCAAATGAAGGTCTCCGAGACCGCGAGCTCGGTGACCGCGCGCAGCGACACGAGACTGAGCCCGTCGAGCAACACGACGCCGAGCGCTGCCGTGACGACGGCGCCGAACATCACTTTGAAGACCGACATGTCGGTCAAGTAGAACTGTGCGGTGAGCTTGGTGGCGCGGCCAAAGCCGGCGCGCTCGAGCACAAACCCAAAGGCAACACCGACGAGCAGGGCAATCACGAGCGCCCAGTCGTGCGTCACGTTGAGAGGTACGTTCATATCCATTCCCTCCGGATGAAGTACGCGACAGCGTAGCCGCCAGCGAAAAAAGCCAGCATGAAGATCCAGGCGCCCACCGACATCAGGGCACCACCGGTGAGTCCTTGGCCCGAGGCGCAACCGCGGGTCAGGCGCGCGGCGTAGCCCATGAGCACGCCGCCGAGCACTGCGAAGAACAAGCGGCCCGAGGGACTGATGCGCGGTCCACGCATCACCTGCACCTTGAAGCGGCCGGCGGCGTACGATGACACGAGGCCGCCCAAGAACACGCCCACCACCATGAAGACGTAGGAGTTGTCGAGGGGACCGCTGCCGGCGAGCGTCGGCGAGAAGATCGGATTCGTTGCCGCGTGGGTGGGCGCTAGGGCGGCGACGAATGCCGCGGCGAAGCGAAAGGCGCCGCCGGAGGCGCCGAGCCCGTGACCGGCAAAGACGTAGCTCGCCACCAGCACGAGGCCCAGGGCGATGCCGATGAGATACGGGTTGGCGAAGCGGTTCGGATTGGGTTGCATGATGTTCACCTCCGCTCAGTCGAGAAAGAACAGGTTGGCGCCAAAGCCACGGTCCTCGGCGAGCTGCTTGGTCTGTCGCGACGCGAGATGCTTGCTGACCGTGCTCGTCGGGTCGTTGCGGTCACCGAACGCCAGGGCTCCTGTGGGGCAGTTGGTGACGCACGCGGGCTCTTTGCCTGCGCGCACCCGATGCAGGCAGAACGTGCACTTCTCTGCGACGCCCGCGTGGTTGATGTAGCGCGAGCCATAGGGACACGATGCGATGCACGCCTTGCAACCGACACAGCGGTCCTGCTCGACGAGCACGGTACCGCCGTCGGAGACGTAGCTCGCCCCGGTGGGGCAGACGGCGACGCACGCCGGATGGTCGCAGTGCTCGCAGCGTTCGGAGCGCACCTCCTGCGCGAGATGCGGGAACGTGCCCTCGGTCTCGACCTTGACCCAGCAGCGCAGGCCCGCGCCATCAAGCCCGTTCTCCGCCTTGCAGGCGAGGGAGCAGGCGCTGCAGCCGACGCAGCGCTTCATGTCGACGGTCATGGCAAAGCGTCGCCGTGTCATCCGAGTTTCTCCGGCCGCTCCAGGCGGACAAAGTTGACGTTCATGCCGGTGCCGCCCATGAGCGGGTCGACTTTATAGCGGGTGACGAGCTCGCTGTCCGAGGCGCCGCGACCGCGGGCAAAGCGAAGTCCCTTCGCGCTGTGGCCAAAGCCGTGCACCATGTAGACGCAGTCGCCGCGAATGCGTTGCGTCAGCTTGACCTTGATGGGGGACGAGCGCACGCCGTCTTGGTTGATGAGAATCACTTCCTCGCCCTGGCGTAGCGGCTCACCGGCGAACTCGGGGAGCATCTTGGCCATGTCCGCGTTCAGCCACACCACATTCTCTGACATGATTTCGGCGACGAAGCGGTTGTTGGTCGTGCGGCCGAACGTGTGCACGGGAGATCGTCCGAAGAGCAGGCGGAAGCTCCCCGGCGGCGGCGCCTCCGGGGGCACAAACTCGGGCATCGCCGGGTGGCCCAGGTCGGCGAGGGTCTTGCTGTGCAGCTCGATCTTGCCGCTGGGCGTGTCAAAGCGCAGCGCCAGGCCCTCTTCCTCGCACACCGGCACGCGCTCACCGAGCACGACGCCGGTGGTCTTGAGTGAGCTACAATCGAGGCCCGCGGCTTTGACGCGCGCCTCGGCGTACTCGACGCTGTCTTTCCATGGGAAGTAGTCGGCAAGACCGATGCGATGGGCGATCTCGCGGGCGATCCACCAGCCGGGCTTCGAGTCGTACATGGGCTCGATGGCCGGTTGGCGCACGGCGACGAAGGGCTCCTTGTAGCTCGGGGCCCACAGCTCGTCGCAGCGTTCGAGATAGGTCGATTCCGGCAGTACCACGTCGGCCCAGCCGGTGATCTCGGCTGGCAGGACGTCGATGGCCACGATGAAGTCCAGCGCCTGAATCGCGGCCATGGTCTGCTTGGGATTCGGCAAGGATTGGATGAGATTCGTGCCGTAGACCATCCAAGCCTTGATGCCGGCCGCGGCCGTGTCTCCGGACACGGTGGCATCGCACAGCCCCGAGGCGAGCACTTCGTCGGCAAGAGGGAACTGCCCGGCGGGACGATCGCGCGGCGCGCCTTTGTGGCCGTAAGCCGTGTACGGAAACTTCGGCAATTCCATCGCAGACGGCAAGACGTAGCCGCCGCGTCGACCCCAGCTGCCCAGCAGGGCGGCAAGCATAGCCATGGCGCGGGAGCGCTGCGTGTCGTCGCCATACCAGGTGGCATGGCGGCCGGGGTGGATGAGTGACGCGGGATGAGCCGAGGCCATCAGGCGCGCCGAATCCCGAATGAGCTTGGGATCGAGGCCGGTATGAATGTAGGCCCACTCCGGCGTCTTGTCGGCCACGTGCTGCTTCAGCTCGTCTAGGCCCATGGCGTGCTTGGCGAGATACGCGGCGTCGTAGAGCTCATCCTCCAAGATGACGTGCATCCAGGCGAGCAAGAGCGCGATGTCGGTGCCTGGCTTGATGGGCAGCCAGTAGCGTGCCTTACCGGCGGCGATGGAGTAGCGCGGGTCGACGACTACCAGCTCGGCGCCGCGATCGATGGCGGTTGCGAGCTCCTGCACCTGCGTGTTGTGCATGTTCTCGCCCAGGTGCGAGCCGATGAGCGTAATGCAGCGGGCGTTCTCGATGTCGATGGTCTCGGGCGAGCCGATGCCCTGGCCAAAGGTCAAGAGGTAGCCGGCCTCCCGTGGGCCGCGGCATTGCGCATACGAGGGTGCGGCGACGTTGGACGAGCCGTAGGCCTTTGCTAGGTGCGTAAACCAGCTGCCGCCGTAGCCGTGGGTAAAGAGTGCCAGTGCCTCGGGCCCGTAGCGGGCGCGCACGTCCAACAGGCGCGTGGCCACCTCGCCCAGGGCATCATCCCAGCTCACCGCCTCGAAGACCTGCTCGCCGCGCTTGCCGCGCCGCACCAGCGGTTGACGCAGGCGATCGGGGTCATAGGTGATCCCTATCCCGGCGACGCCCCGGGGGCATAGCTTGCCCCGGGAGAGGGGATGGGCGGGGTTTCCTTCGAGCTTGGTGACCCGCCCGCCCTGTACGTGGGCGAGCACACCGCACTTCCAGAAACACAGCTCGCAGAACGTCGGCACCACGCGGTCGCCATCGGTGTTGGGGTTTTCCAGCTGCGGATTCGCCGCCTTGAGCGCCCACCCGCCCAACCCAGCCATGGCCAGAGCCCCACCAGCGCCCGCCCCGATCTTGATGAAGTCGCGTCGATTGACCTTGCTCATACGCCCCTCTTAGCGCTCACTGCATGAGCATTTGCTTATACATTCCAACAAACTACGAAGGTTTTCCTCGACGAGACGGTAGCTCGCGAGACCGCCACGCCGATCGGCTGCTACGAGGCGATGGCTGCGCAGGATGCGCAGCTGCTGCGAGACGATCGCCGGCTGTACACCGAGATGCTCGGCCAAGGCACTGACGTTTTTGTCACCCTCAGCGAGCAAAGCCACGATTCTCAGGCGAAGGGGGTGCGCGACAGCCTTGAGCACATCGGCGGCGCGCGCGGCGGTCGCACCATCAGCAACCAGAGAATTCATGTGCCCGCGGCCTCCTAGCGATGTAGCTATATTGCTATATAGAATATTAGATATGCGTTTGTCAATCTATAAATCATGAGTTATATAGTTGATTATAATACACAATCAAACACGATCAATAGCATTGCCCGCCAAACCCCACGCTTCGGTTTCTCTCCGGCTTCGGCTAGCATGGTCCCCAAAGGGAGGCACCATGGTCCAGAGCGCACCGCCGAGCGTCGTCGAGGTTACCTTGGCCGCGCGCGTCGACGCGCTTGAGCGCCGTGTCGTCGTGCTTGAGCAGCTCTTGGGACAAGAGGGCGCGAAGCAGCCTGCCGTCGCAGCGCCGGCCCAGGTGGCGTTGGCGGGCGTCGACTCGGCGAGCATGCTACCCCTGTTCGGTCGTACGCTGCTGGCGCTCGGGGGCGGCTTCTTGCTGCGCGCGCTGACCGAGTCGGGCCAGTTGCGGCCGTTGACCGGCACCCTCGTCGGCCTCGCCTACGCGCTCGTGTGGTGGGGGCTTGCCCACCGCGATGCCACCGCCCGTCGTTACCAGAGTGCCCTGTTCAACGGCATCGGCGCCGCGGCGCTGCTCTACCCGCTGCTCTGGGAAGCCGTGGTGCATTTCCGCGCGCTCACCGCAGTGCCGACGGCGCTGCTGCTTGCCACGACCACGACGCTTGGCTTGCTCGTCGCTTGGCGCCATCGACTGCACGTCCTCGCCTGGGTCGTGGCGCTCGGTGCGACGGCGGCGAGTCTGGCGCTGGCCTACGCTACCCGGGAGCCCGCGACGCTGCTGGCGGCGCTGCTGTGGGTGGGCTTTTTGACGTTGTGGCTTGGCTACAGCCGCGGTTTTGTCATCTTGGCGTGGCTCGAAGCCGCGTTGTTGAATCTTGCCACCGTGATCCTGACCCTGTGGTATCTCGCCAGCGTCGGTCCCGCGTCACCCGAGGCGCCGCCAGCGACACTCATGCTCGCCCTGCAGCTCGGCCTCATTGCGGTGTATGTTGGCAGCATCGCGTGGCGCACCCTTGTTGAGCGCGTCGAGATCTCGGTGTTGGAGATGGGGCAGGCGGTCACCGCGGTGGTCGTCGGCTTTGGCGGCGCGCTGCTCGTCGCCAACGCCACCAGCCGCTTTGCCCTCGCCCTCGGTCTCGGGGGACTCGCCGTCGCGGGCCTCTCGTATGGCGTCGCCTTCGTGTGGGTCGCACGTCAGTCGGGCCACGGTCGCAACTTCCGCTTTTACAGCGCTGTGGCGCTGGCCCTCAGCCTGCTTGGCCTCGTCGTGACGCTCAGCGGTGCGCTGCTCGCCGCCGTGTGTTGCGCGCTGGGCGTCGTGACTGGCGCCCTGGGGGCTCGTTGGCAACGGGTCACTTTGAGCGGCCACGCGGCGGCCTACTTGCTGGCGGCGGCGCTCGCCGGCGGCATGCTGGGCACGAGCTGGCAGGCAATGACCGGCAGTGCCCCGGCGCTTTCGAGCTGGTGGTGGGCGCCCATTTTGGCTCTCGTCACAGCGCTTGTGTGCAGCTGGTACCACGTGCAGACCGAACAGCGCGTCTGGGGAGCGCTCGACCACCTGCCGAAGCTGTTGCTGCTGACGACCACCGTGGTGGGCATCGCCGGGCTGCTCGCCACGAATCTGCTCACCGCCGCCGTGGGGATCGTGGGTGGACCGCTGCCGCCGCCCGTCGTTGCCGCCATGCGCACCGCGGTGCTCGCGGGCGCCCCGCCGACCTTGGCCTTGCTGTCGCGCTCACCGCGTTTTACCACCGCGCGCTGGCTCATCTATCCGGTGCTCGCCGCTGGCGCCGTCAAGCTCCTCGCCGAGGACGTGCGGCTCGGCACCACGTGGTCACTTTTTTTCTCGCTCGTCATCTATGGCGGCGCGGTGAGCATCACGCCGCGGCTCCTGCGGCAGAGGGTCATCCATGGAGCTGATCTCGATAGCAATAGATAATACTGCGAACAGTATGCAATATTATCTGTTTCGTGGCTCACTTGGCTCCTTAAGTGGCCTACGCTGCCCATAAGAAGCGATCTTGCGCCATGGCACTTGCGGCCGTCGGGCGCTTTGACATATGTTTCGCCAACATTGCCTGGGAGGGTAACCAATGACGATGAGACATACCATCGGGGTTGTCGTCGCATTGGCTCGTTGGCTGTTTGCGGCGGAGTCGCTGCCCGAGCCGCCGACGCGGTCAGCCGCGCACACCCACGCCCCAAAGGGCGACACGTTGCTGCATTGGCTCGTTGCCGCCGAGAAGCTTCCGCCACCCCCTACGCAACAGCCGCCAGACCGAGCGCGCCAGGTGAGCGTCCTCTCATGGCTCTTGGCCCGCGAAACGCTGCCCCAGCGCGAGCCCTCGACGCCGAAGGCTCAGGAGAAAAAAGATGCAGCCAGATAGTCCCCTGCGACACAGCAAGCACGTCTTTCGCATTTTGCTCCTGCTCGTCGTGGCGGTCATCGCTATCTTCTTTGGCCGGGCCCTGTTTGTGCCGGCGACCTATGGGCAGTTCGGTGCCTATCGCGCCGCGAACGTCGCCGAGCAGCGCGACAAGCCCGTCAAGCATGGCAACGACGTTTCATGCCAGCTATGCCACGCGAGCCAATTTGCGACACACGAGCAGGGTGCCCACGCGCGCGTGCGCTGCGAGGTGTGCCACGCGCCGGTCGTGCTGCATGCCGTCGACGGCAAGAAGACCGCGGTCATGCCGACGCACAAGTTCAAAGAGCTGTGCCTGCGTTGCCATCGCGGGCTCAGCGCCCGCCCCAAGGACTTTCCACAAATCCAACCGCGCCAGCACGTCGAAGACAACGGCGGCACCTGGTCGGACGAGGTGTGCATCGAGTGCCACCAGCCGCACTCACCGCGGTAGCTCCGGGTCCGAGAATTGATCGATGGTAGAAGGAGTCTCACCATGACACAGAACAAGACAGAGCTGTCGCGTCGCGAGTTTCTCGGCAGTGCGGCGCTCGGCGTGGCTGGTGCTGGCGTTGGCGTCGCCCTCATCTTGCCCCAAGAGCTCGCCGCCGCCGAGACCCAAGGCTACGACTGGGACAAGCACCGCTGGGTCTATCTCATCGACACTACCAAGTGCATCGGTTGCGGCTCGTGCGTGCGTGCCTGCAAGGCCGAAAACGACGTGCCGCAGGAGTTCTTCCGCACGTGGATCGAGCGCTATGAGATCTCCGTCGATGGCCAGACCTACGTCGACTCTCCGAACGGCGGTGCCGATGGCTTTGATCCAGTAGCCTCGGGCATGAACGTCGGCAAGGCCTTCTTCGTGCCGAAGATGTGTAACCACTGCGAAGCGACGCCCTGCACGCAGGTCTGCCCGGTGGGCGCCTCCTACTCGACGCGCGACGGCGTCGTGCTCGTGGATCCGGAGCATTGCATCGGGTGTGGCTATTGCGTGCAGGCCTGTCCGTACGGCAGCCGCTACCTCAACCCCGAGACGCACACTGCCGACAAGTGCACGTGGTGTTACCACCGCATCACCCAGGGGCTCCTGCCTGCCTGTGTACAGGCGTGTCCCAACGCAGCGCGTATCTTCGGCGATCGCAAGAACCCTGACGATCCCATCAATCAGATCCTGGCCACCGAGCGCCTGCACGTCTTGCAGCCCGAGCTCTTGACCAAACCGCAGTGCTTTTACCGCGGCCTGTCGATGGAGGTGCGCTGATGATACCCGAGCTCACCGGATACCTCTTCCCCAACGACGTGCACATCCATTGGAGCCTCATGATCGTGATGTATCCGTACATCACCGGGCTCGTCGCGGGTGCGTTTGTCGTCTCGTCGCTCTACCACGTGTTCAACCGCGAGGAGCTCAAGCCGGTGGGACGCTTCGCGCTCACGGCTTCGTTCTGCTTCTTGCTGGTCGCGACGCTGCCGCTCGTCAGTCACCTCGGCGCCACGCGCGAGGCGCTCGATGGGCTGTTGGCGCTCGATCTCCACGAGATGAGCAAGGTCTTTCGCGCCTTCAACATCATTGTCACGCCGCATTTCTCCTCCGCCATGGCCGGCTTTGGCATCTTGTACGCCTCGTACTTCGTCGTCGTCATGCTGGAGCTGTGGTTCGTTTTTCGCACCGAGATCATTCGCAAGGCCATCGAGTCGCGTGGTTTTGCGCGTCGCGTCTACGCGGTGCTGGCCTTGGGGGTCTATGACACCTCCGAGGAGGCGCAACGCTACGATCACAACATCGTGCGTGTGCTCGCCGCCATCGGCATCCCCATGGCGTGCCTGCTACATGGCTACGTCGGCTTTCTCTTCGGCGCCATCAAGGCCAATCCGTGGTGGTCGACGCCGCTGATGCCAGTCATCTTTCTCTTCTCGGCGGTCGTCTCGGGCATCGCGGTGCTCATCGTGCTCTATCAGATCGCGATGAAGCTCAAGGGCATGCCGATCCAGGGCAGCACCGTCGCGAGCATGGCGCGCTACCTGTGGCTATTTATGATCTTGTCGCTGACGCTCGAAGTCCTCGAGATCGTGACGCTCGCCTACGAGCGCGCCGAGGAGTGGGAGGTCATCGGCCACCTGCTCGTCAACCAGCTCTCGGTGTCCTTTATCTCGGTGCAGATGGTCATCGGTGGCCTCATCCCGTTCATCTTGCTGATGATCACCGTGCTGATGGAGAAGTACCTGCACGACCGACTGCGCAATACCCTGACGATGGTCGCGTCCTTGCTCTTGCTGCTGCAGGTGTTGTCCATGCGCTGGAACGTGGTCATCGGCGGCCAGATGTTCAGCAAGAGCATGCGTGGCTTTCGTGAGACGTATGTGCCGGAGATGTTCGCTTGGGAAGGCGTCGTGCACGCGCTCGTCATTCTGCTCATCCCGTTTGTCTTGCTCGTCGTCTTTGAGTATCTCTTTCCCAACTTCGACCACCTACGCAAAGCAGATTCGCACTAGGCTAGGAGCCAACTTCCCGCGTTGCGAGGGACCGCCCGACGCGAGGTGAGCCGGCGAGCGTGAGTGCTTCCTCACGCAAGGCGCGCACCGCTTCGAAGGTGCGCTGACGCAACGCTTCGCGATCCTCGTAGCCGTACCCGTCAATAGGGATGGGCGCGCCGATGACCACCGCGACCTTGCCCGGGCGTACGCGTAGCGTGTGCGGCACGAGGCGCTCAAACGAGCCCCCGATGGCCATCGGCAAGATGCTGCGGCGATGCTCGAGGGCGAAGACGAAGGCGCCCTTCTTCAGCTCGCGCAACCGTCCTTCGGTGCCACGCGTCCCCTCGGCAAAAAAGGCCACGTCGCGATCGTGAGCTCTTGCGCGGGCATCGGTAAGCCGGCGCAGGTCGGTGGTGGTACGCTCGCGCGTGACGGGGATGTTGCCCGTGGCGCGCATGGCCCACCCAAAAAGCGGTACGCGAAAGAGCTGTGCCTTGGCGACAAAGCGAATCGAGCGTTGGTGCAGGGCTGCGACCACCACGGGGGGGTCGACCATGCTCTCGTGGTTGGAGACGATGACCAGGCGGTCGCCAAGGGTGCGCGGATCCACGTGCCAGACAATCGGATCGATACGCACACCCGCGGCCCACAAACCGATGCGGGCGAACGTGCGATACACCCAATCCGCGCTCGCGCGTGGCAGATTCAGCGTCCCGGCCACGGCGCCGAGCGGCGCCAGAAAGATCACCTCGAGCACGAGCACCGAAAACGCGAGCAGGCTGCGCCACATGGCGCCCAACCTAGCAGACTCGCGTGCGGATTCCATCCGCGGATTTGCGGTGGTATGAGCCCCAACGTGAACGCGCTTGCACACCTGCCCATCTGGGGTCTCGCGCTTGCCATCTTCTTCTTGCGCATCGTCGATGTTTCGATGGGAACGGTACGCACGCTCGCCATTGTTGCGGGACGCATGCGCACAGCGATGGCGCTCGGCTTTTGCGAGGTCCTCATCTGGATCGTCGTGGTCTCGCACGTGATCGCGCGCGTGCATGAGAGTCCCATCGTCGCTGTCGCCTTCGCCGCGGGCTTTGCGAGTGGCAACGCCGTGGGGATCTATCTCGAAAAGCGTATGGCGTTTGGCAACGCAGTGCTGCGGATCGTGTCCATGCACAACGGCGACGCGGTGGCCGAGACGCTTCGCGGACTCGGGCAAGTGGTCACGACATTCGAGGGTCAAGGCCGAGACGGACCGGTCAAGCTCATCTACGCCTCCTGCGCGCGCAAGCGCGTGCGTCGTCTCATCGCCAGTGCCCGCGCCATCGATCCAACGATGTTCTATGTGGTCGAGCGCGCCGACTCGTGGGGGTACGGCCGCGACGTTGAGGCGATGCCCACCGGGTGGCGCGCGACGTGGAAGAAGAAGTAGCGCGCCGTGCGAGCCGCCGCGTGATCTGCTAGGCTGATAGGAGAATGCACATGGCCACGGACCGCGTCATCGCGCCGACAAGAGCGACGCAACGCTATCTGCTCGGGGCGCTCTTTGCGCTCACGGTGGTAGCTTGCACGAAGAAGATCGTCTCGCTCGAGGGTCGGCCGTGCGACACGGTCGCGGACTGCCTGGGCGGCTATGCCTGCAATACGGTGCAGCACGTCTGTGAGCGTGTCGGCACGAGCTGCGCCGACGGTGACGGGGACGGCTACGGCGTCGGTGCAGGTTGCCTTGGTGGCGATTGCGACGACACGGTCATCGCGTGCACAACCGACTGCACGACCGATGCCGATCATGACGGCGAGCACGATTGTATCGATGACTGCCTCGACGTCGATCACGATGGCTACGGCGTGGGCGCAGGCTGTCCTGGGACAGATTGCGACGATACCACCATCGCCTGCACGAGCGATTGCTCCAGCATCGACATCGACATCGACCCGATTCCCGATTGCCGCGACGAATGCTTTGACGCCGATGGCGACGGTTTGGGCGACGGCACGGTTGGCAATGCGGGCTGCGAGGATTTGGCGACCGACGACGACGACCACGACAACAGTACTTGTGCCGATACCGATGGCGACGGTTGTGACGACTGTAGCTCGGCGCATTTTGACCCAGGCAGCGATGGTACCGACGTCGACGGAGACGGTTGGTGCTACATCGACGGCATCACCGGCGACTGCGACGATGGCGTCGTCGCGTGCACGAACGATTGTACGGGCGACGTCGATTTGGACACAACGCCAGACTGTCGCGACCCATGTGTCGACTTCGATGGTGATGGCATCGGTCGAGATGCGTACGCGCGCACGGGTTGTCTCGAGCCCAATCTCAGCGACTCCAATGATGGCAACGCGAACGTCTGCGGTGACGCCGATCTGGATGGCTGTGACGACTGCGCCGATACGGGTGTCGACGCCTGGGCGCCGGATCAGGACGGCACCGACATCGATGGCGACGGCATCTGCGCCGTCAACGACTGCGACGACCACATTCCAACTTGTACGTTCGATTGTGCTACCAACAGCGACAGCGATCCGACGACGCTGGCGGGTAGCACCACCCTTACGACCCTGTACCGAGTCGCGGATTGTTTCGAGCAGTACTGCGGCACCGATCCCACCAACACGAGCGCCGCGTTGGACGACCACTGCGCCACAGCGACCTCTCAAAGCGATCTCAACCTTCTCATCACCGACGCCGCGGCCCGCTCGGGGCGCGAGCACATCGTCCTGGGCAGCTTCGACGTGGACGGCTCCATGACGACCATCAACGCTGTCGGCGGCATCTGGTTGCGCGGGAGCGCCGAGTGCGTGCTGACGGTCACGGCCAACACGGCGCCGCCGTTGTTTCGCCTGCAGGGCAACGACGTCGTCATCGAGGACGTCGCCCTCGCGCGCTCGGGGGGCAGCGACTACAACGCGGTCATGATTGACGGGGACGACGTGGTGCTGCGTCGCGTGAGTATCGACGGCTTTCGTCGCTATGGTGTGGTTGTGCTGGGCAGCGCCGACAACACGCTCATCGCGCAGAGCACCATCAGCGGTGGCACGGACAGTGCTGGTGATGACAAGGGTGGCATCGTCGTGGGAGACGCCAGCGCCCCGGCCTCGATCCCCGAGGGTACGCGCATCCTCGACTCAACGATTCGCGGTAACCACATGGTCGGCATTCAGATCGAGGTCAGCGGCCTGGCGGGCACGCTGATCGCAGGCAACCGCATCGTGGGCAACGACGTCGACGGCGTGCGCCTGTATGCCAGCGGGGATGTGGTCAGCCTCGTTGGCAACGTGGTGGCCGGCAACGGCGAAGACGGCATCGAGGTGATCGACGCCGCGACGACCCGCATTGATCACAACACCATCGCCACCAACAGCCAGAAGGGCGTGCGATTCTCCGGCTCGCTTATCACGGGGGCATGCATGCGCAACAACATCGTCTCCCACAATGGGTTGGCGGCGGTCGAGCTCGCGAATGCAGTTGGTTGGGATGTGACCCCTGCGTGCACGGCGCCGCTCGTGGGTGGAACCAACTACGGCAACAACCTGTACGGGAACACGCAGACGTGCCTTGGCTCGTGCGTGGATCCGTATCCCGTGGCTTCGAACTTCTGGCAGTACGCCATCGATCCCGCCTACCGCTCGACGGATGTTGACGTGGGTACGTACTACTGCCTCGGTGCGAGCAACGGACTCATCGACGCGGGCGCAGATCTTGGCTACGACCTCATCCTGCCGTTGGCGCAGGCCCCACAATATCTTGGCACGGCACCGGACATCGGCGGACGTGAGAGCGGCGCTGCTGGCTGTCCACCGTAGCTGCGACGTCGTGACGCAGACTGGCGGATGCGCTGAGCCTGCGTATAGACTGCGCCGATGATCTGCCTCGCGCTCGTTCTCACGGCCGGTATCGCCGCACCCCTCGCCGAGCCGCTGGAGGAGGCCAAACGCACGTGGGCGCGGGCCCAAATCGACGCCATGCGGCAGGATCCGCGCGGCCCGTACCAGGGCGTGGCCTGGTTCTGCGCCGACGGCACGACACAGCTCCCACGGGCGAATGCCTGCACCGAGCATGGTGGCGGGCATCAGTACGGCGTCGCCAAGCCCGAGACAAATCGACTGGCTGACCTCGGGTTGTATGTCGGTACTATCCTCGCCGCCACGACACCCGAGGTGCTGCTACAAGACGGGCTCTATCGCGCGCGCGCCCTCGTCATCGAGCGCTATCTCGAGCGCGTGCTCGATGGTTGGGTGCTCAAACAGGCCAAAGCGTATCGCGGCGTGCGGCAAATCGAAGACGAGCAAAAGGCGGCGCGAGAGCTGCTCATTGCCCTCATGCAGAATGCCGAGCTCCTCGGTCGCGAGCGTCCGCTCGCCATCCGCCTCATTCGTGCACTGCCGTACGGGGAGGACAGCACGCGGGCCGACGAGATCCGCGCTCTCGCCGCGGAGATCGGTGACGCCGATCCCGCCTTTGCGTCCCTGCGCTTTAAGATCCACACGCTGCCCGAAGCGAGCGACTTGGTGTCCGTCGAGAAGTACAGCGCGAGCGCACCGTCCGCTCTGCGTGACCAGGCGAAGGCCCTCGGCGACACCATGCGCATCCACTACGACCCGCTGCGCCGCCGTGCCCGTCTGACCGACATGCGCCGCTGGTTGCCTTTCGCCAAGGTGCGCGAGGTCATCGACGGCTATCTCGCCGCGACCGAAGGTGATGCGGCGGTGCGACTGCGCGCTGGGGCCGAGCTGCTCGCGCGTGCGGGCGCTGCGCTTCGCGTCGGTGACACGCCGCTCGTCGGCGAGCGCAACTTGCTGCTGCTCCAGGCGATGGCACTGGTCGAAGAGCTGTGGGTTGAAGATGCGGCGCTGCTCGCTCGCGCCTCGCTCACACGCGCTCAGGGATTGGCTCTTACCGGCACGCTGCTCGATGCGGCCGAAGACCTCGGGATGCTCTCGCCACGCGAGCAGGCAAGTGCACAGGCTTTGCTCGCCCGTGCACGTAGCGGTGATGCGAGCGCCTATGTCGCCGCGATCGAGGACCTTCGGCGCGTGCTCGATTGGATGCGCGCGCGCGTCGGTGCAACCCTCGGACTTGCGCTCTTGCGCTATCAAGCGGTCGAGCCCAAAGCGACGCTGGTTACTGATGACGTGTTGCGCAGTGGCATCGCGGTGCCTCTCGCCCAGCTGCTCGACAGGTTGCAGCAAGATGTCGAGCGGCTGAGTCCACGGGCGGATCGGGTCATCGGATTGGCGGGAGCAAGTGGTGCCTCGGTCCGCGGCGAGAATGCCGGCCTCGCCGTCGGCCGCTTGCGCGTGCTCGGGCCCACCGACGATGCATCGACGCTGCGTCGCGACGAGCTCGCGTTGCTCGATGAGCTCGTGGCCGAGCTGCCACCGGTGGCCGGGATCCTGACGCGCGGCGCCGGAGGCTCTCTGTCCCACGTGGCGCTGCTCGCGCGCAACCTGGGGGTGCCGCACGCCACGGTGTCGCCGGCCCTCGCCGATGTGCTGCGACCGCTCGTCGGCCAAGAGCTGGTGCTGGGCGTGAGCGCTGGGCGTCACGTGCTGCTCGGACCGCTCAGTCTCTTGCCTGACGCCGAGCGCGTCCGCCTACAGAAGCCGAGCGCGGCGGCGACGCCGTTTCTTACCATTGATGTGGGACGACTGGATCTCACGACGCGCCGCGTGCTCGCGCTTGCGGACGTTTCGGAGACCGATGCCGGCGTGCGTGTGGGTCCCAAGGCTGCCGAGCTCGGGCGTCTGCATCGGCTCTTCCCGACGCGGGTCTCGGATGCGGCGGTACTGCCCTTTGGCTTGTTCGTGCGACACGTCGACAGGAGTGCTCCAGATGGGACCCCCTCGCCCCTTGCGCGCCTGCGCCAGGCGTACGAGCGGGCTCGCTCCGAGCCACCCGAGCGCGCCGAGGCCATGGTCCTTACGGAGCTCGCGCAGTTTCGCCAGGCGATTGCGACGCTGCCTTTTGACAGCGGCTTTGTGGCGGCGGTGCAAGACGGTCTGCGCCAACTGGGCCCGCCGGGGACCTTGGGTGTGTTTGTGCGCTCGGACACCAACGTCGAGGACTTGAAAGACTTTACCGGCGCGGGGCTCAATCTCACGGTGCCCAACCGCGTCAAGCCCATCACTATCCTCGCGGCAATTCGCGACGTCTGGGCCTCGCCTTTTTCCGAGCGAGCCTTTCGCTGGCGCGAACGCATTCTCACCAATCCTGAGCACGTCTACCCGTCGGTGATCTTGCACCGCACCGTGCCCGCCGACGTGTCGGGCGTGCTCGTGACCGCGGATATCGAGCACGGTGACCCGACGAGCTGGACGGTGAGCGTCAGTGAAGGTGTGGCCGCCGTCGTGGACGGAGGCTCGCCCGAGACCCTGGTGATCGACGCGCGTGGAGGGCGCCGCCTGATCGCCTCACCACGGACAGTGACGCAAAAGCGCATCCCCAAGCCGCCCGGCGAAGGTGTGCGCATCGAGCAGACAAGCGGTCGGGAGCCCTTGTTGACCGATGACATGGTGCGCCTGCTCACCGAGCTTGTCGGCGAGGTGCGTGCGAAGATGCCGGCCACGAGCGCGCCGTGGGACGTCGAGTTTGGCTTTGTCGGGCGCCGGCTCTATCTCATGCAGATCAGACCGCTGCGCACCGCGCACGCGCCGGTGCTCGAGCCGACTCTTGCGGCGATGGACGCGAGCGCAGTACTCGCGGCGGGACCCATATCGCTGGAGGAGGCCCTGCCATGAGCACGTTGCGGCGTCGCCGCGCATGGGGCACGGGCTTGGCGTTGGGGGTGGCCGTGTGCGGGCTCGCGGGTGCGGCCCGCGCGTACCCCACCGATGCCGGTGAGCGCACGGGCATCAGAAGGCTTGCCTGGCAGCGCGCCATCGACGCCGATGAGCGACGAGGGCGCAAAGACCCTCCGGGAGCGCAATGGCCAAGCGATCGCATCGCCCTGCGCATGCTCGCCGCGGGGCACGACTTCGATTTGGGCGCGCAAACGCCCAAGGACTCGGCGTTGCAGGCGGCGCTTGAAACGCTGCTGCGTCGGACGGAGTGGCGTCAATATCACGTGGCGTTGCTCGATATCACCGAGCCCGCGACGCCACGCTTTGCGGCGGTACGTGAGACGGAGCCGCAGACCCCGGGGAGCGTTGCCAAGGTGCTCATTGCTGCCGGCATGCTGCGCGAGCTGCGCCAACGCTTTCCGGACGATGTCGCTGCGCGCGAGCGCCTGTTGCGCGAGGCGCAAGTGAGCGCTGACGCGTGGGCGATGCCCAATCACCACGAGGTGCCGGTGGTCGAGGGAACGAGCGCGGCGGTGCGACCCGTGCGCGTCGGTGATCGGTTTAGTCTGTGGGAGTGGATGGATCACGCGCTGTCGCCGAGCTCGAATGCGGCGGCGACGATGCTGTGGCGCGAAGCGACGCTCATGCATCTGCTCGCGGCTGGGTATCCACCCGCGGTGTACGACGCACCGTTGTGGCAACGGTGGACGAAGGCTGACTTCACGACCGCCGCCTTCGAGGTCGTCGACGCGCCGCTCGTCGAAGCGGGGCTCGACCCGCAAACCTTTCTGCTGCGCCTCTTTTTTACCCGCGGTGCCAGTAGCTACGTGCAGGGGGACACGAGCCGGGTGACGCCGCTCGCGCTCGTGCAGTGGCTGCTGCGCGTCGAGCAAGGACGCATGGTGGATGCGTTCTCCAGTCTCGAGCTCAAGCGCATGCTGTATCTGACGCGCCGCCGCATTCGCTACGCCAAGAGCCCGGCCCTTCGTGACGCCGCGGTGTTCTTCAAGAGCGGTAGCCTCTATCAGTGCCAACCGGAAGCGGGCTACACGTGTGCCGCGTATGAGGGCAACGCGGTCAACGTGCTCAACAGCCTCGTGGAGGTCGAAACAGCCGCCGTGACGATCCCCGAGGACGCCAAAAACACGGCGCCCGCACGAAATCCTGTGTATATTGTTGGAGTTATGTCCAACGAGCTGAAAACCAATGCCGCCGACGCGCACGAGCGCCTCGCCAGCGCCATCCACGAGCTGATGCTACGATGAGCGCTGTGGCGGCAGTGGCTGTGGTGTTGCTGACGCTCGCGGGACCGCCGAGCGCGCCGAGGCTCGCGGGCAACACCGTCGGCCGTCGTGTCGCACCGTGCCGGGCCCCCCTACCGCTGTTACGCAAGAGCCCCAAGCTGCAAGCTGCGCTCGAACGCGGCATCTCCAAGGCGCGGCTCGGCAAGTACCTCAAACGGCACAAGCTGTCGGTCGCCGTCGTCGATCTCACGGACGACGATCGCGTCAGCTACGCCGGGCTCAACGACAATACGATGATGTACGCCGCCAGCGTGCCGAAGATTGCCGCGCTGCTGTCGGTGGTGAGTGCCGTCGAAGCGGGAAAGCTCACCTGGTCGGATGAAATGCAGACGCGGCTCAGCTCAATGATTGTCCACTCGAGCAATGAGGACGCCTCGTGGGCCGTGGATCAGGTGGGTCTCGCAGCGATCGAGAGCACCATGCGCGATGCGCGCTACTGCTTGTACGACGACACCTACGGCGGTTTGTGGATCGGCCGTGCGTTTCGCTCCGGCGGTGAGGTGAACCGCGACCCGCACTTTGACATCACGCACGGGGCAACCGCCCGGCAGGCCGCACGCTTCTACGCCATGTTGGCCCGCGGCGCGCTCGTGACGCCCGCCTGGAGTGAGCGGCTGCTCGGGTTGATGGCGCCGCCGATGCTGCATCACAAGTTTGTCGCGGCGCTCGAGAAGCGCCCGGGGCTGACGTTTCTCGCCCGCAAGAGCGGTAGCTGGCGCACCTACCACGCCGACAGCGCGCTCATCGAGCACAACGGTCGTCGCTACGCGGTCACGGCGCTGGCGGACTCGAAACACGGCGAGGAGCTGATGCGCGCCGTCGCCGAAATCGCCGATGACGCCGTGCTGCGCACAAGCCCGTCGCGCACGCTGGCCAGCGCTGCGTGGGTGCACTAGAGAGCCGACTACACCCGCCGCCGTCCCAGCCCGATGCGGTCCACCTGGCTGCGCAACGCGTCGGTGAGTGCGCAAAAGACGCTGTGCATGAACAACGGCCGGTCGGCCAGAAGCTGCAAGAGATCTTCGGCCTCGATGCTCCACAGGCGCACGCGCGAGGTGGCCACCGCGCTCATCTCGCGTGGTCGTCGATCGAGTACGGAGACAATGCCAAAGGCGTCGCCGTCGGTCAGCTTCTCGACCACCCGCGGCCCGGCACGCAGCGTCACCTCGCCCTGCCGGATGACATACATGGTGTCGCCCGGCTCCCCTTCGCGAAAGATGGTGTTGCCGGCGGGCAGCTCGACGGGGCTCGTGAGGGCCGCGAGCTCCGCCAAATCTTCGGCGGCGCTCTCCTGAAAAAGCGTCACAGCCTGTAGCTCGAGCACGCGATCGAGCAAGGGATCATTCATTTGGGTGCTCCGGGCAGCGGTGCCCCGTTCGAGGTCGTCAAGCACGGCGGCGGCGAGGCGTCGCATCCACGCATCTCCCTCGCGCCCCGTGAGAGTCAACAGCGTCTCCACATCGCGCTGCCGCATGCGCACGGGCCGCTCTCCCATGGCGAGCGTGAACGCTTGGCGCAGCGAGGCCTCGAGCACGGTGTCGAGTAGCTCCATGGCGAGCTGGCGCTGGCGCCGATCGGAGGAGCTCAACGCGACGAAGGCGCCTTGGATGGTTTCCTCCGGATAGCGCACGGCCAACAAGCGAAAGAGGCACTCGAGGCTCGCCTGGCCGCGCTGACCCGCGGTGCGCTGGAGCAGACGCGCGGCAGGTGTCGTGGGCAGGCCCGCGCGCGTCAGGTCACGCATGCGGGCATAATAGGCCAGCTCACTGAGATGGCGCCGATGAAGGTCGTCGGCCGAGATCGCCAGGGGTCGCACCTTGCGCTGCAACGTCGTCAGCGCCACCGCTGCACTCAAGCGCACTTCCACATGGGCGGCGTCGAGCGCGCGCAAGAGACCTGTGACGGCGCCCTGGGCGCCAATGTGTCCGAGAGCCCACGAAAGGGCCGCGGCGATACGGGGCTCGTCCTCGGTGCGCGCAAGGGCCTCGGTGATGCTCGGGACCGCCAGCGAGCCGAGAGCGCCGAGCGTGCGCATCGCAGTAGCTCGCAGCGCCGGCCTGTGCACTGCCGCAAGCGTCACGTCGACGGCCGCGCTCGTGGGATGCTGGGTAAGCGCGGCGAGGGCGGTGCGGGCGACATCGGCATCCGCGTCGGCCGCGAGACCGCAGAGTGCGTCCCCAACGCCGCCCGCGATCGGTACTGGGACGAGGCTCAGCCCGCGCGCCAATGCGAGGCGTACTGCGGCGTCATTAGCTTCGAGCGCCTGTCGCAGAGCTGGTGTGGCTCGTGTCGCTTGGTCGGCCAGCATCCCCACGGCCATGGCGTGCAGCGGCGCCGGACAGGTTGGCTCAACGAGAAGCAGCTGGCAGCGCTTTTGCGCCGCGCCGGGGCGGATCTCCGCGAGTGCGGCAAGCGCCTCACACGCGACGCCGGGATGTCGATGTCCGATGAGTCGCTGCAACGACTCGACGTCCGCCAGGTTGGCGAGATACTCGATGACGCGGCGACTTGCCGCATTGCCCGTATGGACGTCGACGAGCGCGAGCAACGTGGTGCTCGGCACCCGATGTCCGCCGTACTCGAGCAAATCGAGCAAGGCGCTCGCTCGCGCGGCGTTAGCGGTCGCAAGCTCTTCCTCGAGCATGCGCAGCGTCACGCCGTCGTAGGCCGCGAGCGCCGGCTCACGGGCTCGTGGGCCGCCCACCAACACACTCAAGAGGCGTACGTAGCGACCCCGGGTGCGCCAGAGCGCGAGCAGCCACACCGCACACAAGAGCATCACCGCTGGGGCGAGCTGCGGCGGGGTGAGCGCGACACGATCGAGAAACACGCCTGCCGCCGCTTGACCGCCTCGTTTGGCAAAGCCGTCGATGCGCCCTTGCCATACCGCACGGGCGCTGACGCTCAACGGGGCGAGCAATAGATTGCCGGTAGCCTGCTGCACCGACATGTTGCCGCCAGAGTCGAGGACCTTGAGCAAGATGAGTGTTGCGCGCACGGGCAGTAGGCCGAATAATACGACGCTGCCCAAGAGCACGGCCGGCATCACGCTCGCGGTGGCAAAAAGACCGAAGCGGTCAAGCACGCGCCCGAGGAAGATCAGCTGGAAAGCAATGCTGACGACGCCGGTGAGCAGCGTGACGTCGCCGAAGAAAGCGGTGAGACGGTCACCTGCATACCAGCCGGCGGCGGTGGCGCGGTACTGGTAGTCGATGAGCGTTGTCGCTGCGACCATGAGAACCGTGGCGAGAGCGACCCATCGACCGTAGGGCGCGAGTGCCTTCTGTTGGCTCGGCGTGCCAAGTGGACGCTGAGCGCGACGCCTCGCAGCGGCCACGCTTGGCAACCACACAAGCGGTACGAGGGCGGCCGCGGCTGCGAGCAAGAGTAGCGAGCGACTGCCGAGCGCTACGGCACCAAAGCGCAGAGCCGCTCCGGCAGCGAGTCCGCCCAACATGCCGCCGAGACCGACCCGTGCGGCGATGAGGCGTGCGTCTCGTGGACCGAGGCGGGCGTTGAGCAGCAGGCCAAACGTGAGCAGCAGCAGCGCGGCGCACAGCTCGGCGGCGACGTAGATGACGAGGCGGAGCACGCCAGGCGATTCGGGGGCCACCCACGCACCGAGCAAGGTGATGCCCACCGCGATGTGGACGATGCGGGCGAGCCTGCGCGTCTCCATCTCGCGGGCGAAATAGCCGGCGAGTGCCAGAGCAAGGCCGACGACCAGCGAGACGCCGACGTAGAGCTTGCCGAGCACCTGGGGGCCGAGGCTGTCGAGTACCTGCTGGTTGGCGACGTTGCGGGCGACGACCGCCGTCAAAATGACGAAGAACAGATGCGTGCCGTGCGCGAGCTGTGCGCGCCAGCCAAGGGCATCGGTTCCGCGTAGCACCTGCGTGTACTTGCGACGCAGGATGAGGGGGCGACTGTCAAAGCGGCTGCGCACGGGCGCATGTTAGCGCGATGTCGCGCATCGCCACAAACGGCGAGGGTCCTTTGGGGTGCGGATCCGCAAAGTCGGGCTGAGGAGAGCCGCGTCCCTGAGGAGCCGCCGCACA